>JANRKU010000001.1:0-4752 GCA_033763335.1 bacterium
GATATTTTCCGCCCAGAGGGGTTATCTATCAAAAAACGGGATAGCGACTCGCTATAGAATTTTTGTCTTGTATGTAACATATACGTTACATAGTTAGGCATCAGAAACCGTCTTTATCATTACGACAGGGCTTGCCATGGCAAGCCCGTACATCACTCCTATTTTGAATCGTTGCATAGGCAATTTATCAGAAGAAGCAGATAGTATCCCACTATAGAATTTTTGTCTTGTATGTAACATATACGTTACATAGTTGGGTATCTATTTTTGCATCAGCATAGGGCGGCTATACGAGGTTGAAGTCTCTAATCCGCCCGTACAGCTTCTATTTTGGTGACTAAAAGCACATATCCCGCGCCAAAAAAATCGTATTGGGCGGGGATGGTGGGCAAAAAATGATATAGAGGGGTATAAAAAATGGGGATTTCCCCCTTCTTTATGCTAAAAAAGGGGGAGTGGGTGATATTTTAGTGTCCGCCGAGATACGCTTCGATGATAGAGGGGTCATGTGCCAAGACACTGGCACTATCGCTATGGGTGATATACCCCGATTGCAACACATAGCCACGATGCGCGACCTGCAACGCCATCCGCGCATTTTGTTCCACCAACAAAATGGTCGTGCCGTTATTTTTATTCAAATAGACAATCACATCAAAAATGGCTTGGACGAGCAATGGCGCAAGCCCCATAGACGGTTCATCGAGCAATAACAGCTTGGGACGCGCCATGAGCGCCCGACCTATCGCCAACATTTGTTGTTCGCCACCGCTTAATGTGCCACCATGTTGTTTTTCGCGTTCTTTTAGGCGCGGAAACCGTTCAAACACATACTCTAGGTCGCTGGCAATCCCCGCCGCATCGGTGCGTTGGAATGCACCCAATTGCAAATTTTCTAAAACGGTCATGCGCTTAAAGATTTTTCGTCCCTCTGGCGATTGCACAATGCCCAATCCCACAATTTTATGGGCGGGCATCCCTGTGATAGATTGCCCCATAAAGGAAATTTTGCCTTGTGCGGCGGGGAGAATCCCACAGATGGTATTGAGGGTTGTGGTTTTACCCGCGCCGTTCCCGCCGATGAGCGTCACCACTTCGCCTTCATTGACGGTGATAGACACGCCTTTTAGCGCGTGGATTTTGCCATAATACGCATGTGCATCTTCTACTGTTAACATCGTCATTTTCTCATCTCCAATTTTTAAGCAATGCCCGTTTTTTAGTTCACCCATAAATTTAAGATTTTTATCCCCACCCCAACCCCTTTGCATAAAATGGGGCGTAAGGGCTTGCCATGGCAAGCCCCTACAAATCCGCCCATGAAGTAGGGACACGATATATCGTGTCCTATGGGGATAGGGGCTAATTTTTTAACAATCTTCGTCACAGCCATAATAAAACCAGTCGTCTTGCTCTGGTAATCCAAAAAATGGCACCAACAAGCGCAATTCATCCTCACTCGGCGCAATCACGCCATATTGCCGTTCTAGCGTGTTATAGTCGTAGACGGGCAGGTTATCGCACGCATTACGCACTTCTAACGCCAAAATCCAGCCGAAATGACTTTTATACACCACCCGATAGCGTTCCCCATTGGGCGACTGCCCCATCAGTTGCACCACGTCCCCACGCGCAAATGTGCCTATCACGTCATAGTTGCGGGTGGGTCCAACACGGACATTCAAATTTTCGCGGTTACGCGGGTCAATCACACCCGCACAGCCGTCAATTTTGCCATCCAATTGGGCGAAGGTGGTCGGATATTCGAGCGGGATGGGCGGGGAAAAATCGGCTTCGGTGGCACGCACACCCACCCCTTCCCCAATCCGCAGGCTGGTTTGCAAATTTTCGGTCTCATCTGTCACCAGCGCCTCACCACTTGCCACCACCACCCATGTGCTATCTTCGGTGGTTTGCACCGCGAAATGCTCGGCGGGGGTGATGAGATGCAGGTGTGGGGTGATAATCCGAAAATCGGCAAACGGGGTCATATCGGGGATTTCGTAAATAATCCGTCCCAGTTGGGTGATATGCACCCCCGCCGCTTGGTCTTCATCCACAGAAAAATCGGCGAGGGTCAGTTGGCTGGTGGGCAAGACGAATGCGACGGTATCATCCAAAAAGGTAATCCATGCCCGTCCAAAAAAATCGGTGCGGACGGTATCCCCAACACCAAAAGGGGTCTCTGCACCCACAGGCAGGCTTATCCATACCTGTGTATTGGCGCGTAAAATTTCTACCCCATCACGCTCCACACGCAGGAGGGCGGCGTAATCGGTTTGGGCTTGGCTAATGGCGATGATAAGGCATATCACCCCTGCCAATAGCACCAGTTTATTCATCATCTAGTGTCCCTTCAAATATGGGTAATTCGACAAAAAATGTGCTACCAACACCCTCTTTGCTGACCACCCAAATTTTGCCACCGTGTGCTTCAATCACCGCTTTCACAAGGCTCAGACCCAAGCCTGTTCCTTGTATATGCGCTGTTGCCGCGCTTCTTACCCGATAAAATTCTTGGAAAAGGTGTTTTTGCCCCTCCTCAGACATGCCATAGCCGTTATCTTGTACTTCAAAGCGCACCATGTTGCCCTGCTGAGACAGCCTCACCTCAATTTTTCCGTTTTCTGGCGTATATTTTACCGCATTCCCAATTAAATTGGTAATTCCCTGAAACAGTTGCCGATAGTCGCCCATGACCAATGGCAAATCGGGCGGATTGGTGAAGGTGATGGTCTGATTTTTTTCCAAGACAGCCATCTGATTGCGTTCCACCACTTCTTTCACCAAAAATCCAAACGACAGCGAATCTTTTTTGATGTTGCCAGAGCGCAATTGCTCCAAATTGAGAATTTCTTCAATAATATGCAACATATCATGACCACTTTTGACCATCGCATCCACAAAACGGGCATGGTCGGCGCTCATCACCGTGGGGTCGGCTTTTACATCTTCTTGGATGAGCGAGCCATAGGTGATGACAATCCCCAACGGATTTTTGAGGTCGTGGCTTGCCATGCGTATCATGCGCGTTTTGAGGGTACTCAATTCTTCTAGCATGACATTTTGCTGGTCTTTTTCGGCTATGACCTGCAAGCGCAAGGCGGATATTTCTTTTTCTGCAAAAAGTTGCGCCTCTGTGCGTTGTCTGCGGATGGTTTCTGTGACAATATCCACCATCTGATTGCCAAAAATCGGCAAGGCAATCGCCAAAGTGCTATGGAACAGGTTGACCATTTCGCGGGTCATATCAAAGCGGGTAATCATGGCAACCGCCCATATCACTACCGCCGCCGCGCCCACCAACAACATCCACCACCAGCGCAATTGGGCATAGAGCATCCCAAACAGGATTGCCAATCCCATAATCATCACCGCTTGGCTGATATTGGATTGCTCTGTAAATGACACATTGCGGAGCAGGGATTCAAAGGCGTTGGCGTGGATTTCTACGCCTGCCATGCGTGAGCCACCCTCGCTGGTGGGGACGCTATACACATCCGTTATGCCTGTGCTGTTCATCATACCCACCAAAACGGCTTTATCGGCAAAAATGGCGGGGTCTACGCGCCCTTCTAGCACATCCACAAACGACACCACCGTGAAGGTGCTGGTGTTATCAACCGTGGGCGCACTAAAATAATTGGGCATCCATAACCCGTTGCTATCCACCGCGAGCTGACGGTCTGCTGTGACAGATAGCACCCCATCACCACTCGTCATCACTTGGGGGATGGCGCTGGCGGGAATTCGCAGATAGGCGAGATACAAGGCAATGCTAAAACCATAGCCTGTCGTGAAGGCTTCTGGACACTCATCCACAGTACAGGCATAGCGCACTTGCGAGAGTTGGCGACGGATGGTGTTATCGGCATCGGGATACACATTCACAAAGCCTGTATTGTCTATTACGTCTAAAAAATGATGATGTGGCGCGAGGACATCGCCATAATGAATCGCTTGGGGGGTAATCTGTTGGGCGGTATTCAAGCCGACCATGGGCATAATCACGCGGGTACGTGCCTCACTTTGGCGGGCGTTGGTGATGGCGGTGATGAATTGCTCGTCATCGGCGGTTTCTTCTGAAAAAAGCAAATCGAAGCCCACCGCCCGCGCCCCTGCCTCGCTGATGAGGGTCAAAAAGTCGGCAAAATGCGCCCGCGACCATTCACTGGGGCTACGTCCATAGGTGGCGAGGCTGGCGTTATCTATGGCGACAATGACCGCCTGCCCACTGGTCTGGGATGGGACATAATAGGGGTTGATAGCACCCAAGCGGGTTTGGGCAAATAGCCCGCCCACCCAAATAATGAGTAAAAAAATGCCGATGATAACCCCCACCAACGCCCCATACGCACTTTGGCGGAGTCGGCTAATGGTGAGGGGTTTTAGGGGGATGAGCAAATACCGCATCATGATGTTTTTTTCCGTATTGTAAATCGTGGTCGTTATTTTATCACACCATAAGGGGTGAGCAAAAAATAGGGCAAAATCTCTCTTTTACCTCACCCCCTGCCCCCTCTCCAATTTGGTTCACTGCACGAAACAATTCATATTTGAAAATCGGTGTAATAAAAATGGGCAAATTTCTATGATACGGCAGGCGCTGAAGCAAGTTAGTTTTTTAATACGGATTATTTTTTGTGGCTGACATACGAGGCTAAAGCCTCTAGTACAGCCATTACATCCTTCAAAATAGGCAGGATTGTAATGGCTGACTAGCACGCAAGTGCGTATGTCAGCCACAGAATA
>JANRKU010000002.1:0-44786 GCA_033763335.1 bacterium
CGCCTGATAAAGTCGGTTTAAACAATTCTGCCTACTCCGCTACCAACGGATAAGCTGTTTTATTGTTATTTTTCACTTTTTTATATCAAAAAACAGCCTGTGAAACTCTCACAGGCTGTTCATAATGCCAAAGTTCAGGGCTTGCCATGGCAAGCCCTCCATAACCATAGATAAAAATCGGGCATGATATATCATGCCCCTACAATTCTACCGATTTTTTACGATAAAAATAAGCAAAATTGTACTGGCGGATTAGCGTGAAGCGCGTATATCCGCCATAGATTAAAAATTTTTATATCGCCCTTATATGCCCCCATATCCATCATGGTCGCCCGTATACCGCCAATGTCCCCGATTCAAACACCAAATCCCACTCCGCAATAACCGTGTTATATAACACCAATGCCTCTGGCACATGAAAATTCCCCCAATTGCGCCAAATATTATCCACCACAATATAATCGGCGCGGTCTGCTGTGGGGATGAAGGCATAACGGTCATGGGGCAAATTATAGGGCAGATGGATAGCATCGTAGCCGATATAAGCAACGTGCATTTGCCAATCTGCGACTTGTGCCGATGTCGCTATTTCCAGCGCCCAACCGATACTCGGTGAGGCAAGGATGAGCCTGTTTTCGGTTGGGACAGATTGAAAAAATGCGACAACCGCCTCCCCATCTGCGCCATCCACCAAAAAGGGGTCTATGGCGGTGGGAATACGGGTATTGATGCCATTCACCATATAGTGGGCGCTATACCAAAGCGGTGCGCCGATGAGTGCCACACATACCGCACCCGCCATCAGCCGATGTGTCCATGTGGGCATTTTTTTGATGACCTGCAAGTCAGGTATCATCGGCATGAGGCTTGTCATGAGCATGGTCGCCCCTTGTGCGGTGAGGGTCGCCACACCCAATATTATCAAGGGGAACAACGGACTCATATAATAGAGGCTCAGGTGAAAAAGTGCCACAGTACGCCCAATGATGACGATGGGCAACAACACCAAGCACGCGCTCACCACCCGTAAAGCAGGGGGTTGGATGAGAAAAATACCCACAATCCCCAAGGGAAACCATAAATCTGTCGAGAGGAGCATGGTGAAATTTTCTGCGATAGTAGTTACTTGCTTGGTGATAGGAATTCCGCCCAACCGATTGAGCGTGAAATTCAGGTCAAATAAAAAGGCATCAGGATGAGACATGAGCATTATGCCCGTATAAATCCCAAAAGGAAGCGCCATCACAGGCACAAGCCACACCAGCATTTTGGGCGATTTGAAAAAAACAATCAGCGCCACCACGCCGATGATTGCCCCCATCATAATATCCCCCAACAACCCTATCCCCGCCAAAATGCCCGCCAGAGCCACCCCATTCCAGCGCCCTGTTTGGATAAAACGGGTCAGAAACAGGCATATCAACAAAATAAGTGGTGTGAGCAAGGCATAACTAAATCCAAAACGAGAATAGAGGATGGCTTGAGGATAAATCGCCAACAAAAACGCCCCCCAAAGCGGAAAAATCGGATGACGCGAAAAGGTCTTTATCAACAAAAAGAGCAACAATACCGATAGCACTCCCAAACCTGCCGTAAAACCGCGCAGGGTGGCTATGCCTTCACCAAAAATGGCGCTGAGGACTGCCAAACACGCATGAAATAGCGGTGGTCGGGCAAAAACGAGCATCGAATCGGTGACAGCGAAATAGCGGACTTCTCCGCGCAAGAGGTGATGGGCAATGCTCAGATGTGTGCCTTCATCGGTATACCATGCGGGATTATTGGGCAAATTGGTGAAGCGCAAATAGGTGGCGAGGAGCAAAATGAGGCACAGCCCAATCATCTGTAATGGTACAATAGTGTGCGCTCTGATGGTGCTATTGCTGGTGGATGAAATCGGATTGATGTGTGAATCCATGTGCATTTTCCCTTACGATTGCCCTATGAAGGCTTGCGAAACATCCTAAACGTGATTACTATGGAAAAATTGATTCGTCAAAGGATTGTATTATGACACAGAAAAAAAACTATTTTGAAGATGAACTCCCCCCAGATGAGGATAAAGACCCATTAGAAGATACACGACCCACGGGCATTTTCCCCCAAGTCAAAGCCGAAGGTGCTGGTGGCAACCGTGTCATTGGGTTATTTCTCATCTTGATGGCAATTGGGTTTACCGTTGGCACAGTGGCGATGGTATTGAGTGCGCCAAGCAACACAACCCCCGTCATCTCATCTACCAATACCCCCGAATCGGTGGCACAAGCGACTGATGAAATTTCTCCCACACAAGCTATCAGCACAATCGCGCCACAAATCACCACCAATGGAAGCGTGATTCAACCACTACCCACACTTGATGCCGCTACTGCACAGCAATTGCTGGCACAGCCTATTTCGTCACAAATTGGGGCAGTTGGTGGGCAAGTTGAACGCAATTTATTAGAGCCATTCACCATTATTCCTGTGCGCCCACGCAATGAAATTATTCAATACACCGTTGCACAAGGCGATACCATCGAAAGCATTGCCACCCGTTTTAGTCTGCAACCAGAGACAATCGCATGGTCAAATCCACGCAAAATCATTCAGGTATTGCGTCCGGGCGATGTGGTCAATATCCCGCCTGTAGACGGGGTGTATATCAAGACATTTGGTAGCACAACCATTTCCGAGATGGTCACGCTATATGAACTCACAGACCCTTATGTGGTATTAGATTCGCCATTTAATCGCAGTGTAGTACAAGAACAAAGCCTCACCCCCGATTCTGCACCACGCAACGGCACACCACTATTTTTCCCCGGTGGGCAAGCAGAAGAAATTGTATGGCAAGCGGCAATCGAAATCACAGGCGAAACAGGCGATACATCCAACCCATCTGCACCGCCCGCCCCGCCCAAAATTGCCTTCCAAAATGGGGAACGTGGGTCATGTCCCGCACAAGAAATTGTGGGTGGTAGCTTTTGGGTGAATCCGTTAGATGGTGGCTATACCATCACACGCGGATTTGCCAGTTATCATACAGCGATTGACCTCGCCGCGCCTGTTGGCACACCAGTCAAAGCCGCCAATGGCGGACGGGTCATTTTTTCTGGCTGGAATAGCTTTGGCTATGGTTACATGATTGCCATTATTCACGGACCAAACATGACCGTTTATGCCCATTTGAGCGAATATTACACCAATTGCGGGCAAGATGTGGTGGCTGGTCAGGTGATTGGGGCGGTTGGTAATAGTGGCAATTCGTCTGGTCCGCATTTGCATTTTGAAATCCGCAGTCGCAGTGGTGGCACATACGGCGCACAAGACCCGTCCTATACCATTTCCTTCTGAGCAAGCATTTCGTCTATAAAAGCCGTCAATGGCAAAGGATGATACGTGATGACTGAGAAAAAAAATTACTTTGAAGATGAACTTCCGCCTAATGAGGACAAAGACCTGCTAGAAGATACCCGTCCCACAGGCATTTTTCCACAAGTGCCTGTGGCGGGTGATGGCAAGCGCATCATCGGATTATTGCTCATTTTTATGGCGATTGGGTTGACATTTGGCACGGTGGCGATGATTCTGAGTGCGCCAAGCAATCCGCCTGTTAGTCCATCAGCAACAGTCGCCCCAGAAATTGTCGCACAGACGACTGATGCGGTTATTCCGACCTCTTTCATCGCTACTCCCCCACCACAAATGACCATTAATGGCGATTTGGTGAAAACCTTACCGATTTTGGATAATGACACAGCGCGACAATTGCTCGCACAACCCATTTCAAATCAATTAGAGGCGGTTGGCGGGCGGGTGGGGCGTAATTTATTAGACCCGTTTACGATTGTGCCTGCACGCCCTCGTAATGAGGTTATTCAATATGTAGCCGTACAAGGCGATACCATTGATAGCATCGCCACGCGCTTTAATCTGCAATCAGAGACGATAGCATGGTCAAATTCGCGCAAAATTATTCAGGTATTGCGTCCGGGTGATGTGGTCATCATCCCGCCTGAAGATGGGGTGTATATCAAAACTTTTGGGAGCGCCACCATTGCCGAAATGACCGAATTATATAAACTGACAGACCCGTATATCGTGCTAGATTCACCTTATAATCGGGTTGTTGTACAAGAGCAGAATCTCACGCCCGATTCTACCCCGCGTAATGGCACACCATTGTTTTTTCCGGGGGGTGAAGGTGAACAAGTCGTATGGCAGGTCACAATCGAAATTATTGAAGGTGATACGAGCAACACAGACAACACAAATAATTCTTCTGCCCCTCCAGCACCCTCAAAAGTAGTTTTTCAAAATGGTGAACAAGGATCTTGCCCGCCACAAGAAATTGTCGGTGGGTCATATTGGTCAAATCCGTTGGATGGTGGCTATACCATCACACGCGGATATACCAGTTGGCATTCAGGTATTGACCTTGCTACACCGATTGGCACACCTGTTAAAGCGGCAAATAGCGGGCGGGTCATCTTTTCTGGATGGAATAGCTTTGGCTTTGGATACATGGTTGCGCTCGTTCATGGTCCAACAACCATCACCATTTATGCTCATCTGTTAGAACCCAATGTAATATGTGGGCAAGATGTGGTAGCAGGACAAGTGATTGGTACATCAGGAAATAGTGGCAATTCATCGGGACCACATCTGCATTTTGAGATTCGTGGGACAAGTAATAATGTCAGCCAAGACCCCTCGAGCATCATCACATTTTAAGCCAAATAAAAAACAGGGATAGTTACATATCCCTGTTTTTTATTGTGTGCATCAAGAAAATTAGCCCTTCACGCCACCAGCAGTCAACCCACTGACCAAATATTTTTGGGCATAGAAAAAGCCTATCATCACGGGAATTGTGACCAAAACAGACCCCGCCGCCAAATAATGCCAGTCGGTGTTGTATTGAAAGATAAAACTCCGCAACCCCACAGGCAAGGTTTTATTGGCTTCCCCTGTCATAAAGGTGAGCGCAAACATAAATTCATTCCATGCTGTCATGAAGTTATAAAACGATACCACCGCCAAACCGGGGAGGGTTAATGGGAGCGCAATGCGCCAATACGCGCCGATGGGCGTGCATCCATCCACAATTGCCGCTTCTTCGAGGTCATACGGGATGGCATCAAAAAAGCCTTTGAGCATCCATACACTAAAGGGCAAGGCGATGGTGCTATAGGCAATAATCAACCCCTGAAAGGTATCGAGCAATGCCCATTCTTTGAACATATTGTAGAGGGGGATGATTAAAATTGCCCCCGGAAACATCTGCGTGATGAGGAAGGCAATCAAAATGCCTCTACGCCCTCTGAACTTAAACCGTGAGAGCGCATAGGCGCAGGATGCCGCCAGCAACACACCAATAACGGTAGTGATGCCTGCCACAGTGAGGCTATTGCCCGCCCAGCGCCAGAATAAGTTAATTTCACCGATACCCCTAATTTCTTTGGTCATCCCAAACAAAATATGGTCGTAGTTACCCCATGTAAAATTTTGTGGGAAGAGTGTGACAGTGCTACTTTCTATCTCGTTTTGAGTCTTGAATGAGGTCGAAATCACCCAAAAAACGGGAAATGTCATCACAACACAGGTGAACATCAAAACCGCATGGGTGAGCATATTGGCAATGCTGATTGGCGGACGATTATTTTTTCTGAGTGTTGAGGCTTGGCTTTTTGCCAGCGATACATTCGGAGTTGTGGTGGTCATAAAACGCTCTCCTGCCCCGGACGATTCAATACACGGATATAGACAAAGCTAAAGAACAAAAGCATGAGCAAGATGATGACAGAATAGGCGGCAGCAATCCCATATTGTTCTTGATTGCGCCCCAAATCCCATGCCCATGTTGCCAAAATTTGGGTAGAACGGAATGGATTGCCTTCGGTGATGAGGACGATAACATTAAAGCTATTGAATGTCCAAATCACACCGAGCAACACGACGGTCATCATCACAGGGCGAAGCATAGGCAAGGTGATTCCCATGAATTTTTGCCACCAATTGGCTCCATCTACTTCTGCCGCTTCGTATAAATCTCCGGGGATGCTTTGCAATCCGCCGAGCATTGTCACCATATTAAACGGAATGGCTAACCATGTGTTGGCGACCACCACCGCAAACATCGCCCATCCCGATTCAGACAACCACGGGACATCGGCTATGCCAAGACTATTGAGAAAATTGTTGAAAAAGCCGATTTCCTGATTATACATAAATCGCCATACAAAGGCAGATATATAAGATGGGACAGCCCATGGTAATATCAGGATAACCCGATAAATAGCGCGTCCTCGAATTTTTCGATTGAGTAGCAATGCCAGCCCCAAGCCTATACCGACATGCGGGATGACATTGGCAATTGTCCAGATGAGGGTTTGACCAAACACTTGTCCAAAATAGTAGGTGGGTTCATTGAAAACTTGAATATAATTGCGAATACAACTAATAGGCGCGGTAAAATCATCTTTTTTAGTATCAATGCCACATTGAACCTGATAGGTGGCGGGGGTAAATTTTCCGCCAATATTTTTGGCGCTATTAAATTTATCCGCGTTGGTAAAACTTAAAAAAATCCCATTTGCGAGGGGGTAAAAAACCACAAGTGCCATAACAATGACGGCGGGCGCAATGAAAATATATGCGATGCGTTTTCTGACCATCTTAAAGACCCTTACACAAGCGCCAAAAGTGGCGAATTGATAAATAAAATGAGGGGAGACAGGCTCCCCTCATTGGGTGATTTTAGAGTGAAATCTTATTCACCGGGTACGGGGGGTTCAGATTCGAGCAAGAGTTCCCACGCGGCGGCAACTGCATCCATCGCTTCTTGGGCATCTTTGCCATTGAGCAACACTTCTTGATATTGAACCGAGAATTCGGTGTAGATAGAACCACCAGCCACCAACACGGGGCGGTTTGTCGCCACTTGCATTTGAGCCAAGAAGCCTTGCAAAATTTCATTTGCGGCAAGTTCTTCATTTTCATAGGCTTCGAGCAAGGTTGGGACGAGGTTCAATTCGGTGGCGAGCGTAACTTGGTTTTCTACGCTGTTCAAACAACGAATGAACGCCAATGATTCTTCGGGATAGTCGGTACCAGCATAGATGGTATAACCATGACCACCGACTGGTGAGCCTTGACCAGCAGGACCTGCGGGGATGGCGGCGACACCAAGATTTTCTGGGGTTTCTGCAAAGGCGGCACCGCTCAGGATGTCAGCAGTTGCCCATGGTCCCATGATGAAGAACCCAACTTGTCCGTCCTTGAAGGCGGTCATGGAATTGCCATATTGGTTGGCGGGGTCATAGCCTGGTCCCATTACGCCACTGTCCAACAAGCCTTTTACGACACCAAGTGCTTCGACTGTGCCTTCACTGTTGATGCCGATGCTATAGGTGCCATCTTCATTCACAGTGATTAAGCTACCACCATATGCCCACATAAATGGTTGGAAGGCATATTCTGCCCAGAGTGTGGCGATGCCATAGACTGGGGCTTCTTCGGTGCTGAGGGCGGCAATGGCTTCGGCGGCGGCGATGAGTTCATCCATGGTGGTGGGGACTTCGACACCAGCGGCTTCGAGCAAGGATTTGTTATAAACAAGTGCGGGTGCATCGGTCACTTGTGGCAAACCCCAAATGCGTCCACCCCAGGTATTGTAATTGAAGGGAGCGACCAAATAGCTGGCGCGTTCTTCTTCTGTAATCATATCGGTGAGGTCTAATGTATAGCCAAGCGCGGCAAATTCTGGACCCCATGCGACTTCTGTACGCAAAATATCGGGGGCGTTGTCGCCTTGGGCGGCGGTACGATAGGTGGCTTGTGCTTGGTCAAATGGGACATATTCGTAATTTACGGTGATGCCCAATTCGGTGGCACATTCTTCAACGATAACACCAAAAACTTCGCGTTCTTGGTCATTCATCGTATCCCAATAAGTGATTTCGACATCTTGAGCGACGACCAAACCACTTACCAAGAACAGCATTGTTGCAACTAAAGCAATTAAAAGTAAACGTGCTTTCATTTTTTATTCTCCTAATGTGGTACAAGAACCATTTCGGATTATACTCCTTACAAAAGGGAATAAAAGTAAAGTATATGGACAAATTGCACAAAATTATGAAAGATGTATTAAATTACACTAGGAGATAAATAAAACGATTTATCTTCTAGTATGTTCAGAATCGCCTCGCATATCCCCACCAAACCGATTAAAATGAACCCATCAACCGACAATTTGAGGGATAAAACCAGACTATGACCGATAACTTACGGCAGGGCGGAATCGCCATACTTGACTTTGGTTCACAATACACCCAACTGATTGCACGGCGTATCCGCGAATTGGGCGTATATGCAGAAGTATTCGCACATGATATCACTGCTGATGAGCTGGCAGGTCATTCACCAAAAGGGATTATCCTCTCTGGCGGACCAAGCAGTATTTATGAGACCGATTCGCCAAAACTCTCCCCCACCATCCATATTGGCGATATACCCATGCTAGGGGTATGTTATGGGATGCAACTCATGGCACAAGCACTCGGCGGAAAAGTCGCTGGTGGAACAACCCGTGAATATGGGCGTGGGCGTATTCTCCAAACCGTCCCAAATGACCTATTTGGTGATTTACCCAACGAAATGACCGTCTGGATGTCGCATGGCGACCATGTAGAGACTGCCCCAAAGGGTTTTGATATTCTTGCCCAATCCGATAACGGCATTCTCGCCGCCATTGGCAGTATTTCGCGCAAATTATATGCCGTCCAATTTCACCCAGAAGTACGCCATACCGAAAATGGCATGACCATATTAAGTCATTTCATCTTTGATGTGTGCGGATGCGAAGCAAAATGGACATCTGCCGCCTTCATTGATGACGCGGTAGAACGAATTCGTGAGCAAGTGGGCAATGGGCGGGTATTATTAGCACTCAGTGGCGGGGTGGATAGTGCAGTGGCGGCGGCGCTGATTAACCGCGCTGTTGGCGACCAATTGGTCTGTGTGTTTGTGAACACAGGCATGATGCGAAAAGGCGAATCGGAGCAGGTTGTCTCTGTTTTCCGTGATGCTCAACACATGAACCTCATCGCCACCGATGCCACCGAACAATTTTTAGAGGCACTCGCAGGACAAACTGAGCCAGAAGCCAAGCGGAAAATTATCGGTAAACATTTTATTGATGTATTCCGCGCCCAAGCCGATGCGCTCACAGGGATTAAATTTTTGGCACAAGGCACGATATACCCCGATATTATTGAGAGTGCCGCAGGGCATAAAACCGCTAAAACGATAAAAAGTCATCATAATGTCGGTGGGTTGCCCGCCGATTTCAAAGAACGCTTTGAATTGGTCGAGCCGTTGCGCGATTTATTCAAAGACGAAGTGCGAAAAGTGGGGAGCGCATTGGGCTTGCCCGATAGCATTATTTGGCGACAACCCTTCCCGGGACCCGGACTCGCTATTCGCTGTTTGGGCGAAATCACATGGGAGCGCCTCGAAACCCTGCGCGAAGCCGATGCGATTTTCTTGGATGAACTCGCCAAAGCCGATATGCTACACCCCCATGGCGATACCCCCGCGCAAACATCACAATGCTTTGCGGTGTTATTGCCTGTCAAAAGTGTGGGTGTGATGGGCGATAATCGGACATATGAGGAAGTATTGGTGCTACGCGCAGTGACCACCGATGATTTTATGACGGCAGATTGGGCGCGTATCCCGTTTGATGTGTTGGCACGTACCAGTAGCCGTATCGTGAACACGGTGAAGGGCATCAATCGCGTGACATACGACATCACAAGCAAGCCCCCCGCCACGATTGAGTGGGAATGAGGGATTGATGCCAACTGTCATGCAAATTGGCGCATATCGTTTTTTCTTTTACTCCAATGAGAATGATGAACCGCGCCATATTCATATTAAATCCGCCGAAAATGAGGCAAAATATTGGCTAGAACCATTAGAACTTGCATGGAATTATGGGTTTAATTCGCGGGAACTCAAACAAATTGAGCGCCATTTGCATGATAATATGTCTTATGTGATAGAAAGCTGGGACAATTTTTTTGGAGTTAATGATGATAAAACAGAATGAAGCCCCACGCCCACAAGACCGCCCTGTGAATATCGCATTTAGCGAGGATATGCTGATTGTGCGCCTTGCTGATGGAAGGGAGATTGCAACGCCACTAGCATGGTATCCGCGTTTACTCAACGCCACATTAGAACAACGCCAGAACGCGGAATTCTCGCTCACAGGGATTCATTGGCGTGACTTAGATGAAGATTTATCCGTTGTGGGAATGTTGAGGGGTAATCATCCGCCACAACATCAGCCGATATCTTCAAAAATGGAATCTTCATAACCAATCATTTTCGGTGGTTTTAGGCACTCCAATCACCCTAAAACCGCCCTGCTTTTCTGCGAATACCCCTCTACACACCTGCGCTTACCCCATGCTCTGTTTTTCCATGTTATGATGTGAAAATGTTATATATCGTAATGTGTGGGCATCGCACCGCCTAAATCAAATCCCCACTGAGTAAATAAAGGTGCATAACCATGAAATATAGACTATATCTATTGGCTTTTATCGTATTTTCGGTGGCAACGACTGTATTTGGTGACTCTACCAGTCAACTTGCCGATAACCCCATTATCACCGACCAAAATATTGAGCAAGTAACACAACTCGCCCTATTCGGGCGTGGGGCTATCCGCGAAATGGCATATAGCCCAGATTCGCAAACCCTCGCTGTCGCCACTTTTGTGGGTATTTGGCTATATGATGTGGATGCAATAGATACCCCACCCCGTTATTTAGAGGTCGGGTTGGCGTGGGACATGGCATATAGTCCAGATGGGCGCTTTATTGCTGTTACGCCGAATGGCGATAATGTGCAGGTATGGAATTTAGAGACAGGTCAATCGGTGGTGACCTTAGAGGGACATACCGATTGGGTCACTAGTGTGGCATATAGCCCCGATGGACAATTTATTGCCTCTGGCTCTAGCGATAATACGGTGCGCGTGTGGGATGCCATCACAGGGGAAACCGTTTTCGTCTTAGAGGGACATACCGATAGGGTCAATAGTGTGGCATATAGCCCCGATGGGCTGTTCATTGCCTCTGGCTCGGATGATGAATCAGTGCGCGTGTGGGATATGACCACAGGTGAAACTAAATTCATCTTAAATGAGCGTGGGGATAAGGTGAATAGCGTGGCATATAGCCCTGATGGGCAATTTATCGCTATTGGGACTGAGGATGATAATTTAGAAGTATGGAATGCCCAAACAGGGGAACTTGAGACCGTTTTTGCGCGACATAACGATTATGTATTATATGATGTGGCATATAGTCCTGATGGGCAATCTATCACGGCTGTTTCTGGTTATGGCTATCTTGGTTTATGGGATGCCCAAACAGGCGAAGCGCAGTTTACATCACAACTGCGTAACGAAACTGTGAATAGGGTTGCTTATAGCCCTGATGGGCGCTTTATCGCCACAGCATATTATGATGGCACAATTTGGTTCACAGATAATGAGACGAACAGGTCTACGCTGGCTTATGAGGGACATCTTTTGGATGTTAAGGCAGCAATTTATAGCCCCGATGGGCAGTTCATCAGCGTTGGGTTTAGTGAAGGCACTGTGAAGATATTAAATGCCCAAACAGGCGAAAATACCCTCACATTAGAGCGAGTGGGTGGTGCTATAAACAGTATCGCCTATAGTCCTGATGGGCAGTTCATCATCGCGGGATTAAATGATGACACGGTACGGATATGGGATACCGAGCGGGGCATAAACCGCGCCATTCTAATAGGACATGCCGATGATGTGACGGCTGTTACCTATAGCCCTGATGGACAATTTATCGCCTCTGGTGGTGAAGATAAAGCTATTTTGGTTTGGAATGCACAAGCACCTAATGCCCTCATCCTCAATTTAGTGGGGCATAAAGAGGCTATTGATAGCCTCACATATAGCCCCGATGGGCAATTTATCGCCTCTGGGTCTGCCGATAAGACTGTACGCATATGGGATGCTCAAACGGGTGAGACTAAATTCGTGCTAGACGGTCACACACAAGCTATCAGTGGTCTGGCATATAGCCCCGATGGACAATTTATCACCTCTGCATCTGGTGATGGCACAGTAAGGATATGGGATGTCCAAACAGGCGAATCAAGCCTTGTCATAGAAATTGGAGGTGTGTGGGCTAGAAGTGTGGCATATAGCCCAGATGGACAGTTTATCGTTATTGGGTCTGGCGATGATACGGTGCAAGTTTTTGATAGTCAAACGGGGGAACTAAAATTGGTGTTGAGGGGGCATACATCCGATGTAACCAGTGTAGCATTTAGCCCTGATGGGCGATTTATCCTCTCTGGGTCTATGGATGGTACAGCGCGGATGTGGGGTGTTGCAAACAATTAGCTGATTGATGGGTGGTGGCGGATAGGTGCGTTTATGTCCCTAGTTGCCATTCATCGTCAATCTCTGCCAAAATATCCCATATTGAACAGGTAGGGGCATCGGTCATTACCTTATCGAAATTTCAGGCGCGGATACCCTGCCAGAAGGCATGGAGAGGAGCGTCTGCTCTCCTTTCATGTAAGTGTAACCATCTGATTTGTGAATACTTTTGAAAAAACGATGATGGATGCCCTGTATGGTTTCTGTTGCGGTTGTGATATTAAAATTCCCACTCGCACGAACAGCCACCTTACCGACATAAACACCTGTTTTCTTGCCCGATATGACCATCGCCTGAGCTATGTCACCCGTCTGAAATCCAAAATACACTTTTTTGCGTTGGCGTGTGGCACGCGGAAAACCATATTTGTCAGGTTTGGTCATTTGACGATTACCCCTGCCCACCGCTTTGATGATGAATGGTCGGTGATTGGGACTGACAAACACCGCTTGACCACTTTTACCGACACACACCGCATCCATCCAGTGGGTTTTGGGGTAATCTTGTATTGTGCGGTTGTATTTGGTGCGACCACCTGTGCCTAATTCGATAGGTAATGTAAAGCCTTGCAATGTTTCGTACAATTTCCAGTGTGTAGCATTGACAGCAGACGCATCTTTGAGTGGCATTTTTGCCAATTTCTGCACATTCAGATGACCAAATTCGTCGGCGGTTTGATTGCCTTTTTTCTGGTTACAGGGGTGACACGCCAGTGTGAGATTGCTCACCCGATTACTTCCGCCTCTTGATTTTGGGATGATATGTTCAATTTCGAGTGGCACATTTTTCGCGTCACAATAGACACATTTCCGTCCAAATTTTTCGAGCAGATATTCCCGCACTTCGTAACCCCATAATTCACCTTGCTGATACTCAACACCACTAATTTCAGGGTTGACCATCGCTTGGATATCGAATTTGACCAATTCCATTGCCAAGTGAGTAACAGGTATGTATTTCATCAAACGCATTATCCATGTTTGGACATGATGCACACGGCTCATTAGTGATGGTGCAATCCAACCATTCGGACGTTTTCGATTATTAAATCGTGCGGGACGATAGCGTAATTTGCGTGTTCTACGCCCTCTGCGTAATTGGCTACGACTGAGTAATCCGTCACGGATTTGCTGACCACGATGGGTCAATTCACCTGCCCACACACAATATAATCCCCGTTTGAACTCAGCAACAACGGCTATGCCTGTTGTTTGGCTACCAGGGTCTATCTTAACCTGTATGGGTTGTGTGTCACCACCTTCGCGGTCTTTCAGGATAATTGTGAATGGATGACGGCGATACACTGCCGCCTTCCCCGATTTCAATAACTCCCTCGCCCGTGCAGGATTGCAGGGCATGAGTGGTTTTTGGTTCTTATCCAGTACAAATACTCTTTGCATAAAACGAAAGTTACCTTTCGGTCTCGCCTTATGGCGGTTACGGTCACCTCGTCAATGTTATCGGATGGTTTTGTATGTGAACGACACTGGCTAACACCCATTTCGACCTGTTTAATCGTTCACCGCAGAGTTCGGAGCTGGTGAAGCACCCCGAAGTGCCTATGTATTCACCCATAACGGAGCCATTGCTGGCTGAGACTGGTAAGCATTGATGGCTACTGAAAGCCACCCGCCTTTAGGCGTGGGGATACTTACACTGTGTGACATAATCGGCAAGTGCCTCAATCACAATATCAGTAATTGGGCGTTGATGCCGATTGGCATATGCCTCAAGTTCTTGATACAACGCATCGGGTAAGTGTATGGGTTGCGACATGATTTTATCCTCAATCAGTAAACTTTTTTTATCATAGCATAAAAATAATGCTGTTGAATGATTCGCCCACTATCCGATATAATGCCACTATCATCAAATAAAGGATTATAGGCGTTATGTCGTTATTAATCGCAAGTCAATTGTCTAAATTTTATGGTCCAGATGAGATTTTCGACAACATCACAGTCGAAATCCCACACAAATCGCGCATCGCCCTTGTGGGACCCAATGGCGCAGGCAAAACCACCCTGCTCAATATTTTGGCGGGCATGGATACCCCTACCACAGGTGTTGTCACCACGGCGAAGGGCATCACCATCGGCTTTCTGCCTCAACGCCCAGAACTCGCAGGCGAGCATAGCCTATACGAAGAACAACTCCGCGCATTTGACCATCTGCGTAAAATGGAAGCCCAACTGTCACAACTCGAACATGATTTAGCCGACCCCACCAAGCATGACCAAACCATCAAAGAATATGGCGCATTACAAGAGAAATTTGAGCGTTTGGGGGGCTATACGTATGTTAATCGCATCCGTACCGTGTTGCATGGGGTCGGATTTGATGAAGCAGATTATGGCTTGTCGCTGGCAGTCCTCTCTGGTGGGCAAAAAACACGGGCATTATTGGGGCGCTTATTGCTCACATCGCCCGATTTGCTCATTTTGGATGAACCGACCAACCACCTTGACATCAACGCGGTAGAATGGCTAGAAGGTTTCCTCAAAGAATTTGAAGGCGCGGTACTCGCAGTTAGCCATGACCGTTATTTTATGGATAACTTTGCGACATCCATTTGGGAATTGGATTATGGCGCGTTAGAGACGTATCGGGGCAATTATAGCCATTATGTGAGCCAACGCACCGAGCGTCACGAGCGCCTCATCAAAGAATATGAGGCACAACAAGAATTTATCGCCAAAGAGCAAGATTTCATCCGCAAGCACATGGGCAGTCAACTCACCGCACAGGCAAAAGGTCGCCAAAAGAAATTAGAGACCATGCGCCGACGTGGTAAAATTATTGGCAAGCCACGCGGAGAACGCAAGGACATGAGTTTGCGCCTGCAAAGCGCCATCCGTAGCGGGGATAAAGTCCTCATGGCAAAAAATTTGGCGGTGGGCTATTCCGATGCACCCGCCCCGCTTTTCACCATCCCAGAATTAACCCTCTATCGGGGCGAAACGGCGGCACTCATCGGGGCGAATGGCGTGGGGAAAAGCACATTCCTCAAAACGGTCATTGAACACCTGCCCCCATTGGGCGGGGATGTCACACTTGGGGCATCCGTCAAAGTGGGATATTTCGCACAGGCACATGAACGGCTCAACCCAAAAAACACCTTAGTGGATGAAATCGTAGAGACCAAATACATGCCTGTGAGCGAAGCCCGTAGCTACTTGGGCAGTTTTTTGTTCACTGGCGATGATTCCTTCCGCACAGTAGATACCCTATCTGGTGGGGAGCGCGGACGCTTGGCATTGGCAAAATTGGCGCTATCTGGGGCTAATTTGTTGCTGTTGGATGAACCGACAAACCATCTGGATATTGATAGCCAAGAAGTGCTACAAGAGGTCTTATCCCAATTCGATGGGACAATCTTGTTGGTCAGCCATGACCGCTATTTGATAGATGCCCTCGCCAGCCAAATTTGGGAAGCACAAGCGGGTAAAATGACCATTTTTAATGGCACTTATCGAGAATTTGTTGCTACTCGCAACAATTTAGCCAATTCGGTAACGTCTGATAAACCCGCCACCAATGGAAAATCAACACCCGCCCCAAAACCGACACCCACCAAAAAGGCGCATGGATTGAATCCGTTTCAGCTCAAAAAACGCATAGAAGCGGTAGAAAGTCACATTTTGGCGCTGGAAAAGAAGGTCGAAGAATTGCATAGTGCCATTGGGGATGCCAGTGCCAAAGGGGATGCAAAGGCGGTCAGCGATTTGGGCGCACAATACATGCAAGCCGAAGCCGACCTCGAAACAGCGATGGGCGAATGGGAAGTGTTGATGGAATAAGGTTTAGCGCACAAACTCCTCTGCTTCGATGGGGGTAAACCGTTTTTTGAAAGTGAAGGCATAAGGTGTCGCGCCATTTTTCTGAAAATATTCCAACCGTGTTTTGCCTTCATGCGCGGTTGGATGTTGCCCCGCAGGTTGCCACCATAGGCACATATGCGCGTATGCCAATTTTTCCATCCATCCCCCTTTTTGCCGATACACCTGTGCGTGGTCGCTATAATAGGTGTAATTGTAGAGGGCATCAAAATTTTCCCATACACTCATATTGATGATGAGGCGGTCATCTTCAAAAACGCGCAAGGCGAGGGCGTTATCGGCTTCGCCTTTGAGTCGCCAAACGAAGCCTGCGGTCTTTTCTGCGAGGGCATTGATTTCATCTAGCCGAGAGACAAATCCATATAATTGTTCACTATCCAATGGGGCGAGTGGTAATGCGATATTGATTTGTGCTAGGTGGTGGTGGTAGGTGGTCATTTTTTTCTCCCAGATATATGTGTCATGCACTCACTATTATCTTTTGATTGATACATAGATTATAGTGCCACACAATGCCACTGATGCCATTCATTACACCATATTGACCTTATCTTCATGACCCTATCCCCATTATAATAGGATTATCTCTACCACACAAAATAGAGGGATAAATCATGTTTGAACAATATAACTTAGAGCAAGACCTCAAAGAACTCGAAGCGATGGTATCGCATCTCGCGCCATATCTCAAAAGTAGCGAATTATATGGCAATGCAGGTGGTGGATTTTTTTCCAAAATGCCCGCCCTCACCATTGGCGCGGTGGTCATGCGCCTACGCCGATTAGAAGAATTACGCATATCACTCACCACTGCCCAACGTGACCGTTTTGATAAAGCCAAACAATCGCACGAGGCGGTATATCGGGAATGGAAAACCCATTACGAGAAAAAATTGCTCCGTGAGGCACATTCACGGCTCGATGCCATGCGGACATTTTTTGAAGAATGTGAAAATGACCCACGCCTGTGCGCTCAAGTGTATTCGCCAGAAGTGCTACGGCGCACGATTGTACAAGAAATCATCTTGCACATGAATGATATTTCTTTGACCGATGAAACCCTCCCCACAAAAATAACAGGGGTAGATGGTCGTTTGCGTCGTTATGTGCGCCCCAATGACTTTTTTTGGGATAAAACACTCGAAACCGCCTATCCACAAGCCGATTTTTGGTGGTTATATCAACGTCCTGTCGGAAAAGAGCGTTAAATCATGCTAAGATTGCGTCCCCTCACATGGGCTATCGTGTTTTTGGGATTATTCCTCACGTTTCGCATACTCGCCACACCTGTTCGTGGCGTGGATGATGGCGAAGCGCGGTATCTTTGGCTCACACACGATATTGCCCCGATGGTCGGCAATGTGGGGGATGTCTTTCGGGCGATGCGTGCCAATATGGGGGATATGATCACATTATGGCGTGAAACACCCCAACCACCCCTTTATATCGCATTACTGGATGTCTGGCGGATGCTCACAGGGGCAAATATGCTCATGGGACGTTGGTTATCATCGCTGATGGGGATGCTTGCGTTGGCTATTACCTTGCGCGGGGCATATCGGTTACGCTTGGAGGGCAAATGGGGTGATGTGATATTTGTGGGGTTATTGTTTGGCTATTCATCTGCCACCATCGGCGCAGAAAATCTTGTCGCGGTATGGTCTGCGATTGCACTATGGGGATATATCGCCTATCGGCAAACCCAGCAACGGCGCTATATTCCCCTCATCATGATATGTGTATTGCTGATTGCACTCAGCGCCCCGACATGGCATATCAACATCGTTCTCGCATTGCTCACCCCGCCAATTGTGTTGCTCACGCTCAAATTAACCCACCTCAAAGCGGATGATACCATTCATGTGGCATATAATCCCCTTTTTGCCACCACAGCCATTTTTTTGGTGTGTTCGTTGATTGGGTATCAATTCATAGCGATATGGGTACGGCAAGATTGGACAGATATTATTCAGACCTATACAGTTGAGCGCACCCTCACCCAACCGATGGTGATTGCCTATGCGCCACAACACCCATTGGCATATTATGACCGCACGGAAAAAATAGCGTTTGGGCGGGGTGTTACGGTGAATATTGGCTGGCGCAATTTTTCTGCGGATGAATTAGCAATCATCGCACAGGCACTTCCACCGAGTGATGTGATATGGATAGTCGCCCCCATAGGGGAACGGCGCACAGAGCTATTATCACAGGCTTTAGGGACATATAATCGGGTTTTTCTGGGGAATCTGAGTGGCATCATGCCCCAAAGACTCACCATGAAATGATGGAATGGGCTAGGCGAGCAAATAGGGTAATATTGCCGTAAAAGTAGACCCTTGCCCTTCTTTGCTGACAAATTCAATCCGTCCCCGATGCAATCTGATACATTCCTCTGCAATCGTCAACCCCAACCCGCCACCATGATGTGTGGGGGAGATATTGCTTCCCCTAAACAGTGGCTTAAAAATATTGGGTTGGTCTGCTTCTGGAATCCCAATGCCCTCATCGGTCACAGAAAAAAATAAATGTTCCCCATCATGGCTGATTCGACACGTAATGGTGGTATTTTGCGCTGAATATTGAGCGGCATTGGTCAACATGGCGGGAATAACATACTTAAGCAAGCGGGTATCGAGCAAAATCGGGACTTTTGGCACACTATCTTCAACCACCACACGATGTCTTGAGCCTTTTCCTTTGCGAAAATGGTCAATCAGCCCGCCAAAATAAATATCAGCATCTTCTACATCGGGGTTAAATCCCATATCCGATACTTCATTGTTCATGATGAGTGCCATATCATCTAATGTAGACCGCAATTGTACAATTTCTTTTTGAATCATCCGCAGGCGCGTCATTTTTTCTTCTTCGGTCATTTTATGGGTATAACGTTCTAGCATTTCACTGGCGAGTAAGATGGTTGCCAATGGGTTGCGGAACTCGTGCATCACCGAATTGATAAAATAGGTTCTGGTGGCGTTGAGTTCTTTTTCATGCTCTAAAGCCTGTTCTAGTCGCTCATTTTCGAGCTGAATGAGTTTGGCATTATAAAGCGGAGTGATGTCATAACAAGTGCCATAGCGAATAAAGCCATGCGGGGCTGGTACAGTATGGCTGATGAGGCGTAGCCACATAATATGACCATCTTTATGCACATACCGATAATCATTCGAGGCAAAGGTGTTGGGGAGGAGTTTACGTTGATTGGCATAAAAGCGGGGTTTATCTTCTGGATGCACCAGCTTTTCAAACCAGTAATTGGCATCTTCAGAAGCGGTGACAGGATAGCCGAATAATTTTTCAAAATCCCCAGAAACAACCTGCAATTTCATCTTGCCATCGGGTTCACTTTCGATGGTATACGCATATATGCCAACATTCGACATAACCGTTTCGAGCATCATGGCTTGTCTGCGAATTTGATGGGTGAGCGAGGTCTCATAACTCATCACTGTAATGACAAATTGAGACAGAAGTTGTGGATTGGGCGGGCGAAGCTGAAAGGTTTTTCTGGCATCTTGTAATGCTATCAGTTTTTCTGGGCGGTAATGTGTAATAACTTTCTCTAAAATATCGAGTGTGCGGGTAATTTGGGCTTCATCAAATGACCAGATGGTATCAAATTCGCGGTCTAATTCATTTGACACCTCCATGAGTCTCTCTTGACCACATAACAACACCGAAAACTCATTCGATAAAATGAGCAAAAACCATTCTTGGAGTAATGGGTCACCATGGGCTAATTCGATATGAAGTTGTTTGGCATCACTTTCGATTGGTAATGGCTTTCCCGCAAAAATACAAATTTGAATCGCCACTTCTGATAATTCATAATAGCGGTTTGCCTCTTCGCGCCAATGCGATGACTCCTGAAAACCGGTAAATAACATCGCTGGGATTTTATTTTTGAGGATGGTGTCTTCAATGCTATGCGATAGGTGAATCAGTGTGCTTTTGGTACAGCGAACAATGGGCAAATTTTCAACAGTCTCTTGCGTGATAAGTTCAAAAAGGGAGTGCTGAAGTGGAGATGTCGCATTATTGACCATTACATAAGTTCTCCATAGTAAATCAAAAAAGTGGTTTGGATTTTCCCCTTCTCATTATAACCATAAACTGCATGATAACCACAAAATGCTTGTGTTCTGCATGGGATTGGGGTTATTATCTAATTATTATCAAAAAATACCGTAAAACCCATAGCTTTAGCTAGGGGGATATAAGGCATTTGTGTATTGTAACTCAAAGTATGCTATGTCACGCTCTATAATGATAATAATAAAAAGTGTATGAGATAAGGATATAAGTATGGACAAGCGGATGGTGGAATTTATACGTGCATTACGGGCGGCAGGTGTGCGGATTTCATTAGCAGAAAGCCAAGATGCAGTCTATGGGGTAGATGAAGTTGGCGTAGATAACCAAAATCATTTTAAGTCTACGCTCAAAAGCACACTGGTCAAAGAAGCCCATGACCATCAAGTATTTGATTATTTTTATCCCCTCTTTTTCGCGTCAAATGTGCCACCGCTCCAAAACATCCCAGATAATTTAACGCCAGAAGAACAAGAAATGCTCCAACAAGCACTACGCTCACTGATGGGACTCGACCAAGCCCTTCAAGATTTGCTCCGTCAATTATTAGAGGGACAAGCCTTTAACCAAGAGCAACTCGACCAAATGGGGGAAGATGCGGGGCTAGACCAAGCCAATGAGATGTATCAACGCCCATGGTTTGAGCGTCGCATGAATCAACAAGCCCAAATGGAACGCCTACGGCAAATGTTGGAGCAATTGCTAGAGCAACTCGAAGCGATGGGCATGTCTCAAGAAAAACTGGATGAATTGCGCGAAATGATGCAAGAAAACATGCAAGGCATGTCTGAGCAACTCTCAAATTTTGTGGGGAGTTCTGTGGCACAACAAATGGCACAACAAGAGCCAGAAGCCAAGCCCGATATATCCGACATCCCCTTCTCACGTTTGAGCCAATCAGATATAGACCAAATCCGCGATGAAATTCGGCGGTTGGCGGCACGCCTACGCAGTCGGGCATCATTACGGCAAAAACGCGCCAAAACAGGCACACCAGACCCGCGCCGTACCATCCGCGCCAATTTGCGCTATGGTGGCACACCCATTGAGCTAAAAACACGCACCCGCCACAAAAAACCAGCCTTGGTGGTCATTTGTGATATTAGCACCTCTGTGCGTTATTGCACCGAATTTTTGCTCACGCTCATTTATGAGCTACAAGACCAAGTGGCACGCACCAATAGCTTTGTATTCATCAGCGATTTGGTGGATATTAGCATGGAATTCAAAGAACACGAACCACGCGAAGCCGTTGCAAAGGTGATGAACAATAACCGTCCGGGGTACTATAACACCGATTTGGGCAATAGCCTCAATACCTTCAAACGTGACCAAATGGGACTCATCACCAGTCGTACCACCGTGATTATTTTGGGTGATGGGCGCAATAACTATAGCAACCCGCGCCTTGATATTGCCCAAGATATTCAACGCAAAGCCCGCCGATTAATCTGGTTCTGCCCAGAACCGCGTAGTCAATGGGGGACAGGCGATAGCGATATGCACCTCTATGCACAACACTCTGATGGCGTGCATTATGTGAATACACTCAACGATTTAGCCGAAGCGGTAGATTCCATTTTGGCAGATGGATAAATAGATTACATAAATTCTTTGGTGGCTGACATACGACCCTAAAGGGTATAGTACAGCCATTACACCACCTAAACAGGCAGGCGTGTAATGGCGGACTAACGCGAAGCGTGTATGTCAGCCACAGATTAAAAAATTATTTTTTTTGGAGCATAAAAAATGAAAATTCGTGTGAATTGGGATAATGCAGACCAAACCGTCATTTGTTGGCATTTTGAACCCGATTGGCAATGGGAAGATTTTTATATGGCGGCGGGGATTTCGGTATCGCTTCGCAAAAACGCCACACATGGCAAGCCGATTTCCCTCATTTTGAATACAGGCGATACAGCCCCTCAACGCGGGGCAACCCTCACTCACACCCAAAATGCCCTACTCATCAAACCCGATGGGCGGGATGTCATCGTCCTTGCAGGCACAAATGCCTTCATGCAACGGATGGTGCTATTATTCAAACAATTGTATGGGGAAATGGCAGAAATAAACTTGGTGAATACCCTAGAAGAAGCCCGCGCCCTCATCGCAGAACGACGGAGCGCGGACAAATAGAGGTTATGAACTGGCTTTGGCAGTTTGGCGTTTGACCAAAAATTCTTTGATATACACAATGACCTTTTCTAGCTCTGCTTCGTACTCTGGCATCAATTTTTGAACATCAGCAAGCGTTTCTAAGAGCAATTCGAGCGGATAATCGCCATCGGTTGGGGCAATGCCCAGTGCAATATCCAATACATCCCAAGCGTCCTGAAATTTGCCTTGTGCCAAACGCGAGGTGATTAAATCGGCGTGCGCCCAATAATTATCCACATCGGCAAATGCTTCAGCTTGTGCGAGGCGCTCTACCCGTTTGAATGTTTCGACCATTTTGGTGCGTTCCCCTGTTTTTAGGTATAGCACCGCCAAATTGCTAAAGGGATAGGATGAACTTTTGGTGGCGCGGGTAGCGGCTTCATATTTTTCAATCGCTTCCCGATATTGTCCACGCCGACGATACAATCCGCCCAATGCACCCCACCATGATTCCCCATCTTCATCAACGAGCGATGGCGAATCGGGCAATACTTTGAGGAAATAGGCTTCGGATTGGTTGTATAAAATATCACGTTTTTGGCGGGTCTTATCGGCTTCTGATGTCAATCCCTCTTCACGTTGTTTATCAGATAATTTATCGAGTTTATCGCCCTTACGCCGATACACATATCCCAATGCCGCCACTGCTTGCAAGAAATTGGAATCAAGTGCCAATGCTCGCTCAATATGAATTTGGGCATCATCCAAATCACCTTTTTGGGTATACACATATCCCAAGCGATAATGGGTAATGGGGTTGGTGCTATCTAGTTCTAGCGCCCGTTTGTAGGTATTGATTGCACCCACATAATCTTGTGTCTTATATTGGCGCTCTGCCAAGAGCAACATCGAGAGGGCTAAGTTGGCATTGGCACTCCGTTTTTGCACCGCATTGCGTAAATCTTCGGTATTTTTATTGAAGGTGTCAAAATAATCATCAATCGTCTTTTGACGCTCAATCATGTCAGTTTCAAATTTTTCTCTGGCTTCTTTCAGCTCATTTTGTGCCGATGCCAACCGCGAGAACCCAAACAACCCTGCGAGAACCGCAACAAGCGGGACAATCACCCCCAAGATAATACCGACCGCGCCACTGGTCGCCTCAAATAATCCCAATAGGTTAAGCGCCAAATCTGTCGCTTCTTGGGCTTCTTTATTGGCAAGTTGCGCTTCTTGCAAAATAGCCTGTGCTTGTTCATTGGTTATTGGAGCAGGTACAGGTGGTGGCGGTGTTTCCTCTTGTGCCATGAGCGGTAAACTGGCTAGTAGAAGAATAACAATAATTGCACTATATCGAAAAAATCGCATGATAGCCCCCTTGATTAGGCATGTCCCAAAAATTTTAGACTCAATTTTTTACGAATAACATCCGCGCCTTCATTCGTCCCCACCAGTTGAATATCCCCGCCCTTCAAAATGGCGCGTAATACGGCTTGGGTGGTGCGTCCTGTACGAAATGCTGTCGAAACTTCATCGGCGGCACGCCCACTGCCATCTAAGACGATGATGGGCAATTTATGTTTATCACGGGTGGTCGCCAAATAAATCTCTTGCATGGCAATTTTACCCCCATTAATCAAAATCCCCACCGCAGGCTTACGGGCTGTTGTGCCAGCCCCACTCATCGTCATGGTGAGGTTGATAATCATCTCGCTCTCCGCGCCCCATTCATCCCCTTCTACCAATACAAAATGGGTATGCCCATCTTCTAATTCGGCTTGGGCATGGGGATTGGGATGGTCTGGAAACGAGACTAACCCGCGTGGCGATACACCCAATAGCGGGAATTTATATTTATGGCGAATCCGAATATCACCACACATCTTCATGATGCCCGATTCTGTACCACCATCAATGAGCGTAATGCCATTTTGCTCTGCGAATAGTGCCACCGCTTCCATCATGAGTTCAGTTTGTCGTTTATCATAATCACTCATGCCCGATGCCCCGCCACTGACGAATAAAATCGGCTGTGGGGGCTTAAAACCAAGCGTCCGCAACAAAAATGAGGGATGTTCATTGGGTTTGGAGCGAATCGCTTTGGCAGTATTGCCATTAGGAAACTTTATCGTGAAAAGTGTGTTGAGATTCGGTAGACTACTCATAGTATTTTTTTACTCATCCTAATCAGAACGGCATCTGAAACGAGACGTGATTTATGCCTGCACCGTTTGTTACAGAATTACTCACATGGTATGACCAACATGCCAATCCGCTCCCATGGCGGGTTTTGCCACAAGACCGCGCTCATACCACACCAAATCCCTATCATGTGTGGCTTTCGGAAATTATGCTCCAACAAACACAGGTGGAGACGGTCATCCCCTATTATAATCGTTTTTTAAGCGCCTACCCGACCATCCAAGACCTTGCTAACGCGCCGTTAGAAAGCGTCATGAAATTATGGGAAGGTTTAGGATATTATAGCCGTTGTCGCAATTTACACCACACCGCAAAGCAAATTTCTGAGCAAAATGGACACTTTCCCCCAACTATTGAGGGATTAATGCAACTATCTGGGATAGGACGCTATACCGCAGGGGCAATTGGCAGTATCGCTTTTGATATTCCTGCCCCTGTACTCGATGGCAATGTCATCCGCATTTTTGCCCGACTCACCGATTTAGCCGATGATGTCACCCTGCCCACCACCAAAAATGCCCTGTGGGATTTGGCAGAAAAATGGGTCTCACAAGACCGCGCAGGCGATTATAATCAGGCGTTGATGATGTTGGGGCAACATATCTGCACCCCCAAAAATCCCAAATGTGAGCAATGCCCCATTCAAGCCCATTGCAAGGCTTATGCCAATAACACCCAATCTGAACGCCCTATTAAACAGAAAAAAGCACCCACACCCCATTATGATGTTGCGGCGGGGATTATTTATGGTGATGATGGTCGCATCCTCATCGCCCAACGCCCCAATGAAGGGTTATTGGGCGGATTATGGGAATTTGCGGGCGGTAAACAAGAAGCCGATGAAACATTGCCCCAAACCCTTGTGCGCGAATTACAAGAAGAAATGGGCATCACGGTTGCGGTGGGTGAATTGGTCATCAAGGTCAAACACGCTTTCACCCATTTCAAAATTACCCTTCATGCCTATACCTGTAAAATCGTGGATGGCACCCCACAAAAAATCGGTGTGCAAAATTTTGCATGGGTGACATTGGATGAATTAACCCAATATGCCTTTGGCAAAGCCGATAGACAGGTGATTGAGGCATTATTAGACCGCAAAAATCGGCTGTTTTGATGGTACAAAACAGGCAGTGGGACGATAGTCACATGTTCGTTAGTCGTCCCGTACAAAACCCAACCATTTTGAAGGATTGTACGGGCGGTACTAGCGCCGTTAGGCGCGTATGTCCGCCCTATTTTAATGCCATATTGAATTTTTTACGGCGTAACCACTTCGGTCACTGTCTCTGCGACCAAATCTACCGTAGCGGTGACGACCAATGTCTCATTCACAAAAAATTCGACTTGCCAAAAATCCCCTTCAAGTCGCTCAACGGCGGTTGTCCATGTTTGACCACGCAATGCCGCCCCAACATCTGCATTTGCAAAGGCAATATTGACCACACTGGCTTTGGTATCTTCAATCCATTGGTCATAATCGGGCAAATCGGGGAAGAAAACCCCTGTTAGGCGCGGATTATCCAGTTTATCGGGCGATGTGCCATTCTCAAATTCAACCGTTACCCATAGGGCATATTCACCCGCGCCGATATATACGCCCCAATGGTTATTCCAGCCATCATAATCTATATACATATCGTATTGGGCAGGGTTATCGAGCAATTCCAAAATTTGGGGCTGTGTATTCAAAAAGTCTTTGATGATGGGCGTGGCAATTTCTTTTTGTGCATCAGTGGCGGGGATGTATACATCCCACGAATAAATTTTGCCACTTTGGGGGTTCAAATCTGCCCAACCAATTTGGTCGCCTTCATACGTCGAAAAATACACACGCCAGATGCCATAGGCATTTTTCGTGTTGAATGTGACCGCTTCCCAGCCACCCGCGACATCCGTGACCAATTGCAAATTATCTACAAATTCGGGTGATGTGGCTACTATATTGATGACTTCATCATCAGTGAAATTGGTCTGCGCCAACAAATCACCTTTTTGTGCTGTGAAGAAGCTCCCCGCCATAAATGCTAAGGCAAGTGCGATTATGGGTAAAGCATATTTTTTTATCATGATTATTTCTCCTGATATGTGTTGTGTATTAGTTGATTTACATCCCCTATAGCGATAAAACCACTGTTTTTACCTCACCCCCCTGCCCCCTCTCCAAATTGGAGAGGGGGAGAAAATCATTTTGTGGGTGGGTGTAGGGACATGATATATCATGTCCTTTCCCTCGCCAGACTGGAGAGGGGATTTAGGGGTGAGGTTTTATTTCCTGTTAACTATGAGACAGACCATTTATGCTGGTTATATCTATACATACAGCATACGCTAAATCACATCACCATGCACTAGCAGAACACGCCAACTTACTTGCAAATCGCGCCAAATAATTTTGTGATAAGACTTATTCCATCACATTTTTGGCATGGTTTAATTTTTTCACTTGCCACAATTGCCAGATGGGGATGAACCATGTGATGAGTGCGCCCAAAACCGATAAAAATATGGTTAGGATTGGGATGATGGTATAACGCTCTAAAAAGCTGAAATAACTCTCGACAGTGCCAAAATAAATCACTTCTGCTACTAGCCCATCAATACCCAAGCGCCCCAACAGCACCGCCGTCTCTGAGGCGATGGCATCTATCATCACAAAATTTTTGTGGAGCGATAATTCAACAGCGCCGTCTATCATTTCAAACCGACTCAGAATATCTGTCCCTATTGGCGGGGCTTTTCCGACCAATAATACCCGTATGGATGTATCACCAGAGGGTGTTAATTTTTGTAAATCGGCGATGGTGGTAATCGGTGATAAATTGCGTGGAGAGAGGGCGGTCATCCAATCGGATACCGAAAAAAGTGCCACCAATAGAAAAAGTAAGCCAAAGAGGACAAAGGCAGGGGCAAATTTTATCACTTTTGCTGGTGTGGTTGCTGATGGTAACAAAAACCGATAGGTGAAGTAAACGACAAGGATGAGGAATATACCAGCCAGAATCATAAAATGACCTTTCTAACAATGTGTTGATATTATATTCGATAATTCGATAATTTTGGCATATAATTGAAACACAAAAAGGAACATATAAGAGAGTTGTTCATGGATACATTGCAATTACCGCGCTACCGCCTCATTGAAGAAACCGGACGTGGCGGGATGGGTGTCATTTATCGCGCCCATGACCGTTTGACGGGGAATACAGTGGCACTAAAACGTGTGACCACCCCGTTGGAACGGCTCGATTTTCATTCTCGCTCTGCCTCTAGCTCTGCCGATTTTCAGGTGGCATTGGCGCGTGAATTTCGGATTCTTGCCAGTTTGCGAAATCCCAACATTATTAAGGTGTTGGATTATGGATGGGCGAGTAATGGTGAACCCTATTATACGATGGATTGGCTTTTTCCTGCCCAAACCATATTAGAAGCGCCATTGCCCCCAGCCGATTTATTGGGGCAATTATTAGAGGCGCTCGCTTATTTGCATCGGCGCGAAGTGATTCACCGTGATGTGAAGCCCGATAATATTTTGGTAGTGAATGGTGTTGTGAAGGTACTCGATTTTGGCTTGGCGCTGTTGCATGGTCAAGATGAAGAAGAAGGTATCGCTGGCACGCCCGAATATTTGCCCCCAGAAGTGCTACAAGGCGACCCCGCTTCAATGTCTGGTGATTTGTATGCGGTGGGGGTGATTGCCTATCGTCTGCTCACAGGCAAACATCCATTTGAAGGCGGAGCGCGAGAACATTTCTTAAATCGGGTGCTACTCGGAGACCCCAACCTATCCCTCATTGAAGATAGCAATCCCCTAAAACCCCTGATTGCCAAATTGCTTTCGCGTAATCCAAAAGAACGCGGGACAGCCCGTGAAGCCTTAATGATGTTGGGTGGGAACATTGCCTTGCCAACAGGACGCGAAAGTTTTTTGCAGGCGGCGCGATTTGTTGGGCGGGAAAATGAACTTGCCCGTTTATCTGTTATTTTGGAGCGTATCCTAACGGGTGAACAAGGGGCGGCGGTGCTAATTGGTGGCGAAAGTGGGGTTGGAAAATCACGCTTATTAGATGAATTACGCGCAGAGGCATTGGTTGCGGGTGCGCGGGTGGCACGGGGTGGGGCGACTCGTGAGTCGAGTCGTGCCTTTGAGATGTGGCGTGAACCCCTCACCCTCCTCAGTTTGGAGCGCGATTTATCGCCATTAGATGCAGGGGTATTGCGCCCCATCATCCCCGATTTGGCGCAAATTATTGGCAAGCCCATCATAGACCCACCACCATTAGAACCACTTGCCAACCGCGCACGGTTGATAGATACCCTCACACGCCTTTTTGCTGTGGATAAAAAGCCAACCCTCATCATTTTGGAAGATTTGCATTGGGCGAGTGATTCGCTGGATTTGCTCAAGGCGCTTATTTTACTCACCCATACCCACCCGCTTATGGTGGTTGGCAGTTACCGTGATGAAGAACGCCCCGATTTGCCCACGTTATTAGCAGGGGCAGAGACGATTAAATTGGCGCGTCTCTCACGCGAAGATATTGCGAAATTGTCTATTTCGATGATAGGCAATGCAGGGCATAGCGATGCGGTTGTGAACCTATTGGAACGGGAATCTGAAGGCAATCCATTTTTTATTGTGGAGGTGATGCGTCACCTTGCCGATGCGATGGGGAATTTGGATGCGATTGGCGCATCCACTGTGCCAGAGAGTCTATTTGCGGGCGGGGTGCGCCGTGTATTGGAAAACCGCCTCAATCGCGTCCCACCCGATGTTCGCCCTGTGTTACAAATGGCGGCATTGGCAGGGCGGGTAATAGACCCTGTTCTGCTTGCTACCGTATTTAAGCGCGATAGTGCCAGCATTGATGCCGATTTGACCATCGCCTCTGATGTCGCCGTTTTAGAAGGATATGAAGGCGGATGGCGCTTTGCCCATGATAAAATGCGCGAATCATTGCTAGAAAATTTGGATGATACCGCCAAAAAAGCCTTTTCTTATCAATTAGCAGAGGCAATAGAGACCCTCTATCCCAATTCGCCAGAATATTATGCCACGCTTGCTCAACATTGGGCGACTGCACAAGAACCGCGCAAAGAATCGTTTTATGCCTTCAAAGCGGCGGAACGCGCCTTGCGTGCAGGGGCAAATCAACGCGCATTGACCTATTTAGAGCGTACTAGTCAATTACACGAAAATGGGTCTGCACCCCTGAACACGATTCAATATGCCGATTTACAATTGCAAATTGGACAAACCTACCTTGCGGTGGGGATGTTGGATAAAAGTAGCGAATATTGCGTTTTGGCGCTCAAATCGGCTTCTATTCGTGATAATGTGACACTCACTGGCACACTCGCACAAGCCATTCGTCAATTGCGCTATCGGCTTATCAACCCAAAACCGAGCCTAGAAGATGCCACGCGCTATCGTATAGCCTCACAAGCCTGTGAAGTGTTGGCACAAAACAGTTTTTATATCAATGATAAAATCGGTGGGATTTATCATGTGTTGCTGGGGCTAAATTTGGCAGAACGGGGCGGGGAAGAGTGTCGCCCACAACTGCTTCGCCATACCGCCTCCATGATGTTGGCGATGGGTGTTGTGCCATTACACCGCTTGGCGCGGTATTATCGCAAACGGGCGCATAAGCTCATCGAAAATTTGGATGACCCGCCTGTCGTGACATGGATGCACTTGATTGAAGGGGTTTATGTGTTGGGGTGTGGCTATTGGGATGAAGGACGTGCTACGCTCTTAAAAGGGATTGAATTAGCGACCTCATCTGGGCATGTGCGCCGTCAAGAAGAATTGTATACCATCCTGCGTTATGCCTATTATTTTGCAGGGGATTTTGAAAATTCGCATAAAATTGCCTCGCACATGCTTATGATTACAGAACGTTCTGGCGCAGTGCATGGAATGGGCGCGGCGTATGTTGGGTTGATGGGAACGGCTATCAAACAAAAGAAATTAGATGAAGCCCTCGCCTATTCTGAATCGGCATTATTGTTTTATCAACAAACTGCCGATAGGGGCGGGGCGATGCGCCTTAATGCGCTTACCGCATTGATGTATCATATGCGCGGTGAGCAAGAACTGGGGGCAGATTATGCCCAAATTGCCCTAGAAATTATGCAAGACCTCACCTCAACCTCATTTTATTTGGTAGAGGGGTATCAGTCATTGCTTATTTATTTCCTCAGCCTATATGAAGAGACGCGCTTACCCGAATTTGATGATGTGATAGACATTATCTTTGCCCGCTTCAAAAAATTTGCCAAACCGTTTGAGATTGCCCACCCTGTTTTACAAACAGCAATTGGGTGGCGTGCATTTTTGAAAAATGACCGTCAGGCGGCATTTGTCGCGTTTCAAAAAGCACTCGCAGGGGCAAAATCACTGGGTATGGTATATGAACAAGCGTATGTTGCAGAATTAAGTGAGCGCCTATTAGGAGGCACGCCACCCACCTAAACGGATAGGGTAATAACAAAACAAATATGCTATAATAATCATGTGAATGATTCGATAAAAGTAAGGATGGGACACGTTGGATATTACGTGGTATGGTCAAAATTGTTTTAAGATTGCAGAACGGGGACGCTTGAGCATTATCACCGACCCGTTTCCAGAAGGGGTCGGATTGCCGATGCCCAAACAACTCAAAGGCGATGTGGTGACAATCAGCCAAAATCACCCCGATTACACCTTCCTAGAAGGTGTCAAAGGCTACCAACATGTGTTGGCAGGGTCGGGTGAATATGAAATTGGCGGGGTGTTTATTTATGGTGTTGCCCTTCATCATACTCAAGACCCTGTTATTCATAATGTGGGTTATGTGGTGAAATACGATGATATTTCGGTGGTGCATTTGGGCAATTTGTCGTATGTCCCCGACCAATCTACCCTAGAAGCCATTGGCGAAGTGCATATCGCACTCGTGCCTGTTGGTGGCGGAAATGCCCTCAAAGCCAGCGCCGCCGCCGAAGTGATTGCCTTGCTAGAACCGAGTTATATTGTGCCAATGCACTATGCCCTCAATGGGTTGAATTATGACCTCGACCCTGTTGAAAAATTCCTCAAAGAGATGGGTGTGAGCAAGGTACAAGAAGAAGATATGTTGCGGGTAACAGCAACAATGCCAGAACAACCGCAAGTCATTGTCTTGAGACCACAAGTATAAGTTAACTAAAAGGTGTGGTATGAACGTTAAATTGTTGATGCAGTGGGATATTAAAGCAGGGCAAGACCAAGAATATTTTGAGTTTGTCGTGCGTGAATGGCTACCGGGTGTTAATCGGTTGGGAATTAAACCCACATGGGCATGGTATACCGTCTATAGCAGAGAGCCAGCCCGTCAAATTTTGGCAGAAGCCATCGGCGATGACCTCGATAGTGTGCGTGATGTGCTAAAAAGCGATGACTGGAAAGTCCTCCATGAACGCCTTTTGACCTATGTCGAAAATTATGTCCATAAAGTGGTTTATATCACGGGCGGATTTCAGTTATAAATAATCAAGGGCGCAACCCTTCTAATCTTATTCCGTAAGGGCGCAACATGTTGCGCCCTTACAGCCGCAGTAACATAAGCCATATTATATTGGGATGATAATTTCTTGTCCGCCCGGTGTCCCCTCTCGACATTCATTTGGTGTTGGAACAACACCCCCCAATTGGATACAAATATCATCAAAACTTGGCACACTCCGCCGAACAGGGATAGCCGCCGTTGAACAGGCTTTATAAAAGTTGCCACTGGCATCTTTTGCCCATGCTTCTACTTGCCACTCCAAATTGAACGCACGCCCCACTTGATACAGTGAACCAATCCCGACATCAGCAAAGACCGATTCGGCTGTGCCACCCACTTGACTGATAAAAACTGACCCCTCAATTCTATCGGCACGCACGAGCGTGAAATAATAAAATTCTGCGCCCACCGCAGGCGACCAACGGAATTCTTGGATACCCCATGGGATGCTCTCTAATGGTGATATGGCGAAGAATCCACTACAATCCACGCCACCCGTAACTTCTGGCGTGGCTGTTGATGTTGTGACTTCTGTCTCTTGTGGCACTGGGGTGGGGTCTGGAAGCAAGGCTTCTTCGATTTCCTCACGGGTGGGGATGCGAATGGGGTAATGCAACAAGCCCTCTGGCAATTCTTCTAAAATGGCAAATTCCGCGAGGCGTTCTTCTGGGACAATGCCACCATTTTCCCAATCATCTTGTGGGATAACACTGCCATCACCATCTAAACAGGCGGTAAAAAACGCAAAGTGACCGATAGGGATTTTTAACCCACCACCATTAACCTCTAACCCACCGTCTAGCACAATGGCTTCGGTGCGCCGACACGCATCATCGAGGTCGTCATCAGGGCTTGTATCGCCCAATTGGGTGGTTAAAACAATGGTTGACCCAATTTTGACGGTTGCCCCGTTGATATTCACATTCACCGAAAGCCGTTCTGGGCTTTGGATGACGATGGCATCTGGGGCTTGTTTACAGGTCGGATTTCCCGCGCCTGTGGTGAAATAAAAGGCTTGCATGGGTGATTGTGGGTTTTCTGTGATAACAGGCAGGCTATTAAATGCTGTTTCGTCTTGTGCTTCCACAAAGCTACGACTTATCCAGCCTTCTGTCTCGGCAAAGCTAATGCGTACCCATTCACCATCCTCACTAATCCCTGTGGCGGTTTGGGTGCTGTTGCTATCCACTGTTCCCAACGAATTAAAATTACGCCCTGCGCCACTGCGGACATTCACACGGTCAGAGGCGGTGATGGTGATGGCGGTTGGCACAATGGTAGGTGCTTCTCCAGTAACGCGATTTTCGACTTGGGTTTGACCCATCAAGAAAAAGAGTACCGCCTGACCGGGGACGGTATCGGGGATATTGGCTTGCACATTCATCAACGCCAACCCCCAAAGCGATTCATCCGTGTTGAGCGCCGCCGTGCTAATGCTCACAATATCGGCAAGCGGGGCGGTATCGGCTGGCTCAGAAAAATCTTCTGCGGTGGTTTCTGTCGAAAAAGAAGCGACCACCTGATTATTGCCATAACACGCAGAATTGCGCCCCAAATCATCACAATTTTCGCCTGCGAGCGCAATCGCATCGGTGATAATGGGTGGGCAGACATCATCTTCATTTTGTGCGTGCAAGGATGTCCCTATGCTACTGAACAGGGCAATGATGATAAAATAGCGCCATAAACGCTTCATAAGTCATATCCTCTCTCAATAATTTCGCTATCTTAAACTAGTATAAAGCATATTAGCGATTTTGATTCTCTGATATTTCTTCCAATGATAAAAAGGTCATCACCCCTGCGTTGAGATAATATACGCGGAATTTTTTACCCATAAACCAATCTTCAGGAACAATCGGACTCCCATTGAGCCAAATTTTGCCTACAGGTGTGATGAGAACCTCATGTATGCCTTTGGTGGCGTTCATAGGGGCGATTTCGATTGCCCCCTCTATCATTTTGACTTCGTGTTTGCGGGCAACCTGTATATAGGCATAAATGATATAGGCGGTGAAGATAAATAACCCCACCCCCATGATAATGGCAAAAATGCCGAGTAGCATTTCTGTCAAAGTTAATGCCACCACCCCAAATAAAATCGCCATCATACCAACAACCACGCCGATAATCGCGCCGATGATGGTATTAAAGCCAGTTTTTAGGTTTTGTGAGGGGGATAAATCCCCCTGCTGGTTACAGATTAAATCGGCTTCACTAAACCGTAATTTTTTGCCCCAATGTGGGTCGTATGCCATGATAATTCCTTTCTATGGACATGCAAATAATGGGTCTGGTGTGAGCGCAATTTGTCCGCCCGATGAGGTGGTCGCCACGCCCAGATAAGCCCCACCTGTCATATTTGGAAAGGTGAGGGTGCCACTTTGTGCAGGTCCGCGCTGTTGTTCATAATTTGCAGTAAGGGGATTATAAAATTTAACCAACACCGTGTCATTAGGCAATACGCCACTATAGGTCACAACGATGGTATTTGGCACAACACACGCCCATGATGCGCTAAAATATGGCACACCACCGCGTTGCATCACCCTATCGCCACTATCACAAATAACCACGCCGTTTTGTAAGGCTTGCACGCGCCACGCAAAATCGAAGCCACCGCCGACGGTGCTTTGTTCCACCAATCCGACTAAGGATGTGAAGGGGGCAGGGGCATCAAACGCCACACTACGCGCTTCTTTTAGGTTGCTGACAATCACCCGATAGCTGGTTGCGCCAGTGGCAGGTGTCCATTGGAAGGTATTTTCGCCCAACATCAAGCCTTGTAATGGGCTGGTGGGGGCAAAATTGCTACAATCCACGCCCACTGTTACCGTTTCTGTGACTGTGACTAGTGGTGGTTGGGTGGTCGTAATCGGCACATCTAGCCCTACAAATCCGCTATTGGGGTTGGGGATGACCAATCGTTGCCCGACAAAAATATTTTGTGGGTCTGCCAAATTATTTCGGGTGATGATGGCAGGCATACTGGCATTATATTGACGGGCAATGCCAAAGAGCGTATCCCCACGCACCACGATATGGATAAGTTCCCCTGCATCATTGGTGAGGGGTGTGGTTTCTTCTGGTAGAAAGTCTAAGGCACGATTGGCAACCTCGCCAAATGCCTGTTCTTCTGGGGTGGATGGACGGCTTTCTTGCCAATAGACAATACTGCCAAAATCATCAGTTTGGGCGATGAGCGTTTGCCCCTCTTCGATATATTCCCCCGTTACCGTCTCCAAATGCCCCTCTTGGACAGTAAAAGCCAATTCATTCGGTGCGGAATTGCGGAGGGTGATGGTGCTACCAATGCGAATATCCACGCCATTCACAGACAGGTCTACAGTCAAATTTTCTGGACTTTTGATGGTGATGGTGTTGGGGGCTTCTGTACAGCCAATTTCACCAACGCCTGTGGTGAAATAAAAGGCTTGCATAGGTGCTTGGATGGGGGATGTGATGGCAGGCAGGTCATTGAGGCTGGTGGGGGAATCGGTCACATCGCGCCGAATCCATGCGGGTAAGCCATCCACAACCACGCGCAACCATAACCCATCAGCATTGAGCGCATCGGCTTGTAGCAGTGTGCCAATGCGAATTGTCCCCAATGTGTTGCTATTCTCTGTGGGGGATGTGCGGGCTTCTGTCACCGATTGCACTGTTACATCCACAGGGACGGCGATGGGCGCAATATCCAACGGATTGACCCGATTTTCGATGGTGGCATCGCCCAAAAGCAACACTGTCACCGCTTGACCGGGGAGGGTGTTGGGCAAATTGGCTTGCATATTCATCACAGCAATGCCCCAACGGTCAGTATCAACATCCAATGGCGCGGTTTGCAATGAGATTAAATCGAGCAATCCTGCTTTATCTGATGGGCGGGTGAAATAATCATCTGCGACCACCTGAGAAAAAATGGCGCTGACGGAATTATAGCCATAACAAGCACTATTGCGGTCTAAATCGGTGCAATTGTCTTGTAGGGCTAAAATGGCACGTTCTACCAACTCGGTACATTGGGCAGTGGTTTGTGCCACACTTTGCCATGTCACCGCAAAAAGACAAAAGAGGATGAAAAAGGGTTTTATTTTAGACATCATGCCGATGACCTCACAACTCAAATATAACAAACTGTTACTTCTATTGTATGCCAAAAATGCGTGACGTGGGGTAATCAGTGGGGAAATCAAAAAAATCAACCCATTCATTGGATTGATTTTTCTGAAATCTCAGGTTGCCTCAAGCCGGGATCGAACCGGCGACCCATGCATTTTCAGTGCATTGCTCTACCAGCTGAGCTATCGAGGCGTAAGTGAGCATGTGTAGTAGTATATGGTGTACAGGGGGCTTTTGTCAAGATGAGGATAGCCCCCTGCCTACTAAATTAGGGTTGTTTTGACCATTGATGCACCGCTTTTTGGGCTTCTGGCGTATCAATGCTGGCTAAGGCGCGAAAGGCGGCAATCCGCACAGTCGCATTTTGGTCATTGAGGGCATGGGTCAATTCTGTGACCTTGCTCTCTGCGCCCAACCGTCCTAATGCTTCTGCGGCAAAACGGCGGACACCATCGTCCACATCGAGCAATGCGGCAGATAGTCCACGCACGACGGCTGTATGCGAATCGGTTTGTGCTTTGACCTCAATTTTGCCCAATGCTTTGGCGGCGGCGCGACGTACTGCATTCTTTTCGTCGCGTAGGGCTTCTGATAGCCCCTCAATCACCAATATGGATCCATTGGCGATGAGTGCGGCGGTGACGGCGGCGCGTGTCCACATATCATCCCAACGAAGCGCATCCAATAGCGATGGCACGGCATCATCATGAGGCAGTTGGGTGAGTGTTTTCACAATGAGGTAACGGGTACCGGGGTCGGCATCGGGCAACCATGCCACCAAAAATGGCACGGCGGGCAAATGACCCGCTTCTCCCACGATGGTCAAGGCATTGAGACGGTCATCAATGTCTCCCAATTCCAACATCATCATCGCCTGTTGGAGGCGTTCTTGTGGGGTTGTCACAGATTCACATCCTTATTATAGAAAAATATCAACGGAAATTAGGGATGAATAATGGATTTTAGACCAGTAGGGACACGATATATCGTGTCTGCACCTCAAAAATTGGGGCGGATGGCATAACTGCCATCCCTACTGTTATTCGGTCACTTGTTGTTTGGCGGCTTTACGAGCCAGCGCCGCGGCTTTGCGGGCGGCTTTTTCTTCGTCACTGCCCAATGCGCTCCCCCCAGAGGTGGTCGCCTCGGTGGCTGTTTCGGTTGCAGAGACAGTCGCCATTTGCATTTCTGCCAATTTTTTCATCGCCGCCGCATTTTGGGTTTGCAAAATTTGTACAGAACGTGATGATTCAGGGCTACGTACATCCATGTGGGGGTCGTGCTTTAAGCCATAAAACATCACCGATAGTATCACTGTGATTGTGATGCCGATGATAATAGTCATCACCAACAGTCCTAAATCCATAATTATCCTCACTTGTATAGATGCTTCTTAATGTCAAAATTATACTGTATAGCACCTCTAAAATCCAAATTTCTTACGTTATGCTGATGGTTTGCTGGCAATCAGCACCACCCAATCCCCTTTTTGCACCGCTTTTCCCGCCTGATTGATAATCCGTACCTCAAATGTGACCAAGCCACCGCCAAGCCGTGAGGCTTCTTTGGTCTCTCTGACACTGATTTCGACATGGATAGTATCGCCAATATAAACAGGTTCACTGAATTTCATTTCAATGGCGCGAAATGCCAACACCGTGCCTTCTAAAAATCCGAGTTGATAGGCTTGCCCAACGGCATAACTGAGCGTTAACATGCCATGTGCGACCCGCTTGCCGAGTAGGTGTTTTCCCATATATTCCGCATCAAAGTGCATGGGGTTAAAATCGCCTGTGAGTGACCCAAATTGCACAATATCGGCTTCGGTAATGGTGCGTCCCCGCGTGGTCATGCTCTCACCAAGCACATATTCTTCAAAAAATTTGCCTACTGGTTTGCTCATCAAATCCTCCATGACAAACTTGTGATAAATGTCACTATGTATCTATTTTATCTAGCGGTATTCTAATTGTATAGAGTAACGCTAAAAGTCATATCCCCCTCCAAGATAAGTGACGTACTCTTTTAGAACTACTTTTTTTCTAGGTATGGGGCTTCTGTTTTCAGAAGCCCTTATTCCGTTTATTCCCCTACGATATTGCATCACCACTAGATTTTTGACAACCTTCCTCTATAGAATGTGATACATATCAAAACAGGTTGCATCGTAAGGGCGCAACATGTTGCGCCCTTACAGGCGTAGAGCATGTATGTCCGCCATAAAACGAGTTAAATGAGGTATTTTATCTTGACCAGACATATCCCACACCGCCGACATATTTTAATTCTATTCCTATTGATAGGATTTGCCCTATCTGTTATGCCTGCATGGGCGCAATCTGCCCCGCATGAGGTGGTGACAGCCTTCCTTGACGCATGGAACGCCAAAGATTATGACCGTATGTATGGTTATGTGACGGTGAATAATATCAATGGGGTGGATGAATACCCCTTACAGGTGTTCACCAATCGGTATCAGGCGGTATCTGACACCTTATCGCTGACAGAACTGCGCTACACCATCACCGAAACCGTGTTGCAAGGGGCGACTGCGATGGTCGTCTATGATGTGATATTCGTCTCCAATACATTTGGCGAAATCACCGACCCTGAACGCAGAATCCGCCTCGTTAATACCCCCAATGGCTGGAAAATTGCGTGGTCTACGATGGATATTTTTGACGCGCTCATCAGTGGCGCACAAGTCCGTGTGGAATCACGCCCTAGCCCTCGTGCCACAATTTATGACCGTAATGGCGTGCCATTGGCATATAACGGCACAACCACAGGATTTTATACCAGACGGCAATTGATGACGGGTGAGCCACAATGTGTTGAATTGATGGCACGTCTGATGCGTGTGCCACCCCGTTTTATCGAAGCGCAACTGCAACCGTATAACCCCGATACCATTTTCTTTTTAGGTGAACTCAATACCGAAGTGTTTAATGCGAATTTTTCATCATTATCCAGCATATGCGGGGTGCAACAAGGATTCGAGAGCGCCTCTCATCGGATTTATGAAGGCAATAGCATGGTGACACACACGGTTGGTTATGTGGGTCCTATCCCTGCCGAGGATGTCGCAGAATATACTGCATTGGGGTATGGAGAAGGGGATATTATCGGGTTGTATGGGGTAGAGGCGGCATATCAACAACAACTCGGTGGCAAGCCAGCCAGTGTTTTGCGAATTGTAGATTCTAGCGGGACGGTATTGCGGGAATTGGCGGGTAGTGCTGGCACGCCTCCTGTGCCAGTGACATTGACATTGGATAGCCGTCTGCAAGAAATCACTGCCACCGCCCTCAATGAAGCCTTTGTGATGGCAACACCCAATTGGGCGAGTGTTTCGACAGGAGGCGCTGTGGTCGTTTTGGATGTCCCCACAGGCGAAATTTTGGCGCTGGCGAGTTATCCGTTCATCCAGCCGAATTTATTCCACCCCGATTCCGTCACAGAGGACAGAGGCAGTGTGCTGTTGGCTATGTTGAATACGGGTGAGCCTCTCCGTAATCATGCGGTGAGTGAACAAGCCTCTCCGGGGTCGGTATTCAAAATTATCACATTGGCGGCGGCTCTCAACGAAGGGCTTATCGCTCCATCTGATACATTCGACTGTACTTTATATTGGGATGGCTCGCAATATGGCGATACTCGTTCCCCACGCCCCGATTGGCGTGTGACCGATGAGTATCCCGCCGCAGGGATGGTGAATCCGTCAGAAGCCCTCATGACCTCGTGCAATCCGTTTTTCTGGGAATTTGGCGCACGCCTTTTCCTCGAAAAAAATCCGAATATGATTGCCGAATATGGTCGGCGTATGGGCTTAACCCGCACTTATGGCTTGAGTGCCATTTTTAGAGAAGCACCGGGTGTTATCCCTGTCCCCGGTAGTGTGGATTCGGCGGTGTCTGAGGCAGTTGGACAGGGTGATGTGACCTTGCCCCCATTGCAGATGGTCGTCGCTGTTACAGCTATTGCCAATGGCGGGACAGTCTATAGCCCGTCATTGGTCAAACAAATCGGCGGTCAAGATGGCATAGCGGTGGCACAAGCCTTTACCCCGCAAATCCTCAATGAATTGGACTTTAATGAGGGTGTGCTTGACGCGATTAAGACGGGTATGTGTGGCGTGACCACCAATGAATTTTTGGGGACGGCGTATGGGCGATTCATCAGCAGTGAAAGCGAATATAGCTATGTGGAACTAACAGCGCCCTATAGTGTTTGTGGCAAAACAGGTACTGCCCAAACGGGACGCTATCCCAATGCGTGGTTTGTGGCATATGCCCCTGCCGATAACCCACAAATTGCCATTGTGGTGATGGTCGAACAATCACTAGAGGGGTCGCAGGTATCTGCACCAATAGCCAGACGTATTTTGGATGATTATTTCAATGTGCAACGGGCAAATTTCCCCGATTGGTGGGCAATCGGTCCGTATACACCGTTGAATATTCCGCCTGATGGTGGTGCGGGGTGATTTCGTTGTCGAAAAACACAAATGGCGTTATCCTTATGAAAATAGGTTTCATCATGAGGCGAATATACGATGCCAGATGTGTTTATATCTTATCGGCGCAAACCGAGTTCTTCACTTGCACAACTTCTTCAGGTGCAACTCAAAAATAATCATCGCATAGATGCTTATTTGGATACAAGCCGTACCGATAGCACACGGGTGCAATTTCCAGACCGATTGATGCAAGCCATAGCCGAATCGCCCACATTTATTTGTTTGTTGGGCGATTCAACGCTTGATAGCGAGTGGGTGCAAAAAGAAATTCAACAGGCATACGACTTAAAAAAACATTGTATTCCTGTCTTTCAAGAAAGTTATATCCCATCTCCATCAAGTGACCCCGCTATTGAATACCTTCTTAATTTTGACGGGGTTCATATTTTTGATGTCAAAAATGTCATGATTAATGAGTCCATCAGCAAAATTGCACATTTGATTGTGCGTCAGAAAAAGGTGAATGGTCGGGTTTTATTGGTTGGTATATTGATGCTGATGCTCTTTACGATGATTGGCGTTTTCAGTTTTATAAATAACAGTATTGAATCACCAGACACCCCAACCCAAACCACATCGGTCGCCATAGTGACTGATGACTCTATTGCTCCAACGGATACCCCTTTGGATACGGCTACTATCACCCCAACATCACAACCCATCCCAACCGCAACCTTGAACCCTTCACCACCCGATATAGGCATTTTGACCCCAGAAGATACGACAACTTACATCGTCAAAGCGGGAGATACCTATGCGTCTATTGCACGGCGCTTCAATGTCACCTTTTTGTCGCTGATTAATCAGAATGCGATTGTGAACCCTGACCTCATTTTTGTTGGGCAACGGGTCACGGTTGCTGGCGATGGCATTGTTCCTATTGTCGCTACCCAATCTGAGCCAGAATTAGCACTTACATCCGTAAGATTTAACAGTGAATGGGTGCCTATTGAGCGTAATTTTGATGGTGTGGCTATGGTTTTAGTTCCATCACTGAGAATAACGGGCTATATGATGGGCGATAATAATGGGCAAGACGATGAAAAGCCTGCCCATGAAGCCTTTTTTGAGCCATTTTGGATAGATAAATATGAAGTTACACAAGCACAATTTGCCCAATTTAATGGACAAAAAGCAAATGCCAATCAATTTAGTGGTGATAACCGCCCTGTAGAGCGCATTACATGGTTTGAAGCGAAAACTTTTTGTGAATTGCGCGGGATGCGCTTACTCACTGAAGCCGAATGGGAATATGCGGCGCGTGGGATGAATAATTGGTTATATCCGTGGGGATATAATGAGTTTATCGCTGATAATGCCGTGTTTGCCGATAATAGCAACGGGCAAACGGCTGATGTTGGTTCACGCTCTGGTGGCGCATCATGGGTGGGTGCAATGGATATGAGTGGCAATGTATGGGAGTGGGTAAGTAGTTTGTATCAGCCATATCCTTATACAGCAGAGGATGAAAGCGACACGAATACCGATAGTATCCGCGTGTTTCGTGGGGGAGCTTGGAATAATGGTGAAGTGCAGATGCGCTCAACTTATCGTGGCGGAAATTTCCCCACCACGATTGATGGCTCTATCGGGTTTCGATGCGCTCGTGATTATGAAGGGTGATATCATGATAGATATTTTACAGCAACAAATTGCATATTATCGGGCGCGGGCGACAGAATATAACGAGTGGTGGTATCGGCAAGGGCGCTATGATAGAGGGGATGTGGCGAATCAGCTCTGGTTCACCGAAATTTCAGTTCTAAAACAAGCCCTATCTGCCATACCGTCCCAAGCCCATATTTTAGAATTAGCCTGTGGCACAGGGATTTGGACGCGGGAATTGGTCAACATTGGCGAAAAAGTTACTGCTGTGGATGCCTCCCCAGAGATGATAGCCATCAATAAAATAGCCGTTGGCTCTGATAAAGTGGATTATATCGAAGCCGATATTTTTAATTGGCAGTCGCCAATCCAATATGACATGATATTTTTTAGTTTTTGGTTGTCGCATGTCCCCCCAGACCGATTAGCATCGTTTTTAGGGCATATCAGCACCATGATAAAACCCAATGGACACCTGTTTATCATAGATTCGCGTCGTGTATCAGAATCTACGGCGAATAATCACGTTTTGCCCGATGAAGGGGTGACATTGCAACGCAAATTGAATGATGGGCGTATGTTTGAGATTGTCAAAGTTTTTTATGAGCCAGAAGATTTACGCGCACAACTCGCTAAAGCAGGTTTTGATGCCACCGTAACGACCACCAATAATTTCTTCATCACCGCACATGGCAGATATAACCCTATGGGGTGAGAACATTTTATTGCACCTATGTGTTCATCATGCTACACTATGACCTATTCTAACCACAATCAAAATAGTTATAGAGTGGGTTTATATGGTGAAGATTTTCATTTCCTACCGCCGTGCCGATAGTAAAAAAGATGCGGGACGTATTTATGACCGCCTTGTCGAATCGTTTGGCAAGCAAAATGTTTTTAAGGATGTAGACGATATTGAATTGGGTGCCGATTTTCGTGGGGTATTGCGCGAAGCGGTAGCAAAATGTGATATTTTATTGGCGGTTATCGGCAAGCACTGGCTCACCGTCACCGATGATAAAACGGGTAAGCGCCGACTCGATAATCCCGATGATTTTGTGCGAATCGAAATTGAGAGCGCACTTCAACGCGATAAATGCCTCGTCATCCCCTTATTGGTAGATGGGGCATTTATGCCCAGCGCCGATGAATTGCCCATGAACCTGCGCGAATTGGCATTCAAAAATGCCACTTTAGTGCGCGATGACCCCGATTTTCATAAAGATGTAGATAAACTGATTGCCTCCATTCAACGGCAATATGGCACAACTCCTCCGCCGAAAAATACCCCAACCACCGATGTCTATGACCTCATCGGCAAATTTTATAGCGCCAATGAGGCTCAAAATTGGGATGATGCCCGCGCACTGCTCGCAGAAATTCGGGCGACAGGCAAAATTCCCCGCACTTTCAATGCCGATGCCTTTGAGCGCGATATTTGGGATTTTATTCAAGTGCAAGACCGTGATAGAGAGTATGCCGTTTTGCAGAAGATGGTCGGTAAAGTGACACAAACCATCCGCATTTGGGAGGGGTTACTCGCTTTTTGGGAGGCATATCCGACTCACGACCCCGATAATTTGGCACGGTTTAAGCCAGCACCACCCAAACCTGTCCGTAGTAAATTATTTGATATTCTGCCCCAACCTTTTGATCTGATTACTATCCCAAAGGGGAACGTTACCCTCATCACCGAAGATACTTGGGCTGATAATTATGTTCCCAAAGGGAAAGCAGGCACAACCTTCACTGTCCCAGAATTTCAGATTGCCAAATACCCTGCCACCAATGCCCAATTCCGCTTATTTATTGAGGCAGGTGGTTATAAAACCGATAAATGGTGGACACAAGCGGGGATTGCCCAACGGAATAGTGACAAATGGACACAACCGCGTTATTGGGATGATGACAAATGGAATGGCGCAGACCAACCGGTTGTTGGTGTGTCGTGGTATGAAGCGGTGGCATTTTGTTTGTGGTTAAGCGAAACAACAGGCGAAAAAATCATGCTCCCCACCGAACAAGGTTGGCAACGCGCCGCACAAGGCGATAAAGGGCTGATTTATCCGTGGGGAAACGACTGGAACGGAAATTTGTGCAATAATAATGTGGATGGTAAAGGTATTGGCAAAACAACCCCTGTGCGCCACTATGAAGGCAAAGGTGATAGCCCCTTTGGTGTGGTAGATATGGCAGGCAATGTTTGGGAATGGTGTTCCACAGCTTATAAAACAGGAGTAGAAGATTTAGAAGGAACAGATGTTCGCGT
>JANRKU010000003.1:0-28159 GCA_033763335.1 bacterium
TACAGCGTTTTTTGATAAAATGATTGTACCGCAATTGGCAAAAGTGACAAATTGGTGTTGGGTAATTGTTAAAACGGGGAAATCAAAAACGAGAGGGGATGCCTCTCGTTTTTTTGATATATATCTGGTGTTGTAGGGGCGCAACATGTTGCGCCCCTACAAGAATACCTACAAAATTAGATATCGAGGTACAGTTGGAATTCGTATGGATGTGGACGCATCGCAACGGGGTCAGCTTCTTCGTTGCGTTTGTAATCAATGTAGCTGTCAATGATGTCTTGGGTAAAGACACCACCTTCGAGCAAGAATTCATGGTCTTTTTCCAATTCACTCAAAATGGCGTGTAAACCACCTTCTGGCACTGTCTTGGTTTTGATACCTGCTTCGTACAGGTTCATATCCATTGCTTCGCCTGGGTGAATCTTGTTGCGGATGCCGTCTAAACCAGCCAACAACATGGCGGGGAAGGCATAATAAGGATTGGCGGCGGGGTCTGGGAAGCGAACTTCTATCCGTTTTGATTTGGGGCTGTTGTGATACATGGGAATACGGATGGCGGCAGAACGGTTGCGGTTAGAATATACCAAATTGACGGGTGCTTCGTAACCGGGTACCAAACGGCGATAGCTGTTGGTGGTTGGGTTGGTGAATGCCATCAACGCATGAGCGTGTTTGAGGATACCACCGATATAGAAGAGCGCCATCTCGCTCAAATTGGCATATTTATCGCCATAGAAGAGGGGTACGCCGTCTTTCCAAAGGCTTTGGTGGCAGTGCATACCAGAGCCATTATCTGCAAAGAGGGGTTTTGGCATGAAGGTTGCGACCAAATTATGACGGGCGGCAACGTTCTTGACGATGTGTTTGTAAATTTGCACTTGGTCTGCCATTTTTAGCATGGTATCGAAGCGCATATCAATTTCTGCTTGACCACCGCCACCGACTTCGTGGTGATGAACTTCAATGGCGATGCCCATATTTTCCATGACTTCGACCATTTCGGCGCGAACATCATGTGTTTTGTCGAGTGGTGGAAGGGGGAAGTAGCCTTCTTTAATACGGTTTAAGTAAACCATTGAGGCATCATTTGAACCACTGTTCCAGAACCCTTCGTGAGAGTCAATAAAGTAACGGCTCACATTGGGTCCGACTTCGTAGCTCACATTGCTAAAGATGAAAAATTCAGCTTCTGGTCCAAAGTAAACAGTATCTGCCAAGCCAGTGGTCTTGAGATATGCTTCTGCACGTTTGGCGATACCGCGTGGGTCACGTCCATAGGGTTTGAGGGTGATGGGGTCATATACATCACAGAAGAAAGAAAGGGTCTTTTTTGCAAAGAAGGGGTCGAGGACAGATGTTTCGAGGTCTGCCTTCAAAATGAGGTCAGATTCATTGATGGCTTGGAAACCACGCACGCTAGACCCGTCAAACCCAAACCCAGCTTCAAATGTGCCTTCATCCAAAATGCCGATAGGCATAGTGAAGTGATGAATAACGGATTTCAAATCTGTGAAGCGAATATCAACTTCTTCGACACCGTTGGCTCTTGCCCAATCCAAAAGGGCTTTAGGCGACTTACGCGCATCCGCAGGAGGTACATACGACATACTATCTACTCCATTCGCTTGAATAACTGTTTGATAGAACACGATACATTATAGGCTGATGGCACGAAATTATAGGGGAAAAAGTAGCCCAAATTTGAAAATGTCTTTTGTGAAAAATAACCAAAAAGCGGTAAGAGTTTGATGGTTATTTGTGTAAAATGTCCATAATCACCAAGCGTAGGGAAAACGGTGATGAGAATTTTGGGGGATTCTGAAAGCGGGAATTGTGAATTTATGTTACACTGTTAAACAAATACTTGTTCATTTTTCCTTTTAGAAAGGCATAGGTTGTATGCGTAGACTACTTCCCGCCCTATTGCTATTGATGGTGATGGTTGCCTTCACCAGTGTGACTGTTACTTTCGCACAAGACCAATCGCAAAGCACAGGGCAAACGGTTCATGTGGTGCAAGCAGGCGAAAATTTATATCGCATTTCGTTGCGTTATGGTGTTTCGATGGCGGCAATTCAACAAGCGAATAATATCGCTAATCCCAACCTGATTTTTGTTGGGCAACGCCTCGTTATTCCAGCAGGTGGAACAACACCCCCCACCAATCCGCCGACCAATCCACCAACAACCCCACCCACTAATCCCACAACATATACCGTTAAACGCGGTGATACATTGGGGGGCATCGCCCGTCAATTTGGCACAACTTCACAAGCCCTTGCTACTGCTAATCGCATTTCTAATCCCAACCTGATTTATCCGGGGCAAGTGTTGACCATTACGGGTGGAACAGTCCCCCCCACCAACCCACCAACCAATCCCCCTACAAATCCGCCCACCAACCCACCCGTTTCTGGTGGCTTTGAACTCGGTGGTCACGTAGATGGTTTCCGTTATCCTGACCAAATGCGTGGCGCGGGCATGACATGGGTCAAGAAGCAATTATTCTGGTCACAAGGACAACCTGCCAGCATCGCCCAACCCATGATTGACCAAGCACGAGGCATGGGCTTCAAGATTTTGCTCGGCATCGTTGGCGACCCAGCACAATTGGGCGCAAATCGGGCGCAATACATTCAAGATTTCTCGGTATTTTTGGCAGGTGTAGCGGCGCTCAATCCAGATGCTATCGAAATTTGGAATGAACCCAACTTAGACCGCCAATGGCCCGCAGGGCAAATTAGTGGCGCGGCTTATACCGAAATGCTCCGCGCAGGGTATACCGCCATCAAAAACGCCAATCGCAATGTGTTGGTGATTAGCGCCGCCCCATCCCCCACAGGCGCAGAAGGCGCATTCCCCGGACGTGTGGTAAACGATGACCGCTTCATCCGTGATATGGCAAATAATGGTGCCGCCAATTTTATGGATTGTGTCGGCGTGCATTATAACGAAGGTATTTTGCCCCCCACCGCCTCTAGTGGCGACCCGCGTGGCAATAGTAGCCATTATTCGCGCTACTATCCCACCATGGTGAGCGTCTATTCGACTACCTTCCCCGGTAAGGCGTTGTGCTTCACTGAATTGGGATATTTATCACCAGAAGGCTTGGGACCCTTACCCGCCGCATTCGCATGGGCGGCAAATACCACCGTCACCAATCAGGCAGAATGGCTGGCTGGTGCGGTGCGTCAGGCGCGTTCTAGCAACCTCATTCGCTTGATGATTATCTGGAACGTGGATTTTACCCGTTATGATAGCGACCCCATGGCGGGGTATGCCATCATCCGCCCCAATAACACTTGCCCCGCTTGTAGCACCATGCGCTCGGCAATGGGTCTATAACGACTCGTACTTACCCCATCAATAAAAAACACAGGCGATTATTGCCTGTGTTTTTATTTGCCTAAAATAGGATATTATATAATCATCCTATTTCATCAAAAAGGAAGCCCACTATGGTGAGTTTTTTGGTGTTGATTATTGAGTTATGGCTGTTTACAGGGATAATACTGATACTCCATCATTTTTCTCCACGCATTGGGCTAACACCCTTATTTTTTTATATTGCCTCTATCATCACTATTCTAAATCCGGGCGAAATATTGGCTTTATTTATTGAGCCATTTCCGGGCATCATCCTCCGCACAGGGGGGCATGTGTTTGTACCCCTTGTATTGACAGCCCTCCTCATTTTATATATCGCCAATGGTACACCTGTCGCTCAATTGGTATTGTATGGGCTAACGGGTATCAATTTATTCATCATTACAGTGTTGGTATTCTTGCTGATTTACCTCGGTCTATCCAGCGAAACAACCCCTGTCACAGGATTTCTTGTTCGCAATGATGTCCTCAACCCCAGATTTTTACGTGGGGTCATTGCCTCAACCCTAACATTTTTTGTCAACATGTTCTTCATCGTGATTTTTTATCAGGGAGTGAAGAATATCCGCTTAAAAATTCCGAGTTGGATAACCATTAGCTTTGCCCTCATCATGGCATTATGGGTTGATTCTGTGTTATACAATATCCTTGCCAATTTGGGGACACCAAATTTCAACCTCATGCTCCCTGGAGATGTTTTTGCAAAAACACTATCTGGCTTGGTAATTTCACCCATGCTCGTCTATTACCTCACGGTTGTTGCGTGCAAATCGCCAACATTTCGTGGCTACGAAAAACGGTCTACATGGGATATGTTATTTGGGGTATTCGGTGGGGTGAGCAGAAGCCTCAAGGTATTGCAACAACAAATGCAAGAGCAAGAAATCGCACTCACCCTTGCCCATGAACGGGTGATTTTATTGCAAGATATGGTGCGCGATGCCTCGCATGACCTCAAAACACCCATTTCATCGCTACTCCTCAAAATTCAATTGCTAGAACGCATAACAGATGAAAAATCACGCAACCGCCATTTAGCCGAATTAAAAAACCAATCGCAACAATTAGCCACGATGGTAGATGACCTTTTCACCCTCTCGCGCCTCGATAGCAATCGGGTAAGCGATAAACAACTTATCAATCTCATTGAGATGGGGCAAGCGGCATATCAGGTTTTTTATCCCATTGCCGAACAAAATAAACTGCAATTAGAATTTGTCCATGGCGATACCCCCATTTGGTATGAAGGCTTTGCAGACGAATTAGAGCGTATTTTTCTAAATTTGCTTGGCAATGCTATTCGCTATACCTCTACAGGTAACGTGAGTATGTCGGTATATGAAGATGAGCGAGCTGTATTCATCGCCATCAAAGATACCGGCATTGGGATTCATACCGATGACATCCCGCATATTTTTACACGGTTCTTTCGGGGAAAAACTGCCAGTCAACACGGGATTCGCGGTACTGGGTTGGGATTGCCCATCGTCAAGACTATCGTAGAATTGCATAATGGGATAATTGATGTAAAAAGCACGGTCGGTGTTGGCACAGTAATCACAGTTAGCCTGCCAAAAACACCGCAATTGCATAAGGAGTGACGTTAAAAATGACATCAGTAAGTACATTCCTAAAGCGATTCAATAATTTTATGTATTTTATTGTGGGAGTTTCCTGTGGGGTCTTGATATTTCCCTTTCTCAGTTATATTTCCACCGATAGCAACAATTTCTTAAAAGACCTTGTGCCAGAAGCCACCAGCATCTTTTTTACGGTGTTAATTTTGGACAGAATCAATCAAAAACGCTCCGATGAAAAACGCAAAAGCCTTTTGGTAGAGCAATTGGGGAGCAAGATTAACCTGATTGCGGTGAGCGCGGCAGAGCAATTATGGGCGCGTCATTGGTGGTGGGATGGCACACTCTCTAAAGCACAATTAGAAAAAGCCGATTTGCGCGGGATAGATTTCACCAAAGCCAATTTGACAGGGGCGCGATTGGCACATCCGCGTTATGGGAAAGCCACATTTGATGAAACCACCATCTTGCCCGATGAGCGCAATTGGTCGCCCGATATTGATATGACCATTTTTACTGATAAAACCCATCCCAATTATTGGCGGGGCTATGGATTGCGCCGTACCAAACAAAAAGGGGTAAATTTTGAAGGTGCAAATTTGCGTGGGGCAGATTTGCGTGAATGCGATTTTCGAGATGCCAATTTCAAACATGCCGATTTATCTGGCGCACGCTTTGAAAAAGCACATTTAAAAGGTGCAAATTTTACCCATGCCATTTTCACCATCAAAACCACCATGCCCGATGGCACAACATGGCACCCAGAAATAGATTTAACCCGTTATGGGGCAATTATCCAAAATGGAAACGGGGCTAAGGAGAGTTTATGAGCATCGGAAAATTTTTAGGCGGGGTTGGGGCGCTGATTTATAACCCCCCAGATAACACCTATTTGATGTTGCGACGGTCTAGCACAAAGGATGTTGGTGCAGGCAAATGGGAATGTGTGACGGGGCGCGTTGACCAAGGCGAAGGCTTTGAACAAGCGGTTTTGCGTGAGGTATATGAGGAAATTGGGGCATATATTCAACTTGACATGCTCATCGGCACGACCCATTTTTATCGCGGAGAAGCCATCGCAGATAATGAACTCATTGGCGTATTTTATAGTGGCAGGCTCAAAAATCCCACTGCCCCCATCTTCATTAGCGAAGAACATTCACAGTATCGCTGGATGACCCCGCAACAAGTGATAGATGAATTGAGCGATAAGGCACATCGCTGGATTAGCCACCTCGTCCAGCGCGACCAAGTGATGCGACAATTGCTCCCACAAGCCCTCATCGCCGTTTTTCATCAAGAAGGGTTTGAAATATAATGGCGTTGATAAAGCGTAGCCCAATCATCGCAGAAGCGTGCGTCCCCATCATCATAAAACGCCATACAATAAAGATATATAACGCATAGACATCATATATCCCTCTACACCATATCATGTGTAAGGGCGCAATATATTGCGCCCCTACGGAGTGTCAACAAGGGATAAAAGAGATTAGATATAAGGGGAAGCACACATTATGAAACTTTGGCGTTGGCTCAAAAAACGGACGCGATTTCAAAAATTTTTGCTCTTTTTAGGGGTATTATTGGTCGCATTTGGGGGATTCATCTATTTTTATGTATTTGCGGGGTTGCCCTCCATTTATGACATCGAAAAAGGGTATCAACTCCCTGCCACGCGCATTTATGACCGCAACGGTTTATTGCTCTACGAAATTCGCCCACCGGGGGAATATGGCGGGTTAAATAGCACCATTGCGCTGGCAGATATTCCTACCCATTGCCAAAATGCCGTCATCGCTACAGAAGATGCGAATTATTATTATCATCCGGGTGTGGATGTTATCGGGTTGGCGCGGGCGTTTGTGATTAACCTACAAGGCGGGGAGGTGCTGGCAGGTGGTAGCACCATCACCCAACAAACCGCACGCTTGTTGCTCCTAGACCCTGCCAATCGACTAGAGCGCACCCTGCAACGCAAACTCAAAGAGATGGCATTGGCGTTGCAACTGCAAACAGCGTATAGCAAAGACCAGATTTTAGAATTGTATTTGAATCAAAATTATTTTGGCAACCTCGCCTATGGGATTGAAGGCGCGGCACGCACCTATTTTGCCAAATCTGCGGATAGCCTCTCATTGGCGGAATGTGCCTTGTTAGCAGGGTTGATGCAAAATCCCACCTATTATGACCCTTTCACCAACCTAGAAAATGCCAAAGAACGGCAACAAATTGTTTTGGGGTTGATGGTGCAAAATAACTATATCACCCAAACCGATGCCGATTCTGCTTTTGGCGATGAATTGCAATTTGCCGCCACACGCTTCCCAATCGAAGCGCCTCATGCGGTGATGGCAGTCTGGGAAATTTTGGAGCGCGAATATCCAGAAGTTTTGTATACACGCGGGTTGGATGTCATCACCACCATTGACCTCAACTGGCAAAATAGCGCCCAAGACATCATGCAACGCCAACTAGACGCACTCAATCATCCTGTTTCTATCAATAAACAGCCTGTGAATGCCAATAATGGCGCGTTGGTGGCGATTGACCCCTATACAGGGCAAATTCGGGTGTTATTGGGCAGTCCAAATTATTTTGATGAAAGCATTGATGGGGCGTTGAACGCCGCCTATGCCTATCGGCAACCGGGGAGCGCACTCAAACCCTTCACCTATGCCGCCGCTATGAATCCCAATTTGCCCGTACCACTCACAGCCGCGACCATGATGTTGGATGTCAAAACACCGTTTGTCACGCGCAAGCTCGAAAGTTATGTCCCTGCAAATTATGGCTTGGTCGAGCATGGACCTGTCTCATTGCGTGAATCGTTGGCATCATCGTATAACATCCCCGCCGTAGAAGCCCTAGAGTATGTGGGATTAGAGGCGATGATAACACTATCGGCAAATGCGGGTATGGATAACCTCATCAATAACACCACAGTGGATTTATCCATTACGCTTGGCGGGGGAGAAGTGCGCCTCATAGACATGGTGCAAGCGTATAGCATTTTCCCCAATGGGGGCTATCATGTTGAGCCAAGTATCATCACGACCATTACCACTGCCGATGGCGAAACACTCTATCAATGGCAAGCACCCCCGCTTGATGAGCAAGTATTAGATGAACGGGTCGCCTTCATCATCACCGACATTTTGAGCGATAATTATGCGCGGATGGGCGGTTTTGGGCTAAATAGCGCCCTCAATATCGGCAGACCCGCCGCCGCCAAAACAGGCACGACCACCGACCATCGTGATAATTGGGTGGTCGGCTACACACCCAATCTGGTCGTTGGCGTATGGGTTGGCAATGCCGATAATTCAGCGATGGTCGAAAGTACAGGGGTGACAGGGGCGGCACCGATTTGGAATCAATTCATGCGGTCAGTTTTGCTCGGTCAGCCAGAATTAGAATTTGACCGTCCAGAAGGCTTAGTCCGCGCCGAAGTGTGTCATATTAGCGGATTGTTGCCCACTGATGCCTGTCCACAAACACGGATGGAATGGTTTATTGAAGGCACAGTGCCGACTCAATATGACAATATGTATCAAACTTTCATATTAGACACACGGACAGGCGCATTGGCTGATGAAAATACGCCCATAGAAAATCGGGTGGAGCGCGTCTTTTTGATATTACCCCAACAAGCACAAGCATGGGGAGAACGCAATGGGGTGCGCCAAGTGCCAGTAGGGGCTGTTTATGCCTTGCCTGATGCCGAAGAAGGCACACGCCTGTTACAACCAGATCCCTATTCAATCTTCCAAATTGCACCAAACATCCCCATTGAGACCCAACGCATCAAGTTCCGTGCGGCGACATCTGGTGAAGCGCAAAGCGTGGTATTTATCCTCAACGATGAGGAAATTGCCACCGATACCAGCGCCCCCTATGAACATTGGTGGCAATTGGCTGTGGGAGATTATCGCCTGCGGATTGTGGCAACATTGACCGATGGCACCCAAGAAACCAGCGATGAAATCACTTACCGCGTCAATGAATATGAAGCGCCATCATCGTATACGGTGGAAACCCCATAATTTTTACCAAAATCTAATAGATGTGCATTACAATAACTCCCGTAAATGAACAACAAAGCAATTTATGGGAGTTTTTTTATGTCTGAACAATTTTCATTTCAAGCAGAGATTAAGCAATTACTCGACATCCTCATTCACTCGCTCTATTCTGACCGCGAAATTTTTTTGCGGGAACTCATCTCGAATGCCTCTGATGCGCTCAATCGCGCTCAATTTGAACTCTTGACCAATCAAGCGGTGCTTGATGCCGATTCTGAACTCTATATTGAGGTCAAAATTGACGAAGAAGCCAAAACGCTCACTATCAGCGATAGCGGTATCGGCATGACCCGTGAAGATATGGTCAATAATTTGGGGACAATCGCCCGTAGTGGTGCAAAACAATTCGTGCAAACTATCAAAGCCAGCCAACACGGAAATGCTAATATTGGCGAGGTCATTGGGCAATTTGGGGTGGGCTTTTACTCTGCCTTTATGGTTGCTGATAAAGTGCGCGTGATTTCAAAATCGCATATTGTGGATGAACCCGCCTATATGTGGGAGTGTGATGGGGGCGAAAGCTATACCATCAGCCCAGCCGAGCGAGCCAATCGTGGGACGGATATTATTTTGCACCTGAAAGAAGAAGATGCAGAATTTTTGCAAAATTTCCGTATTAAGCAAATTATCCGCAAGCACTCCGATTATATCGCCTTCCCCATCTATGTGGATGGCGATGAAAATCCCACCAACGAACAAACTGCCATCTGGCGACAAGCACCCGATGAAATTGAGCCAGAAAAATACACCGATTTTTACCGCTCTTTCACGATGGATTTCAATGAACCCCTCTATAAAATCCACATGCGTGCCGATGTGCCATTGCAATTTTATGCCCTGCTCTATATCCCCGCATCGGGCGAACAAACCATGTTCAGCCTCCGCAAAGAAGCAGGACTCAAGCTCTATGCGCGTAAAATTCTCATCCAAGAATACTGCAAAGACCTCCTCCCCGATTATTTGAGTTTTGTGCAAGGGGTGGTGGATACCGAAGATTTGCCATTGAATGTGAACCGTGAGAGTGTCCAAGCCAATCGGGTGATGGCGACCCTCAAAAAGACGCTCACGGGCAAGGTGTTATCTGAACTCAAGCGACTAGCAAATAAAGACCGCGAGGCATATCTCAAAATTTACGCCGAATTTGGTCGCCTCATCAAACAAGGCGTGGTGGTTGCCCCTGCCGATAAGACCGATATTGAACCATTGCTCTTTTTTAATTCCACCCACGATGATGATATAACATCATTCCATAGCTTGAATGATTATGTGGAACGCATGAAAGAAACACAGGACGATATTTATTATATCGTTGGCGATGATTTCCATAGCGCCCGCCGTAGTCCTCATTTGGATGGTTTTCGTGCGCGTGGCATTGAGGTCTTGTATTTCACCGACCCTGTAGATGCCGCCATGCTCATGGGGCTGACCGACTTCAAGGGGCATAAAATCCGTAGTGCTGATGAAGCCGATATTGACCTGAATGCCATCGGCGAAGCCCAAACACCCGAAGATGAAAAACCCGCCATTGAAGGTGATAGCTTTGAGACATTGCAAACCCGCTTTAAGGAAATTTTGGGTGAGCGTGTGCGCGATGTCCGCCAAAGCAAAGCCTCATTCAACAGTCCCGCCCGTTTGGTGAGCGATGAAACAGGCAATAATCGCTATGCCTATCGCATTAGCCGTATGCTCGACAAAGATTATGAATTGCCCATCAAAACGCTAGAACTCAATCCGCGCCATGCCCTATTGCACAACCTCACTGGGTTGATGGGTGAGGGCAAATCGGGATTAGTGGATGCGATTATTGAGCAGGTATTTGAGACCGCATTGTTGCAAGATGGCATCCATCCAGACCCATCGGCAATGGCGAATCGCCTCATCATGCTCATGCAAGCCGCTACAGGCACACCGACCGATAGCCTCAAATTTGACGACTAATGACATCAAGGGGGATTTATTCCCCCTGATACACCCCACTACCCGCTACCGCATCGTTATCACGGATATTCACCCCATCCAAATCCATCTCGCCCACATTATAGATACCACCGCCAAAATTCGTCGCAGTGTTATTCTGAATCGCACCACCACGCATGGTCAAACTGCCCGTATTGTAGATTGCACCGCCATCGGTGGCAGAATTATTTTCTAGCACCACATCCTCAAGCACCAGCGTCCCCGCATTGAATATCGCCCCACCTTGCACCGCATTCCCACCCGACACGGTGACATTTTTCAGCGTCAAACCGCCTGTTTCTGCCACATTAAAGATTTGCGCCCCGCCCGTCATGGTGATACTTGCCCCATTGCCGATAATTGCCACATCCTCTGTGATGTTGGGCAATGATGCAGTGAGGTCATATTGCCCATTTTCCGTGAGACAGATTTGTGCTTCTTCACCGAATGTATTGGCTTGCGGTAATATTGCTAATAAACTTGTGACATCTGGCGCGACAAAATCGCATAAATCTTGCATGAAGATTTGTGACCCTTGTTCCAAATTACCATAAGTAACTTGACTGGCATCAGGAGGAAAATCAACACGATTTATATAATTCAATTCTATATTTTGAATCATTTGCCACGTAGAAGTATCCCAAGATCGTATTGTGCCTGTTCGTGTTACAGTAAATAAGCGTGAGCCAGTTTCATTAAAAGCCAAGCCAATTATACCTATACCTTCATCAGATAATTCTCCTCCATCTAAAGTTGCTATAATATCCAATGTTTCAATATCTAAGATATGTATTTTGTTATAGATTGAACCGATTGCAATAACACTTTCATATGGCGAAACCTGAATAGTAAAAATTCTACCGAATTCATTATCAACTGTAAATTCGTCAATAACTAACATCGTATCTGAGTTAATAGAGTATACCGTATCGTACCAGTAATTGATGAATACATCATTATTTTTTAAGGGTATCAGATAAGAATAAATGGCAGAGTAACTATCTAATACTATACCAGTATTCGCATCAAATTTCACTGTGGGAATATCTGCGCCATCGCTCACGAATAATGTATTGCTATCTTCTCCCCATATTAACCTATTATTTTGGCTACTTCCCGTAAAAAGTGTTAAAACTTTTTGAAAACTTACTATATCCCAAATATCTACTCTATCAAGATAATACCCAATTGCTAATTTTGTGTCTGATGGACTCCATGCAAGAGAGCTAATAGCAGTATCTGTGGTTAATTGTTCAAATAAGATAGCCATATCACTTGAACGAAAAATTCTGAACATTCCATTGCGATAGCCAATGGCAAGTTTAGAGCCATCGTGGCTCCATTCAATTATTCCTATATCTTGATTTGTTTGTGAATCAATTTCTGAAAGTCCAAAGAAGAGAACAATCACAAACAAAACTAACAATTGTAACATTTTCATAGTGGTCTACTCCTTATCTCCAACTGCTATTCATATCTAAACTAAAAATAGCTCTCATCACATTATCCATCCACCAATAACGTGCATTCCCTGATAAACTGGCACGGTCTACTAAGACGGGTTCGCCTGGGGTATTGAAATCACGGTCAAAATCATATATGGTTACATCATAATTATATGCACCGTTATCCCAATCGGGAGCTATGTTTCTAAACCCTTCCCAATCTAATCTTGCTTCAAGAATCTCCCACGCTCTATCGGGGGAAGTTTCAGGAGTTTCAGGAGAAGGAGACCAATCGCTAGAATTGAAACTAGGCACTCCACATGCTGAATCATTGATAGGATTGGACCACTTATCCGTTATTCTTCTATAAACCCAATTGAGAAACATATCTGCAGTGGCTTCATCTACTTCATCAGTTCCCTTGAAATCTTCAAAAAGTGGGTGTTGCTGAAATTTCATTCCCGGTTCACTTGGTAAGACATTAGGTTCTACAACATCACCCCAACCCCTTGCCCCACGAGTCCAACTATCAGGACCATCTTGCCCCATAACAATCAGTTTATTACAATCTCTTATAGTAGTTTGCCCTGTATTATCCAAATAAACATTTTTAAGGGAAGTATCTATATCTAACGAGTTAGCATCCGTCTGATTATTAAAACGATGCCCTAATTCGTGAACGAATATGTATTTGATAAGGTCGTGTTTAGCAAGCTCATTTTCACCATCAATTTCTCTATAAAAAGTCTCATAAAAAGCAATTGTATGATTTGCATTGCTTGTACATGCCTCAAAGCTACTTCCCTCGCAATCATCACGTTCTTCATTGGGGTTTTGAGGGTCAACAGGCTTATATTTGAAGCTCGAATTTACCCGTAATATATAAAAACCTTCAAGAGGCGCACTGTTACAAAGTGGAACTGGCTTTATAACATTTTTGAAGATGGCTTTCTCCCCATCTGTTGAGCCAGTTAAATTTTGCGCTTCCGCTGATGAGGCATAAATACCGTACTCAACCATATAAAACGCTTTAGCAGTATCTTGAACACCCATTAGAATCTGTTGTAACTCTTCTAGTTTCCATGGTTGACTATATTGGGATCCGAGAACCCATGTGGCACAAGCATATGGAAGCGTTGTTGGTAAACCATCGGCATAGGCAATAATGCCATATCCAGCCAGTTCGCTAATACACAAATTGATTTTATCGGCTGTTGTGGCATTAGGGTCTGGGTTGAGGCAGGTGAATTGCTCGGTAGCGGGTGAAGTAAATACAGATAAATCAATACCACTTGCCCAATCACTATAACCCAAACCCATGTTTTTACAGATGATTTCATTCCCTGTATCTACATCCAATACTGCATAGTTATCTAAAATGATGCACCCTTCAATGATATTGGTACTTTGATTTAGTTGATAATCTATAATAATCGCTAAATTATCGGTATCAGAGCGGGGCGACCAATATATAGAATATGCACCCGATGAATAAGATATCTGATCTAATGGTGGAAAGAAATTGAGACTATTGCGTTGATGAGATGGGTTGCCGATATACTCTGACCAAAACAATAATCTACCTAAATGGACATCAAAGATGTAGGGTTTCAGATTGGGTATATCTAAACCAGAGGATATTTTTGCACCGGTAGCCAGATTGTAAGAATACAATATGTAATATGATGTTGGTCCAGCGAGTGCGATATAATAGAAAATATTTGAATCTGACCACCTAAACCCTGCAATTGTCCCCGATTGTAAATCAATTGGAGTATGAACATTCGTTTCCAAATTCCAAATATAAATGATATTGGGTTCATAGGATGATGAGTAGGCTATTTTCAAACCATCGGGTGAGATTTGAGTATTCACACTAGGTGTAGTTTGATAAAAATGATAGTCTCTGGTATTTGAATCCCAATAACAAGGAATGTTTTGATACGATGTTCCAGATATAGCAACCGTACATAAAAATGCAAGCCGATAATGGTTTGGATTTTCAGTGTTATCTACTTTACCCCATGAAGGATTTGATGGTGTGGTCATGGAAGCAAGAAGTTCATGTTTGAATTCGATAATACCCTGATTCGTGCGGTTAATTGAGACAAGTTCAGGCGAGTTTATATCGTTATAATCAATATAAGTGAATACATCACTAACTTGTAACATGGCGCACCAACCTTGGTCACCTGGGTTACAAGGAATAAGTGTCCCCCAAGAAAGATCATTTGCTTGTGAGAGCGTAATATTGCTCTCAATTGGTGTATCCAACAACCCGATTTCACCCTCAAGCGGCGGGATGGTGATGAGTCCCATACCCCCTTCTAGCGGCGGTGGGGTGGGGGTTGGGTCAACACTCGGCAAGCAACTCGTATCATAGTTCATCACGATTTCGGGTGCTGGCTCTGGCGTGATTTCGGTGAGTGGTGAAAATTGAATCATGAGACTGCTGTCCATCACCACCATTTGTTGAATGGCTTGTGATGGCGCTACATACCGATTTTGCACCTGCTGTAGGCTATTCAAGAACAGGGGCATGAGTTCGCAGGTGGCAATTTGAATGAGTTTGGGGTGGATATTCGGATTCGACTGTGTGCGTGCCAAATCTACCATCAGGGTCATGAATGTGCCGTCTGGTGATGGCGTAATGCTGATGAATGCCTCACCTTGTAGGGGGTTCTGTTGTGCAGTCCCGTCATGATACTCAGGTTTGCTGATGAGGCTAAATTTTGCCCCATAGCCCCATTCGATGTCTATCAGCGCAAAGCCAATCCCGCGCAAATAGGGGATATTTTGGTTGATGGCGTTCTGCAACTCTTGTTCGTTGAAGGGAATCCAATCGGCATCGGCTAAATCACATAGCAAGGGCATGATGGGCAAATGGGGTTGTGAGATGATATTCCATCCCACCCAATCACCACCTGCGCGATTTTGGTCAGAAGCACCGCGTGGCATTCCCCACCAATTGTTGGTCGCATCAATGGGGGTGCTATTATCATTTTGCAGGGCAATATTGGTGTTGTTCACAATGCAACTATTGGCAATTTTACTAATGGCGATTGTGGCGGTCAATGTGCCTGCGTTGGATGTAAGTGGGGGGGGGTAATAGAGAGATAGAAATAATGGCGGTGGTGAGGATAATCAGCGAGAAAAAAATGCGTCTCATAATCAAAAGTAACCCCTCATGGTTATGCTTGTCATTATAATAACCAGCATATCAAACTTATTCTGGTAGGGCAAGGGGGATGATAATCAAACCCTAGCAATTTAATGTAGTAATGTGCTATAATAGAGACACCAAGATAATTGTCCTATGTGGGAGACCTATTGCGGCATTTTTGGTTTCCCACAACATCTTAAATCCTCTCACCAAAAATTTAGCGCCCCTATGATTCTCTGTGATATGATATAATCATGTTATATCTATTGAAAACCATCTTTTTTAGAAAAGGTCAGATGACGACACTCTTGCTTATCCGCCATGCGGTGAATGATTTTGTCAAAACAGGAAAATTAGCGGGGTGGACACCGGGTGTTCACTTAAACGATGAAGGGCAAGCCCAAGCCAAAGTGCTAGGGGAACGCCTTGCCACTGCACCCATCAATTATTTGTATAGTAGCCCATTAGAACGCACCCTAGAGACCGCCCAAGCCATTCTTGCCCATCACCCAAAACTCACCTTACAACACAGTGATGAGATTGGCGAAGTCCGTTATGGTGATTGGGAAGGGATGGCGATTTCTGCCCTGCGGGGGCGCAAAATGTGGGATGTGGTGCAAGAATACCCCTCCCGTGCCGTATTCCCAAATGGCGAAGCCATGCGCGATGTACAAATGCGCGGTGTAAATTTCATCGAAAAATTGGTCACACGGCACGCAGGGGAGACAGTGGTTGTGGTCTCTCATGCCGATGTCATCAAAATGATTTTGGCACATTATTTGGGGATGCACTTGGATAATTTTCAACGTATCAATGTCTCCCCTGCTTCCATCAGCACCTTGATGATGGGGCATAGTCGCCCATATGTTGGCACAATGAATGATGTGGCGCATATTTGGCAAATGGAACAAGCACGCAAACATGCAGAAAAGAATTGATAGGGATAGATGATGCCAAATTTGGAAATTGAGCTAAATCCCATAGATTTCATCACCATCGGCACGATTGGACCAAAAGGTCAACGTGTTTTTTATTTACAGGCGGGGCAAGGCGGAAAACTCGTCTCGATGGTCATCGAAAAAGAACAATCATGGGCATTAAGCGAAGCCATCAAAGAAATGATGGAAGACCTCGATACACGGATAGAAGACCGTAATCCGGGTGAATTGCCTCCGCGTGATATGGATTTGCGTGAGCCGATAGAGCCTGTTTTCCGTATATCCCAATTGGGTTTGGGATATGATGAAGAACAAGATAAAATTGTCTTGGTCGCACAAGAAATGCTCACCACCGATGGCGATGTGGATATAAATGATGAAACAGAGCCGAGTGTTGTGCGGATTTGGTGCAGTCGCAAACAAATTCGCGCCCTCAGCGACCATGCGATGGATACCGTGCGTTCTGGTCGTGCAGACCCCAAACAAAATGGTTCGTTAGTCTATTATTGGACATAAACCCTTATGGATGAGCAAATACCCCCCACATCCGATGATGAAACACCCCCCTCTAGCACCCCTATCACATTTGAACGGGTGCTAGAGGTTTTGCAACATGGCGATATAGATGCCGAACATGGGTCTATTCAATGGAGTTCAAATTACACCTTTTTGCTCTCCATCAAACAAGCCGATGTGAGTGTGATGGCGGTCTATAAACCCCAACGTGGCGAGCGTCCCTTATGGGATTTCCCCGATGGCACACTCTGTCAGCGAGAACGCGCCGCATTTCTCACCTCACAGGCGCTTACATGGCAAATTGTCCCCCCCACCGTCTTACGTGATGGTCCACGGGGCATTGGCTCCATGCAATTTTTTGTAGACCATGACCCCGATTATCATTATTTCCATTTTGATGATTCCCTCATCCCCCAGCTCAAGCGCATGGCGTTGTTTGATGTGTTGATTAACAACGCAGACCGAAAAGGGGGGCATTGCTTGGTAGATGAGCAAGAGCATTTATGGGGAATTGACCACGGCATCGCCTTCCATAGCCAATATAAGCTCCGCACCGTGATTTGGAATTTTGTGAATCAACCGATTGCAGATGACCTATTGGCAGATGTCAAAAATATACGTGATAAGCTCGAAACGGCGAATGATGCTTATTTGTGTGAGATGGAAACCCTCATCACCAAAGGGGAATTACGCGCCTTCACCAATCGGATTGATAAAATCCTCAAAGATAAACGTTACCCTGCCCCTGGTCCCGGTCCCAATCACCCGTGGCCCCCTGTGTGAGATTATGACAGAAGCCACATCGAACCGAGATTATCTGGATTACCTTGCCGAAATTTATCGCCTGAGTGATGATGAATTTCGGTATGACGGCATGGTCAGCACATCGGCATTAGCCGATTTGTTGATGGTCACAGCACCCGCCGTCAACCGTATGGTGACAAAACTCAAAGATTTGGGATTGCTCACCCACGAACCCTATAAAGGCATTATGCTCACACCAGCAGGGATAAAAGAAGCCCTATTGCGGATTCGCAATCAGCGCATTGCCGAAATTTTTTTGGTGAAGGTGATGGGCTTCAAATGGCACGAAATTTTTGTCGAAGCCAATAATATGAGTCGCGCCCTCAGTGAACCTGTGGCACTCCGCATGTTGGCGATGGCAGAAAATCCGCAATTTTGCCCACACGGAGAACCGATTCCGACTGCCGATGGCGAAATTGCCGAATTAGACGACATCCCATTGGCATCTGCCGAAGCACATAAGCACTATCGCATTACCCGCGTGCGGACTCGTGAATCGGATAGGCTCGAATATTTGGCGGCATTGGGTCTGCTTCCCCAAACAGAAATTAGTGTCGTTCATGCCGCCCCATTTGATGGACCCATTCAGCTCAAACTCGGCAATGAATATCGGATTGTTGGGCATAACCTCGCATTACGCATCAACGTAAAGGAAATAAAATGACCACCGCCCGCCTCATCACCCCTGATATTGCCTATAAAGACAGTTATATCGCCGCCATGCGCGAATTTAAGGCGGAGGGGTTATTGCATTATGTAGACCTCGATATTGACCAGATGGAGCGCGATTTTGATGATTATGTGCGTGGGTTATTAGACCGTGAACATACCGTCCCATCAGGCTGGGTGACAGAAACGGTGATGTGGCTGGTGGATGAAAAAGGCTTCATCGGGCGTATTTCGTTTCGGCATTATCTGACCGATTCCCTGCGCCGTTTTGGGGGTCATATCGGCTATGAGGTGCGCCCCACACGGCGTAAAGAGGGTCATGGAAAAGCGATGCTCCGCGATATGTTGCCGATTGCCCGTGCCAGAGGCTTGGAAAAGGTCATGCTCACCTGTGACCAAACGAATATCGGTAGTCAGAAAATTATTCAAGGTAATGGTGGTGTGCTAGAGGATGTCATCCAACTCGACTTTCGCCCTACGCCAACTATGCGCTGGTGGATTTCACTGGGCAAATAGGCAATTCAAAATTAAATACCAACATCTGATAGCTAAATTTAGGGGGATTAATGAAAATTCTATTAATCATGATTACCATGTTATTTTTTGGTATTTCAATCCATGCACAAACACAATTCGCATTTATAGACAATGAAGTATTAAGCTATATAAAAACAGAAGGAGGTATTGTAACCTTTATATCACTTGTAGGTGACGAAACATCTGCTCTCCAAATCAATGAGAATGAGTGTGTGAGTATTTCGTATGATGGACGTTATATTGCTGTATCATCCAGAGAGCCAAGCCTATTGAGTATTATCTATTTGCCTAACCAAGAAACTATCTTTAGTACAACTTGGTTGCCAAGTTGGAATCCATGTGTATTCGCTTGGACTGAGGATAATTATCTTGTCATAATAGATTTGAATCATGATAGACAATTCTTTGAATTCAAAAACTTAACACTAATGCAAATACCAATCCCAACTATAGAACTAACATACCCTGATTTACCTAATTTTTTTCCGTCGTCAGAAGAAAATTTACTTCTACCTAATCCAACAAATCCCAATATTTACCTTTACGAAAAATGCCCAAGTGGCATATTAAGTGAGGGATATTGTGTTCCAAGAACTTCAACCCAAATGGTGATTTATGATTTGGCTAATCAACAAGAAATACATACTCTTCAGTATATCGCCCCAAGTTATTATCTTCGTGGAAATACTGTTGTTTATGACCCAAGAAGTAGCCTAAGAGGTGTTAATGCGCCATTAGCCTCATGGTCATTAGATGGGCGCTATTTAGCTTATTTTAATCTTGCAACGGGAGGAACAATTCCTCACGATGGTCGTATTGTGATTTATGATTTGCAAACAAATAGATATTTAAACGATTCTAGAGGTTTATATCTCCCTAATATCAATAGGAAATTAGAATGGTCTGTAAACAATGTTCTTTTGATGTGGAATACAGGTCCATTTGGGGAGATATATTCTTATGAATTTCATGATAAACTCACGCTTTTCAGATTTTTTAATGCTGATACTGAGACTTATGTTGAGGCAGATAAAAAATTCGATGTATTAGACACACGATATCTAATACCGTCAGAACTGGCTTGGTTTGCACCCAATGGGCGTGCGATTGCATTTATTGGAAAAGAACGGGTAATCCCAGAACAATTACCTGAATTTGATGGTAGTCCGCAACATGCCGACCTCGTTCTTATCTCTACTGCTAATGGCGAAAGCACCGTTATAGATACGAATGTTGCACAAATCATCACATGGCGGTCAATATGCGATTTTACCGTCTCAGATAGTACGACCCTCATTAGCACCATGCAATCCGAGCCGTATAGTGTCATCTGTTTGGATGAAAATGGGCAATATGACCTCACTGCCCCACTACCCACTGTGACGGGTGACATCACCATTATCGGCAACGGGGCAAGTATCACCATGACGGGCGGGGCGCAAATCTTTAATGTGGCAGGAGCAGGCGGTTTGACGCTGAAAAATATCACGGTGTCGGGTGGGAATGCGATGCAAGGCGGGGCGATATTCAATGCTGGCACGCTTGCCCTTGAGGATGTGGTGCTAGAAAATAATTCTGCCACCGATGGCGGTGCAATCTATAATACGGGTAGTTTGACGATGGATGGCGGTGCGATTCAGAATAACATCGCGACGAATTTTGGCGGTGGTATCTATAATGTGGGTGACACATTGGATTTGGACGGCGTGAATATCCGTGATAACAGCGCCGTAGAAGGCAGTGGGGTGTATCAGGGGGAATAATCTCCCCCCTGTTTTTCATCGCACGACAAACGTACATGCGCCTTGTTCGGTCAAATTCAGTGTTCCGGGTCCATAATTGGCAGTGCCATCGCTAATCGCAGTTGACCATGTGGCAAGATAGGTCACACGGTATGTCCCTGCTGTGAGTGTCCCTGCTGGCACATACCATGATTTGGCATAGGTGCTTGTCCCTGTTTGGGCAATCGTTGGCACGCCATAATCACGCCAATCATCCAGCAACACATCATTTATCCGCACTTCGTAGCGCACCGCCGCTTCATGGGCGCTGATGAGCGCACGCGCCGCTTCTTCGCTATTGGCGACCACAATCCATGTCCACCAGACAATCACACTCGACCCCGCCGCCAAATTGGTGGGCGCGGGGAAGCGCGGATTCGCATCACACAGGGCAAATACACGCACCCCTTGTTGGACAACAGGATTACTCCCCGCCACAGGGGTCACACCCGATGACACTGTAGCGACAGCATTCGGGTCTGGGGTATTGGTGGCTATGCTCGGTGGATTGCCAATCACTGGCACATTTGAGGTAGCCGTGACATTTGGCGCGGGGGTAAATGTTGGTGGTGGTGATATTTGTGATACATTACCCGCCAATGCCGTTGCGGTTTGATTGATGACGCTCACATTCACATTCGGGATAACGGGAATAAATGGCGCGGTGGGCGATGGCGTGATATTGGAGGGCAAGGCAGTCCCTGTCCCAATGGGTGTGGCGCTGACGGCGGCGCGTGGGGGCGTTGGGGTGATTGTCCCTCCGCCGATAATCGCCGTGGGCAAGGGTGTCCCCAATGCGATGAGGGTTTGGTCTGGTGTGGGTGTCAGCGATGCGGGCGCGGTGGGGGTCGGTTGAATCGAGACCAAGCGGACAGAAATCCAGCCCTGTGTGCCATCATCCAATTGAATGTTATACCATTCCCCTGCCGAATCTTGCCCCAAAATTTGCACACCGTCTCCGGGGGTTAAGGTGGCTATCACCTCAAAGCCTTCGCCCGGACCATTGCGAACATTAATGCGCTGTGTGCCTTGAATCCGTCCAATAATAGGCGGGGTCGGTGTGAGGCTCGGCGGTATAGGCGTAATAGACGGGGTAAAGGTCGGTGATGGGGTAAATGTAAAGGTCGGCAAGGGGGTACGTGTGGAAACAGGTGTAGCGGTCATCTCTGGTGTGAGATTCAAGAGGGGTTGCAGGGTCGCCGTTGGCACACTCGCCACTTGTTCAGTCGCTGTACCCGTACAGGCAGATAACATCGCCAGCATTAAAATCACCCAAAATAATTTTTTATTCAACATAAGGCATATCCATCTTCATCCGAAAATTGACAATCGGCACTTTGTCTAACACAATATAACCATTATAGCCCATGCAATCGAAAGGATAAACCACACATGCCCCGTGCTATCCACCTTTTAGCCTTCTATTTGATAATTCTAACGGGTACTTTCGTCATGGTGGCGCAAGAAGATATCTCGCCACAATTTTTAACACGCGATACACCCACCCTATTTGAGCTAGATGGCAAATCCCCCGCCTTTTTTTATTATGACGGAAAAGCCGATGAAATCATCACCATCACCCTCCGCGCCATATCCGATTTAGATGCCCAACTGAATAATCCCATTTTGGAAATTTGGGATGTTGATGGCAAACGCATCGCCTATAACGACAATAATCCACAAGACGAAAATCCCAGAAATGCTCAATTAACCCATATTCATTTGTTGGCAGATGGCTACTATATTATCCGTGCCGATACCTATGGGGGAATTTATGCGGGCGAGTTTGAAATCACCATTGAAGCATCAGACCCATTTGGGCATGAGGAAAATGGCGATGAGGTCATTTTTTATCTGCCACGCTACACCATTTTTAGCCAACCCATCACATTTAATGTGGGGGATATGGTCACAATCAGCGCACAAGATTTATCAGGAACACTCGACCCATTTTTGTGGATAACAGCACCCGATGGGGCAACCATCGCCGAAAATGACGACCATGCCACATCTGATTTTTCGTTTGGGACGCTGGATTCACGTATTGTTGACTTAAACATCCCCCAAACAGGTGACTACACCATCCATGTACGGGACTTTTTGGGGCGTTCAGGGGATGTTCGGCTCGCTATCAGCAAAAATTAGCTTGCTATCAGGAACTAAAATCTGCCCCCATAAAATGGGCAAAGGATTTCGCCTGTGCATTGATACTATCTGCCAGATGGTCAATTGTCGTGAATGGGTAGAAGTTCATCTCTAGCGCATTGCGTTTGATTTTATGTTTCCATATACCGACCACCTGCCCATCCGCAACAATCATGGGTTGAAAAACGCCGTTATTACCGGGTACAACTTTTTGGGCGTGTTCGTCAGCGATGATAGCTTGTCGGTCTTGGTAGCCGATAAAATATTCGTCATAGCCGGGCAATAAATACACCTGCCCAACATCCACTTGTAGCGGGGTAGACCCCATCCAATAGGTGGTATCACCCATTTTCACCGATTGTAAGCGGGTGTCATTATTTTTGATACCCATACGGGTATCGGTGAGTGTCAAACCCGACCAACGGGCAAAATCATGGTCGGTGGCGGGTCCATGACTGGCAAAATAACGATAGACGAGTTCTGTCAGGGCTTCATCATGCGATAGCTCGCGCAAATTTGTCACCCACTCCTCCAACAACACAAAGGTCTGTTCTTTGCCCTTCATGGGAGCCATACAGATGACACCCAAATGCGCGAGATGCCACAAAATATGATAACCCCGTTGCCCTTCTGTCGAGATTCCCGCATTTTCAAACAGGGCAAATATATCGGCGCGGGTCAGAATTTTGCCACCTGTCATAGCAGTTACAACCAATTTTTCACAACGGGTCATGATGTCATCGGTGAGCGCCAGTTGCGCCATGCGCCGTCCATGCCCTGCGACGATACGCGAGGCACACAATTTGAGCATCCACTTGGTATCTTCGGCGGATACAAAATGAATAGTGCCTCGTTGTGTCCATGTACGGACAATTTTTGCCTCTGCGATAGCTGTTTCGACATCGGCTACTGTGGGAGAATTTAGGCGCACACCAATTGCCCACAGCGATTGATAATAATCTTGTGCCTGCATTGCCCCCATCCATTTAACGACAGCTTCGGCAGAATCATTTTTGCCCGCAATGTGCTGATTTATCAGGCGTTGAGTTGCTATGTCATGATAATTCATCCGATTCGCTACCCCTTAAAATGATGATTAAATAACAAAACATATACCCTAAATTATACACTTGTTCTTTGATAGATAGCAACCAATTTCATCAGATGAGGTATTGACCCAATTCTCAACCTATGCTATATTTATCTCTACGTAGCGGGCATGTAGCTCAGTGGATTAGAGCATTTGGCTACGGACCAAAGGGTCGGGGGTTCGAATCCCTCCATGCTCACAAATGACAAAAAAAGCGGCTTAAAAAGCCGCTTTTTTTGTTTTTAGCCTTGTGGCATTTTATCCAGTTCAAAATATTGCAAACTCTGGCGCATATCTTTGACATCCCACATTTCGAGGCAAAAATACGGTTGGGTTTTCAGTTTGCGGAAGAGGGGCAAAATATCGTGATAATCCAACACCCCATTTTCCCAATCGAAGCCATGATGCTCATCTATCACCCCATTGTTGTTATTCATGTGGGTATGAATGAGCCACGGGGCAAGGTGTGTTATCCAATCGGCAATGGTATGATGCTTATCGCCAAAAACCCGCGCATGACCCACATCCAAACAGGCTTTGAGGTTGGGATGATTCACCTCACGCAATACATCACCGATGATGCTTGGCTCATATTCCCACATATTTTCCAACACGATGGTCACGCCATTGGTACGGGCGAGGTCTGCGAGGGGACTCCAAAAGGTAATATTGCGCTCATGCCAGCCACGCCGATAACTACTATTATGCAGTGAGCCGATAAAATTGGCATGAAGATTGACAATTTTAATACCCAATTCAGAGGCGATATAAATCGCATGTTGATAGCGTTGGGCGCAAAGATGATTAATCAATTCATCTGGGCTACCAGAGACCAAATCCATAAACGGTCCATGGAGGGTAATTGGCGCACGCACAGGGCGTAAAATAGCATTATAGGTCGAGACAGTCTGCTTCCAGTTCCCATCCAAAATATCGGGATAAGCAAATGTCATCAACTCAATGCCAACACCAAAATCGAGGGCAAGATCTATACATTCTTCAATATTATTGCGGTCTGCACTAACTAAAACTTGGTCTGCCATTATTAATCTCACTTTATGATATGAAACATTTTACAACAATTTGCCAACAAATAGACCCATACGTTGGTTATAAATCGGCTAGAAAATTGTCTAGGAGGCATTACAACTGGCTTCTCCCATGAATCCGAGGGGCGACCAGACGGGTGAGGTGTTGCCCAATGCGTCTTCATCATAGGCTTTCCATGTCCCCATAGACGTATCATAGACAATTAGCCGATACTCATTGCGAAATGCCAAGTAGCGTCCATCGGAGCTAAAACGGGGAAAATCGGTATAAGAAAATGTGGGGTCATTGAGATAAACAGTGGCACTATCATCAGCATTGCCGATGAGGGGAATAATCCATAAATAATTTTGTTGCACCTCGCGCAAATTACGCACCGAAGCCAGCATCGCGCTTCCATCGGGAAACCATGTATGGTCGAGTGTGAGGTTATCTTTTAGGCTTAGGCGGGTATTCAATGAGCCAGCACTATTGGCGACCATCCAAAAGGTATCGTTGAAGGGGCTACCCGAATATATATAACCGATGAGGGCGCTATCTGGACTCCAACGCGGAGAACGCACACTCCCCACATCAAAGCGTGTGAGCTGATATTTGGTCGCGCCATCGGCACTCACCACCCACATATCGGCTTCGTTGATGGTGGGCAATTCTTCACCAATTTGCCCCTGTGGGGTTGGGACGGCAGTGGAATAGGCATCGGCACCGGGTACGCGCTCATCATAACTGACATACGCCAGCCATTGACCATTGGGCGACCATGTGGGGGTAAATTCGCGCCCTGTTTGGCTATAAAAATTGGGGATACCACCAGCACCATCTATCCATGCGATATGCGATTGTTTTTCGATACCATCTTCGCCTTGTCGCATACGGTACATGGTGAAGGCAATTTGCCCATTTGCGCCCCAATCTGGCTCCCATACCCCCCATTCAATATCTGATAATTCGGTATATTGCACCATTGCGCGAACATCGCTCCCATCCAAACGGGTGCTATACAGTTTTGGCATTCCGTTGGATGTAGAATCTACTGTGAATAACAACCGACACCCATCTGGGGAATAATCCCACAATTGCAATTCGCCCACGATGGGAAAAGTGAGGGTGCGCGTTTCATCGGTAGCAATATCGTGAATGAGGATGCGGTCATGTGTGGCAGGGACAGTCGCCACCAACATATTTGAAAGGGGCGCTGTTGGTTGGGCATTAGCGATGCCAACAACCATCATAATCAGGCACAACATGGTCAATTTTTTCATATCCACTCCGCTCCACAATATTTAATAGGGATTTAATTCAATTCCTATCAGAAGTTTTAGCGCAACTATTTTTTCTATGCTATCATCACACTGAAAGTTTTCCAACTCGTTAAAGCCATTTGGAGGCTCGTATGCAAAAACTATTCCTACGTTTAGGACTACTTATTGTGGTAATTGGTGCATTTTGTATTGCCCCATTTGCTCAAGCCCAAGATGAAACGGTTCAACTTGATTTCTATTGGGCATCTGCCGTAGAAGGCAATTTGCCCGCCATTTTTCAGGGATATGCTGACCAATTTATGGCAGAAAATCCGGGCATTACCATCAATGTGGTCTATACAGGGTCATATACCCAAACCCGTGATACCATCCTCGCAGAAGGCGTAGACCCCATTGTGGATGTCTCCATTATGCTCGCCACCGATTTGTCTAGCTTCATCTCTGATAGCTACATCATCCCCCTCACCCCATTCATCGAAGCAATGGGTGAAGATGGGCAAACCTATATTGAAGATTTCTTCCCTGCCTTTTTGGGCAATAGCATGGATGCCGATGGCAATCTATGGAGTATTCCCTTCCAACGCAGTACGCCTATTCTATTTTATAACGCCGATTTACTCGCTGAAAATGGCTTAGAAGTCCCAACCAACAACGAAGAACTCATCGCAGTTGCCCAAGCCCTGACCACCCCAGACCGTTATGGATTGTTGTTGCCAGTGGCAGGCACATTCCCCATCTGGATTTATCAAAGTTTTGCCGCCGCTTATGGTAGACCTGTTGTAGATGATAATGACCTCGCCAGCGTCTATTTTGGCACACCAGAAACCCTCGCCGCAGTCGAATTTATGACCCGTGTGGGCTTGCCTGTTGAAGAAGGCGGATTTGGTGTTGGTCCAAAAGGTGGTAGTGCATGGGGCGAAACCCCAACCGCATTTGTGAGCGGACAAGCCGCCATGATTTATCATACCACAGGCAGTCTGACTAGCATTTTGGCAAATGTGGCGGCATCAGAAAACCCATTTGAAGTCGGTGTTGGCTTTTTGCCTTCTGGTCCCGCAGGAGAAGATGGTACAGGCTATGGCGCACCAACGGGTGGTGGCAACCTCTATATTTTTGATAGCGAAACCACACCCAAAACCGAAGCAGAACTCAACGCCGCATGGCAATGGGTGATGTTCCTCAGCTCCCCAGAAATTCAATCCGATTGGGGCGCACAAACAGGTTATATCGCCGCCCGTTATAGCGCATGGGAACTTGACCCTCTCTTGAGTTTGGTGGCAGAATATCCACAATATGGTGTGGCGCGTGACCAATTGGAATTTGCTGTGAAAGAATTTGATGCCTTCCGTAGCGTTGATATTCAAAACATCATCAACCAACAATTGAGCAAAATTTTGTCTGGTGAATTGTCATTAGAAGAGGCAGAAGCCGCCTTAGCAGAAGGTCAGGCACAAATTGACAGTTTACTTGAACCATTCAAGGGCAACTAAGCGCGTTATATCATGAGGGTGGCATATTGACATCCTAAAAAAACCCGTTGATTGTGATGTAGGGGCATGATATATCATGCCCCTACGTTTATTTTAGGACACCATTGTTATGGAATACACTGAGATATCATCCCTAGCCCACACAAAAACCCAAACACGCCGTTTTAAGCGCCTAGAATGGCGACATATTTTGCCCTATCTGCTCATCGCACCAACACTCATTTTGGTGGGATTATTTACCATCTACCCCACCATCCGCACTTTTGA
>JANRKU010000004.1:0-13986 GCA_033763335.1 bacterium
CTAATGCCGAATCTGGGACGAATTGGCGCGATATGGCTTGATACTATAAGCGACAACTTAAGAAATAAACCTCACCCCTAAATCCCCTCTCCAGTCTGGTTCACTGCACGACACATGTAATACGGGGAGGGGGAAGAGGGGGTTTGGGCAATAAACGAGCAATGGTGGGACGAAAAATAGTCGTGCAAATTTCTAAGCCACGTCGAAAGCAACTCTTACGACTGTCATGACCCCTTGTGACAGGTGGAATGGATTGCCCAACTGCCATTACTACCCAATAAGTAATGGCTAAAACGAGTAACAAGCGGTCGGCATGGTCGGGAAGCCAGACATGTGAGCGATGCCATTGAAAACCATCGCTTTTCAAGTCACGAAAACTGACTTCTTGGTCAAAGCGATTGCCATAATCAGTTGGGTCAATGGGGTGTGAACTAACCAGACACCAGGGCGTATCATACGAGGTATCCCAAGCAACGGTAGCTTGTAAAGATAACCAACCCGCTTTTTTGAAAACATCGCCAGCCATGCTGGTAACTTTGCCAGCGATACCCAAATCCTGTAGAGCCACCTCATGTCCATCGGGATAGCGAAAACGTGACGAACTTTGGACACGAAATAAGACGCTAATGGCACGATTTTCGACCTGTTGAATTAAATCGGGTGATGTACCAATCCCTCGGTCAGCTAACAATGTAATCGGACATGGGAAAGGCAAAGCAGGACGAACACGGTCAAGTAAATTAGCAATCACCTTCACTTGTCCACAATCAGGGTATGCGGTGGCTTGGTAACTACGCCAAGCAATTGGCACACAGCCACCAGGTGTCCAAATACCCAGTACCATAATTTTCAGGTGGTCACTAAGAGCTGTTTCATCCACTAACAAGGTGAGTGAAGTCGGGTTCATCATTTGAATGACAAAGCGTGTCCATTCAGTTTGTAATTGTGTAACATCAATACGCGGATTGGCTAAAAAGCGTTGGAGACGACGGTATTGGCTGTCTTTTTCACCACATGGAGTAAGGGCATGAGCAATATCATCTAGCAAACAACTACGACTGACCAATGTTGCCAGTGCAAAGTCACGTAAGACACGCCTTAGACGACAGTCAAGCGAAAAATGATTTACAATCGAACTCATCAGTGGGTATAATAACGAAACGTTCATAGGCATCAATCTTGGAGAGTTTTCGAGAATTAACCAAGATTTTGCCTTATGAACGTCTTTTTTTCACCCCTCTATTACATGTGTCGTGCAGTGAACCAGTCTGGAGAGGGGACTTAAACCCACCCACAAAATGATTGTCTCCCCCTCTCCAATTTGGAGAGGGGGCAGGGGGGTGAGGTAAAAAAAGAGATTTTATCGTTAAGTTGCTACACATGGGGCTTGCCATGGCAAGCCCCAACATCCTATCTGATTTTGAACCCTAGCATGGCATAAATAAATTCACAACACAAAAATCGTGCTATAATTGTTTGTGATGATATTCACAATCTGGAGGGATTAGACAATATGACACGGTATTTATTGATTGGGATGGGGTCACGCGGGGATGTGCAACCGTTGGTGGCATTAGGAGAGGCGATGCACCGTGCGGGCATGGATGTCACCATTGGGGCAGGGGTGAATTTTGGCGCATGGATAGAATCGCGTGGTATCACATTTGCGCCCATGAATATAGATATTCAAGCCATGATGAACACCCCAGAGGGCATTGAATGGATTAATAACAGCAAAAATTCGATGCAAGAGGGTCGCAATATGAAGCGCATGTTGGATGCCTATGCCGATGTGATGACCCAAGACCTGTTGCAAATTTGCGAGCCTGCCGATGTCCTCATCAGCAACCTGCCCACATTTGGATTTGTGGCGGCAATTGCCGAAAAATTCCACAAGAAGCATTGGTTTGTCTTGCTATCACCCCTAACACCGAGTGCATATCCAGAAAGCACCTTTCAGCCCATGATTCCGCGCCTCAAAACACCCATCAATCGGCTATCGGGCTATATCGGCTTGTATTTTACCCATTGGGTATCGAAAGCCTCTACCAACACTTTCCGCAAAAAATTGGGATTGCCCGCATGGACGTATCGGGATTATCTGCGCGAATGGACAAGCATCCCCCTATTATATGGCGTGAGTGAACCTGTCATGATTCGAGATGGTCGCTGGCACGATAAAACCGCCGTCACGGGGTATTGGATAGACCCGCTCCCCGCAAATTACACCCCACCAGCACCCCTCGCGCAATTTTTGGCAGGTGGCGATGCCCCCGTGTATATCGGGTTTGGGAGCATGTCGAGCAAAGACCCACAAGCCACTACCGCGTTAATTATGGATGCGGTGAAAAAAGCGGGTGTACGGGCAATTATTTATAGTGGGTGGGCGGGGCTATCTGCCGATGACATCCCCTCTAACATATTTTTATTAGAGAGCGCCCCGCATGAATGGCTATTCCCGCGCATGTCGGCGGTGATTCATCACGGCGGGGCAGGGACGACGGCGGCGGCATTGCGGGCGGGTGTGCCATCGGGTGTTATCTCACATATGGCAGACCAACCCTATTGGGGCAGGCGCGTTTATGAATTGGGTGTGGGGGCAAAATTTATCCGCCGTCATAAGCTCACATCCGATAAATTGGCGCAGATGATAACCACCCTCACACAAACCCCCTCTATAAAGGAAAAGGCACAGGTTTTAGGCGCAAAACTCCGCGCTGAGAACGGTGTCGAAAATGCGGTGCGCGTGATTCAATCATGGTCTAACTAATCACTTTGCCGATGGGTGATAGATGTCACCTGTCGGCAGTTATCTTTTGTATATTGAACAAATCAAAAAATTTGCATCCAAAATTCATGTGTTTAGCCATTCAATGAATTCAGTGGCTGTTGCCGCTTTTCGTAACTCATTGACTTCATAAGATAGCGACAATTCACTTTCAGTGTAAACCACATGGGGCGTGCAAACGATAGCGATAATTTTGGAATAGCGACTGAAATCGTAATTTTGCCCAATTGGGGAAATGAGTAATTCTGCTTTTACATCCTGCCATTTCTGAACAGCTTCATCAAGATGTAGACGGGCATTTTTTAGAGCATAATACTCACCAATATCTTGTCCAATATTAAAAATAATAGCCTTGCAAGAAATAATTAAAAGGGTATTACCAGATTCACCAATAGCATCAATATCAGTTATTTGATTATGTTTGTTATTACCTAAGCGCACAAGATGTACTTGACGCATAGTAAGCAACTGATTGGATGGCTTCCATGGGGAGGTGTCAATATAACTTTGTATAGCATCTTCAAAGTGAATGCCACGCCGATTTCCAGTTTTATCACCCAAATTTGGGAACTGAAGCATCTTTTGCAACCGAGTTCCCACATTAGCATGATCAATAATAACCCATTCCTTATTAGCTAAAACCACACCGGGTAGTATGGGGTGGCTTATTGTGGTCAAATTTTCTAGAATATTTAATAAATGTATGGGATTAGGGGGTAAATCAGCATTGGGAAATAGCTTCATAATCACAAAAGTTAGTTCAAGAAATGTACCAAAGTAATCTGTTATAAAATCGTCTCGCTCATGTATAGAGTAGCCATTCACCGCTATATTGATACTATGTTCTGGCGCACTAGTTGCTATTGGTATCAACAAACCAGCTAATACCATTAAACTAAATACCTCTCGATTCAGCCATTGCCCATTGCCATTTTCTGTCAAGTTATACAGATTGGATATGAATTTTAATGGGACTTGCTCGGGTATATAATGTATTGGTACAAGTGGTGTCATTAAATCATGAATGTCAAAGTAGGGTAACGACGTATCAACAGGGTAATAGGATTTATGTAAAATATGAATTTTTGATTTTTCAAATAAATTATCATAATCAGGTATAGTTCCAATGCTAGGAAGGATTTCGATGTTTTGGCTACGTGCATCAAAAATCTGACCAGCTTTTTTCTTAGATTCTGTTGGGATTGCATCTGGAAGGCGTTTTCCACTCATTCTGAATGGTATTTCTCGAGATGCGGCACCATACTTGATATGCAAATCGGCTAAATCGTAAACCCCCGCAACAAATGCCAAAACGTAATTAGCGATTGATTCACTTAAGGGAAAACCAAATGGTGTATTGAACTGCCGTAAATCGTTTTTGCGTTGAGATTTTGCCGATATAATCGTAATCAGTGTATGACTATAACTTTCAAAACCGTGGTCTTCAGGATTATGAAGGTTTGGGAATCTTCGCAAGTACCATAGCCATTGCGCTGGAGAAAATCTTTGAGCCATTTCAATCAAACCGTTTTCTACAGGTTTTAAACACTTTTTGAAATATTCTTTTGCATCTAGCGGGTCAATGAGACCGTCACTTGAAGCTGTTGGTCTGGGGATATGCTTAGACCATATTGCACTCTGTTTCTTAGCATCTTCCAGTGCTTTTCTAATCTTTTTCTCCCCTGTTTTTACCCAAGTGTCCATCAGTATACGAGATTGGATTAAATCTAGCATATTACCCTACTTTTTGTCGAAATCTTGATTGCCCATTTTACCCATTACAGACAGCGCTTATATGACGCAATAACAACGTCATTCATCTGACTTCCCTACGATTGAAAATTAACCCCACCCGATACACCATCACCCCCACAAAAACCGCCCATAGGGGCATGAGCATCAGCACCCCGCTATCGCCATATAACACCCCAAACACCACCGCCATCATGAGCATGAGCGCCATCCCCGCTTTGATACGCATCGGCATCACAGGGGCTTGGGTGACATCATAAACACTGGTAAATTTTTGGAGTGTGATGATATGCAACGCGAACAAAGCGCCTATCACCAACATGACGATGAGCCAATTTTGCGGATAGCCAATTAGCATGACATCCAAATAGCGCCATACGGGTATGGTGATGATGAGTGAACCGAGCAAAAATGTCCATGAAAAGGGGGATGGGTCTGGCAAGAGGGCATCTATCAAGAATGCGACTGCCACTATGATGCCAAATATCCACGCGCCTGTGACCAGCATTGTCGCCATTCCGACACCAATGGCGACCCCACCATCAAGCAATTTTGCCGAATATCCCACAATATGATTCACGATACGGAGCAATACCACACCACCCGCCAGCGCCCAAATGTTGGGTGTGGCGATAAATGCGCCCAGCGTGGCGAGTGCTATCGCTACAAATGCCGAATAGGGGTTATCGGGGTCAATTTCGCGTGCCAATACCCATGCGAGCATGGCACTTGCGCCCGCATGAAACCCCGCCATGACCGCAGAGCCAAAATCGCCCCCTGTGAGCAGGGTATATACCCCCAAAATCACACCCGCCAATGGCACACATAGCACCAATAACCGATGGGTGAGGTAGACGAATGGATTCACGGGGCGTTGAAGTGACGTGAACTGATACACATCCATAAAAATTATCCTTTGTGATGAAAAATCTACCTTGATTATAACACCTCTCCGTGAGGTATGTTTTAATATGTGGTGAAGGGGGATTAATCTACTTTTTAATCTGGAAAATGGAAATAATGTGCTATGATAAAACAGATAATCTAAACACAATTTGGGGAGATAAATCATGGTCACAGTAGCTGTTCGGAGTCGTGTTGTTGGTGGGAGCAATCCAGATGACCAGTTATCACAAGTGGCGCTGGACTTGCTCAATGAGACCCTCACCATTGCGGAATTGATTGCCCATACGGTTGAGGAGCAAATCCGCGATTTGGAACTTCAGCGCAAACTCGATAATGACCACATTCAGCAAATTCTCAATCGGCAATATTTGACCGATGCGGAAGTCCAAGCACAGGCACAAGACGGGGCAATCAAAATGCCAAAGGTGGAGAAGCGGGGTGTGGATTATCACATCCAAACAGCACAAACCGCCTTCCAGAAAGGGGTGTATGTGATTGTGATAGATGGCGTGCAAGCCGATGCGCTAGATAGTATGGTGACACTCAAACCCGCCTCCAAAATCACCTTTTTGCGCCTCACGCCATTGGTCGGGGGGTGAATGTTATGGTAGACCCATTAACATTAGATTTGAAAACACTCATCCGAGAGGATAAGTATATCGGCAAAATCGCGCTTCAGTTATTTGAACCGCCCTATACATCAGACCGATTGGACTTAATCACCGATTTTCTGACAGGTAAATTGGTTGAATATAACCGTGTGAATTATGCCCAAACGCAAATTTTACATAATAATTGGTCTGATAATCCTAAACATAACATATATAGATTGATTGAAATCCTTTATGACCATCAGCGCCTCACACCTGATGTTTTCCGAGAGATACATCTACGCCATTATCAACCTATGGGTTGGAAATATCGTTTTCCTAAATGGTCAGAACATATAGATGAAGCCTGTCGAAATTGGTTATTAACATTATACGATGATTTTATTTGGGCTATTGCCCATGACTTATCATCATTGCATTGTGATATTTTGTACCATGCACATAAATTTCAAGGCAGTCGCTATTTGGTGCTTGCCACCAAAAAACTCATCACCCATCAAATTTCTAAACTGAAAGTTTCTAACCAGTATCCCTATAACGAAAGAGACACACCAGCGCACATTATCGCACTTATGGCAGAGACCACCGCCGATGATATAGACAGTGATGAAAAACGTGCCATGCTCATCCAACAATTGCGCGATGTGGTCGAAAAAAATCCCACCATAGATAAAATTGCGCCATTCAAGCTATTGCTCCCCGTTGCGGTGCATTTTCGGGATGTGTTATGTGAACTCATCGGCTGGCAAGATGCCATCCCCTTGATGCGATTTATCAGCGATGGCGAAGCCTCTGAGACGGTAGACGAAATTAGCCCAATTGACTATCACCCGCATTATATTCCTATCGCCACTGTTAAAGAGATGATAGAGAAAATGCCAAAGGCGATGCTGGGAGAGGTGTTATCGCTCATTGCCAAATCAAAAGCCAATGGGCATGAACGGGTTTTTTTGCTCCAAGCCATGTTTGGGCAGAATCGGGCGGATGTCATCAAAAAATTTCGCAAACATGCCCATTTAGCCATTAAAGCATATGGGATATTGCCACTAGAGGCGAATGAGACGGTACTTGAGCGGTATTTGACGCTCAAACAATCGGCAAAAGATGGGCAACAATTTGGGGCGCAACGCAAAGCCAATCACGCCAATGCGGTGCGAATAGGATTAGACCATCTAGCACAAGTGGCGGGTTATGCCGATGCCAATCGGTTGGAATGGGCGATGGAAGCGCAACTTGGCGACCAAATAACGACAGAATGGGCGGTGGATGATTATCGGATTGTGCTAGAACAAGATGGGGCGAGTATTGAATTGCAATTTTATAAAGATGGGCGCAGGTTCAAATCTGCCCCAAAAGCGGTTAAATCTGCCCTTATTTATAATGAAGCGACCGAGACCGTGAAGCAACTCCGCGCCCAAATCAGTCGCTTGCGCTTGGGCTTGCTAGAAAATCTCATTACATCGGGTGATACATTGCCCTTTGATGATTTTGCCACCTTGTTGCGCCTACCGATTGCCCGTGATTTGTTCAAAGGGATGATATGGCGCAATGACGCAGGCGAAATGGGCTTGTTGGATGTTGACCAGATGATGCTGGTAGATATGACTGGCGATAAACACCCTATAGGGGCAAATGTGGGGCTGATACACCCCTATGACCTTTTCCAAGCGGATAAATTAGGCGCATGGCAACGGCATATCATCCATCAGCGCATTGTACAACCGATTAAACAAGTTTTTAGAGAAGTGTATGTCCTCACACCCGCCGAACAGACCACCAACACCTATAGCAATCGGTTTGTTGGTCATGCCGTCAATGGGGCAATTGCGGCGCAACTTTTGGCAAGTCGGGGTTGGAAAATTGATAAAGGTCACAACCATGATGCGGTGTCTAAGCGATTTGGACATATCACGGCTTTTTTCGATTTTGAAAATGTTTGGTACTATATGGGATATTCATCTGGCAACCCGATTACTACCAATCGGATTCATTTTGCGCCACATAAGCCCGATAATCTCCCGCGTTGGCAAAGAAGAAACGATGATGCCGATTGGTTATCATTAGAGACCATTCCACACCTCATTTTTTCTGAGGTGATGCGCGATGCCGATTTGGTGGTATCGGTGGCGGGACAATCGGGCGAGGCACGCCTCTCCCATGAGGGTTATGAGGCGCGTGGGCAACTCATCACGACCCTGTTGGATGATTTGGGCTTGGTGGGGGTGCGCGTGGATGGTCATTTTGCCTATGTGACCGGAAAATTGGCAAATTATCGTGTGCATTTGGGGAGTGCTGTCATCCACATAGACCCCGGAAATTATTTGTGCATCGTCCCCGCCACATGGGGCATGACCCACGATAAATTATTTTTGCCATTTGTCGATGAAAAAGACAGAAAAATCAGCGAGGTCATCAGCAAAATTTTGCTTCTGCTGGCAGATGATAAAATTAAGGATGAGAGCATTTTACGGCAAATCCGCAGGTAAAAATGGGGTGTGGGGGGGATTGGCTAATTCCCCCATTCGGATAGTATCGTTTTATTCTATAGGCTATCCCTAACATATTTTGCATGACAGAAATCATCAATCCTACCAGCTTTAATACTATATTATTATTATTGATGATATAATCAATAAAGGTCATTTATAATAGTGACGCTATGCAAAAGTTTTTGACAGAGGTTATGATGAAAATTTCACGATATATCTTGGCAGTGATGTTGAATCTTGGATTATTGGCATTTGCGATAATACCCAGTTTTGCGGATGTTAAACCCGAACAGGTAACATCAAAAATTAGCTTGAATACGGTTAATGCCGCCCCAAATCCCCCAATATTGATTGCACCAGAGAATTACACGAGTTATGCTGACCCCATCTTTGAATTTATATGGGGCGAGGTAGATGGGGCAATTAATTATCAGATTCAAATTACCAGAGATTGGACTTTTGCCACAATTTTACACACCAATACCATATCAACCCCAACCTATACCTATACTGCCCCGAATGCCAATGGATATTATTGGCGTGTGCGGGCGATTTTGCCATCAGCGCAGACCGATTGGTCTGAAGAATGGGTTGTTGGTTATGTTTTGTATGATTCACCAGTATTAATCTTGCCTATTGATGGGATTGCTCAGACTAGTGATACGGTAGTCTTTACATGGGAGGCTGTCCCTGGTGCAGATAGATATTATGTTCAAGTCGGTCTTGCCCCAGATGGCAATAGCTCGGTTTATAGTAATACTGCTTTCACCAATACTCTTACACAATACAATATTGCCGCAGGTGTATATTATTGGCGAGTAGTTGCTATTGGTCCCGATATCCCCGGTCAATACAATGGGGGCATCTATTCAGAATTTTGGCAATTCACAGTCACTTCATCCCATACATTTGATGTGTGGGAGTTATCGTTCTACTATGCTTTCCCCAATTATGCGACGGCGGATATGTCTGTCGTCATGGCAGATATTACCTCAGAGGGGATTTTTCTGACGATTCAATTCGCTGATAATTCTATAGCAACCGTACTGATGGTGTTTCAGGTGGGCAATCGCTTAATGAATATCCAGTTGCAAGAGTTAACATGGCTCGTGGGTGGGTCGCCAGATAAAGTGATACTCATTTATGAGCAAATCCCAACGATGTTCTTACAGGCATTTTCAGAAATATTGCCAACTAATTATCTGTGGATAGAGGAACTCGATTTCAAGTATGATCGTGTGACAGTTTATTATGAGTACGTGCCTCTTGTGTGGTAAGTACAGATAAAATAGAAATGGTATCTCATACTTAAAGGTGACTATGACTATCCATGCCGATTTTCCCGCCAATCCGCTTCAAAAAGCGGGGTATACGCTCGAATGGCACGATGAATTTGATACAAATACGCTAGATACGACCAAGTGGCTTCCTTATTATTTGCCACAATGGAGTTCCCGCAAGGCATCTGCGCCACAATACACCTTTGAGCCGAGTAATTTGGTGTTGCAAATCACCGAAAATCAAAAGCCGTGGTGTCCCGAATTTAACGGTGATGTGATTGTCTCATCCATCCAAACGGGCATATTTGCGGGTGCGGTGGGCAGTCCATTTGGGCAACATCGGTTTAGCAAAGACCTGATTGTGCGCGAAGCACAAGACAATATCCAACTCTATACCCCACAATATGGCTATTTTGAAATCCGCGCCAAAGCGACTGCCATCACCCATCGCAATGTGGTCGCCTTATGGATGATTGGCTATGAAGATAGCCCAGAAAAATCGGGCGAAATTGCCATTTTCGAGATTTTTGGCAAGCACATGACCCCCACATCGGCACAAGTGAATTATGGCGTTCATCCGTGGGGCGATACCAGCCTCACCGATGAATTTTATTATGACACGTTCCCAATTGATGCCACGCAGTATCATAGCTATGCGACAGAATGGACACCCACCCATATTGATTTTTATGTGGATAACCAAAAAGTCCGCACCATCAACCAATCGCTCCACTATCCCATGCAATTCATGTTGAATATTTACGAATTGCCGATTGAGCCGAACACCAATCAGACCTATCCCAAAAATTTGTGCATAGATTATATCCGTTGCTATCAGCCGATAGGGGGGTATTAGTCCCGATTTTGCCGATGGTGGGTTGTGGACATCTATGACTTTTGAGGTGTAAACAGTTTCCAATGACCTTCGGAGATAACTTCAACCGTTCCGTCAACGACTTTGATGGCGGTCTCATCGTCAATCGCGTAGCTCTGCACCTGTAGAGTGGTTGCCCATTTTTCCGCGTGAGCGAGGGTGTTTTCTGGGAAGGATGGGTAATCTAGGTGCGGGAAGATTGAGAAATTGACCATACCCAATGTTTCATCGCTACCAGTGGGTGACTTCCATCCGACAAATTCCTGACCGATGCGAGGTGTCATCACCATGCTTCCCGCACTCAGCCCCACCCAGACCATGTTGTCCAGCGATGGCAGGATATCCAACAGCCCAGACTCACGCATCCAATGGCTCAGGTAAAGGGCATCGCCACCATTCACCAGCAGGGCATCCGCCTCCCGTACCCATGATATCCAGCGTTCTTTATCGAGACTGGGCAATGCAGTTAGCTCCAGAACGCCCACTGATTGCCAACCCAGCTCGCACATATATGAGGGAGATGGGTGTCCGCTTATGAACTCCCATGCTAAGTCAGGCGTGCCATAGGGGTGGGCATAAATGGCGGTGGGAATGCAGAGGGCTTTGCACTCAGCAATCGGTTTGCCCAGCAATTCAACCAGCGCATTGCGGATACTAGGGTTTCTGACACCACCTGAAGTGAGTAAATATTTCATGATGCCTCTCCTTAGCAAAAGTCCTTGATTATCAAATAGCTTCTCAGATAAATATAGCATATATGTTCTGAATACACAACTTCCAGATTCCAAACATAGTCGAATAAATGTCGCGTCAAGAAAATACACCAAAGAGGTGATAATCACTTGTAGGAGATTGGATGTGTGATACATTGTGAGTTCCTATGTTATGGATGTACCTCACATAGACTATATCGGTTGCTATCAGCCGATAGGGGGGTATTAGTCCGCGTCGGATGATGCTGGTTTTTGAATCGAAAATAGCCAAAACCGACCAAATTCGTCCTCTGCTTCTTTTTCCAGCGTCATGCCGATAGCGCGGGCGACTTTTGCGGAGGCATCATTTTTGGGGTCAACCATACAAATGAGGCGCGATAATCCCAAAACATCAAACCCATAATGCAAAATCGCCAGCGCCGCCTCTGTCCCCAAGCCTTGTCGCCAATATTTTTTGTCTATCATATAGGCAACTTCGACCTCATCGCGCCCCTCAAGTGTCCATGGGAGCAAGCCACACCGCCCGATGAATTGATTGGTTTCCTTATGAATGGTCGCCCATAGCCCTAATTCGGGGTGTTTGGGATGCCCATTCAAAAACCACTCTAATTCCTCTTTGGTTTCTTCGGCGGTTAATGTGCCTTCGGGATAATATTCGCGCATTTCTTTGTCACTATAGAGCGCGAATAAGGGGTCAAAATCATCCATCACCAACCGTCTGAATGAGAGCCGTTTTGTTTCGAGAATAATCGTAGACATGCTATTGCTCCTGCTTATCAAAAATCATGGATGAATGATTGTGATTATATAGCGGGCGGGTGGCAAATACAATTTAGCCCCAATTTTTTGTGTCATAAAATGAGAATTGCATAAAATCTGATTGCTTTTATATCCGTTTTTTGATATGATATACCTAATGAAAATTAGTTTAGTTAAAAAGATGATACGATGCCAGAGGAAAAAGTAGGACAAGGGCTTGAACGCCTTTTATATGCCGCAGAAGCCCTTTTTATGGAGCGTGGATATTCTGCTGTTAAGCTCAAGCACATTGCAGAGCAAATCGGTGTAAAAGAATCATCCATTTATTATCACTTTCCAAAAGGCAAAGAGTCTCTTTTTATCGCTGTGATGAACCGTAATTTTGCCCGCCATAACGAAGGGATAAAAAATGCGATTATGAGTGCGCCAGATGATTGGGTTTCACAACTTCGCGCTGTTGGCTATTGGCTTGTTTCACAACCCGCCATTGATGTGATGCGAATGAGTAAATCCGATTTACCATCTATAGATGCACAGGCTTCTTTTGAACTCGAAGAGGGAATTTATGAGGCGGTTAATTTACCGATTCGTCATATTCTTGAACGAGCCAATGAAGAAGGAAAAGCAACTATTCCAGATTGTGATTTGGTGGCGGGTATTTTTGTGGGGATGGTTTCATCTATTGATGTGATTAAGGGGGCATGGAATCCCAAGTCAAAAGTTGAGATGGTAGATATTCTCATTGATACTTGGGTAAATGGATTGCGTTTCAAAGGGTAACAGGGGCATTTTTCTCTTTTTTTGCCACTTTTACTTAATGAATTTTCATTAGGTAAAAGATTTTTTCTGTCGCGTATTATAAGTTGATAAAAAGGATAATGATGATGTCAAACAAATCGGTTCATGCAAGTGTTAGCCATGAGGGTGTTTCGTATACCATTCGCTCTGCTACCCCTTCTGATATTCCGTTTTTGGCGTGGATGCAATATGAAGCCTCTCTGCCCCCGTCTAATTTCTCGTTTTGGGATTACCCACTGATGGGCTTAGGCATAGATACCTTGCCATTTATCGAAACGGTGATGCGCCTGAATGCGGGGACATGGGGCAACATCCATCAATTTTTCATATTGGAAGAGGGCAACACACCCATTGCTGCCGCCGCTGGTATTGTGCCAGATGAGGCATTTGCGCGTGGTCCTGTGCGAATCAGTGACATTAACCGCATCGGCTTAGAACTGGGTTGGACACAAGAGACAATACAGACATTCCGTGAACGCTATGAAAGCCAGTGGCCCGACCCTCATGGTAATTTTTTATTGTTGCCTCAAGCCTCATGGATTATAGAGAGTGTGGCAGTTATACCAGAAAAACGGGGCAGGGGAGTGATTAAACCCTTGATGAATTACATGATAGAGGAAGCGCGACAAGCTGGTCATGATTTTATAGGCATTACGGTTGCCAATGGCAATGACCATGCCCAACGTGCTTATGAGAAGCTGGGATTTCAGATGTATCTTTCTTTTGGTCCCGCATTTTTTGGACAAGAGGGCTTCGCTGGATACACCAAGTACAAACTGGCGCTCAAATAGTATAAGGCTTTTATCTCATCTGAATTTCCACTTTACATAGGGGCGACTAGGTTGTGGCTGTATGTCGTCCCATCACCTATTTTTATCCCCTATTCATTATAAGATTCACCAATAAATGATTGTGATTATATAGCGGGCTGGTAGCAAATACAATTTAACGCCAATATTTTTGCGCCATATAGCCAAAATAACCGAATTGGTTTACAATGGATTAATAATCAATTC
>JANRKU010000005.1:0-32803 GCA_033763335.1 bacterium
ACCGATGGAAAAAGCCACGAGGCTAATAAGCGCCCATCGCCAGCCGATTGTTGCTCGATTTGCCCATGTGAGGAGAAAAAATCCGAGCGCCATGATAAGCCATGCGGTTGGCGGGAAATTTGGCAAATGTGAGGCGATAAAAATGCCGAATGTCCAACCAATAGCGATGTATACAAGGCGCATAATTCATCCATTTAATTAATTGATGATAGTCTAATCTATTATATCTATAATGACTAAAAAATAAAACTCAATTGTGTACTTGACAAATTGCCAACTTATGTTATCATGTATAATGATATGTTAATAATATGGTATAAGTTAATAGATATATAACTTGACTAATTGTGTTGAATAATATTGAGGATAATGGTTCAATAATATGATTAATTCACAAAAATTTATGCCAGTTGTTACTATGGTTGGGGAAGTTCCTGAAGGATATGTTATTGACTTACTTACAGGAAAGCCTGTTTCAGATACTCCTGAAGAATATATTCGACAAAATATTGAGAAAGCATTAATTCACCAATATCGTTATGCTTCTTCAGATTGTAAACCTGAGTTTACTATCAAAATGGGATCAGTGAGGCGTCGCGTGGATATTGTTGTATTTTCTCCTAGTAAGGAACATCGTCAAGAAAATGCTCTCATTCTTATTGAAACTAAAAGAGCCGGTACTAACCCAAATAATAAAAAAGAGGGAATAGAACAACTGAAGTCCTATATGGCAGCTTGTGTGAACGCTCAATTTGGAATGTGGACAAATGGAGATGAGCGGTTCTGTTTTTCAAAAACTCATAAGGGTGGAATAATAGATTTTTCTGAGATTTTAGATATCCCATCATTTGGTCAGAGTGTTGATGAGGCTTATAGACCTAGACGACAAGACCTCATGCCAGCAACAGCAGATAACTTATTATTTACCTTTAGAAGGTGTCATAATTACATAGCTGCGGCAGAAGGATTGCAGAAAACAGAGGCATTTTGGGAGTTCCTCAAAGTAATATTTTGCAAGATTGAAGACGAAAGATCAAGCAAAATAGATTTTTATGTAACCCCTGATGAACTTAATAGTAGTACACAAGCTGCGCCAGCAAAGGCGAGAATACAAAATATTATGACACAAAAAGTAATAGGCAAATATTCACAGATTTTTTCTTTAAATGAACGAGATATTCATCTTAAACCTAATAGTATTGCCTATGTTGTAGGGCAACTGCAAAGATATTCTTTGTTAGCATCCCCTGTAGATGTTAAAGGAATTGCTTATGAAGAAATAGTAGGTTCAAATTTAAGGGGTGATAGAGGGGAATTTTTCACACCAAGAAATGCTTGCCGTATGGCTGTTCAGATGTTAGACCCACAACCTTTTGAGCGACTGTTAGACCCAGCATGTGGAACGGGTGGATTTTTGATTACTGCAATGAATCATGCTTTAGATAACTTAGAAGAGCAAGAAACAAAACTTTGGATTAATCCTGAAAACCCTACCTCAGTAGAAATCGAAGAAAAGTATCGGAAGCGAAATAATTATTTATCGGGATATGTATTTGGGTTAGATCTAAATCCTTCTCTCGTTAGAGCATCCAAAATGAATATGGTAATGAATAATGATGGTGAAGGGAATTTATTTCAAGTAGATACTTTGGCGAATCCCCACACATGGAATCCAAAAGCAACCGAAAAAACACCATTAGGATCAATTGATGTTTTATTCAGTAATCCGCCTTTTGGTGCTAATATAGTCATAGATGATACAGAAATATTAACCCAATATGATCTTGCTGCGTTTTGGGATCAGACTAGTAATGGGACTTGGGTTATTCGCACTGATGAAAGTGGTAGAAGAATCTTACAAAAATCTCAGCCACCTGAGATTCTATTTATTGAAAGGTGTGTTCAATTTCTCAAAGAAGGCACTGGTAGGATGGCTATGGTGATTCCAAACGGAATTTTGAATAACCCAGCTCTTGGTTATGTAAGACAATGGATACAACAAAATACCCAGGTCATTGCTATTGTCGATATGGCGCGTGAACTATTTCAGCCTAAGAATGATACTCAGACTTCGATAGTTCTTATGAGGCGACTAAATAGAGAAGAACGTTTCCTAGCTTCTGAAAATAAGTTGCAATACTCTATTTTCATGGCTGTAACAGAAAAAATAGGGCATGATAAACGTGGAAATACAATCTATCGACAAACTCCTGATGGTAACGATTTGATTATTCTCAAAAAAGAAAAAATCCAAAAAATTGATCATGATACAGGTAAATTAATAGTTACGGATGTAGAAGTAAAAGATAGGTTAATTGATGATGAGTTACCAGAGGTTGCTGATGCTTATTTACAATGGGTAGGCAAAAAATAATGAAATATCGTACAGTACAATCAACCTATACAGCAATTAATAATAGATTAGATGCCAAATTTTATTTATCACCAGCGATAGCATCTGAGGAACTATTTGTTAATGCAAGGCAACAGGGATTAACATTTATTACGTTAGGAGAATCGCAACTTACAAGGATTTGGAAACCTATTAGATCAAAGAAAATGCTTGCTACAGATACTGAAGAATCTTTACCTTACCTTAAACCATACGATGTTTTTGAATACTTACCAAAGGAAGTTGATTATATCTCCAGTAATCGAATGAAAAATGTAGATGAGTATCGCTTGTCATCCGGATTGATTTTACAAACTTGTTCAGGGAGAAATCTCGGACCTTTAACTATGGTTGATAAATATCTTGAAAAATTTGTAATTGGCTCAGATATGATTCGGATTGATATTTCAGATGAAACACTGAGATACTACATTTTAGCATATTTCAAAACTTTTATCGGGCAAAATTGCTTACGTCAAGGGAAAACAGGGTCTGTTATAGATCATATTTCTGAACAACATATTGCCGAACAGCAAATTCCTATGTTGTCAGATAAAATAATCAATAGTGTTGTAATTCTCATGAGAAAAGCATTTCAACTACGAGAAGCGGCTCGTTTAACACTTAATAATTTACAGCAACAATATCAAACGCATTTACCTGCAATAACTCGTTTACTTAGTATGAAATTGGGTTGGTCTATATCGTCAATAACTTTATCTAATCGACTTGATGCTGCTTTTTATGACCCATTAGTTGCATCAATTCGCGCGGAACTAAAAAATATGGGTGGTGTCTCTATTAAAGAAGTCGCTAATGTTTATAGACCGAAGGGTTACTTCAAACGTTATTATGTTAATTCCCCTTATGGAAACCCTATGGTTTCTGGTAGTCAATTATTACAAGAGAATCCTATAAACCTACAATATATTTCTGATAGGTCATTTAAGGATCCTGATGAATATTTATTACATACGAATTGGGTAGCCTATCAAGCTGATGGTCGAGTAGAACAGGCTTTAGGAACTCCAGCACTAATTACAAGTGATCGAGATGGCTGGTATGCAAGTGATCATGTTGGAAGATTAATACCATTTGAAAACACAAACGTAGGATGGCTATATTTAGCATTAAGCACACCACATGCTCAAATGCAACTTAAATCAATGGCATCTGGTTCTGTAGTTGATACTACTTTCCCGCGCGATATGGAAAATGTAATATTGCCCCCTATATTAGATGTTGATGGAAATGAAGTTATTTTAGCATGGGAAAAATTTGCAGAAGCTAAATTTGCAGAAAGCGAAGCGATAAAATTAATAGAAGATGCGCTAAATTTTTATGCTATCCAATAAAAATTAAATTTAATCTTTATATTTGCCCAGATAGATAGCAGATATAAAGTAAGTGATTTCAAGATAAAAAAGACATGCCCTTGTGCGGGGGCATGTCTGCGCTACTGATAAAAGGATTCGTGTGATTTTTTGCCCTATGAAGGGGTATTGCGATTAGTGCGCTGCGGTAGCTTCGACCTCGAATTGTTCTTCTTCGGTCGAGCCTGTCATCGCCGTAGTGGAAGCCATACCCGCCGTCACGATGGTTTGCACGAGGTCAAAATAGCCTGTGCCAACAAAGGTCTGATGTTTCACGGCGCGGTAGCCATCGGTGCGTTCCAATTCAAATTCGCGGTCTTGCAATTTTGAGTAGGCGCTCATGCCAGCATCACGATAGGCAGTCGCCAATTCAAACATGCTCAAATTCAGCGAATGGAAGCCCGCAAGGGTGATAAATTGGAACTTGTAGCCCATACTGCCCAATTCGCGTTGGAATTTGGCGATGGTGGTTGCGTCCAGATTTTTGCTCCAATTGAACGATGGTGAGCAATTATACATGAGCAATTTTCCGGGGTATTCGCGGTGGATGGCTTCTGCGAATTGACGCGCTTCTTCAAGGTCTGGGTGCGATGTTTCGCACCAAATCATATCGGCATAGGGGGCATACGCCAAACCGCGTGCAATCGCCGATTCTAGCCCATGACGGACTTCAAAATAGCCTTCTGATGTGCGTTTGCCGTTAGTGAATTTTTGGTCACGGGCATCAATATCGCTGGTGAGCAAGGTGGCACTATCGGCATCAGTACGGGCGACGATGAGGGTGGGGACATCCATCACATCCGCCGCCAAGCGTGCCGCGACCAATTTGTTGATGAATTCGCTGGTGGGGACTAACACTTTTCCGCCCAAATGACCACATTTTTTCGCTGATGCCAATTGGTCTTCAAAGTGAACACCCCCTGCACCTGCTTCAATCATGGCTTTCATCAATTCAAAGGCGTTCAAATTGCCACCGAAGCCTGCTTCGGCATCTGCCACCATCGGCGCAAAATAATAATTGTCGCCACCACCACTCATGTGTTGCACTTGGTCGGCACGCATGAGGGCGTTGTTGATACGGCGGATGAGGGCAGGCACAGCATCAACTGGATACAGGCTTTGGTCAGGGTACATTTGCCCCGCCGTATTGCCATCTGCCGCTACTTGCCAGCCACTGATATAAATGGCTTTGAGACCCGCCTCGACCATCTGCACGGCTTGATTGCCTGTGATAGCGCCCAACGCATTGACATAACTTTCGGTTTGGAGCAATTGCCATAGGCGTTCCGCGCCCATTTGTGCCAATGTGTAATCAATGTGAATCGTCCCACGCAATTTGAGGACATCTTCTGGGCTATAGGGGCGGGTGATGCCTGACCAACGGGGGTTATTCATCCAGTCATGTTTCATTGCTAGTGTTGTTGTGTGCATGATAATGTCTCCTGTTTTTAACTCTAAAAATATAAAATAATCTGATAAATCTGGACATGATATGGCATGTCCCTACAACATGGGTGGGGCGTAGGGGCGCAACATGTTGCACCCTTACAGGCTTAATCTAAATACTCGTATGCGGGTAACGTGAGGAACTCGGTAAATTCGTCACGCCGAATCATCTGGTCAAAAATTTCGCTGGCGAGCAGATATTTCCCGCCCTTAAACCGTGTGTCGCCCACTTCGCCTTTGATGGCATCCATTTCTTCTTCTAAGAATTGGCTATAGAGCGATTCGGTCACTTCGCGTCCGTCATCCAATTTGGCGCGGTGATGTAACCATTGCCACACCTGAGAACGGCTGATTTCGGCTGTGGCGGCATCTTCCATCAGGTTATAGAGGGGTACACAGCCATTGCCACCAAGCCACGCTTCGAGATATTGAATCCCGACCTTCAAATTCCAGCGTAGCCCGCCTTCAGTGATTGTCCCCGCATTTGGGGTGAGCAGGTCATCTGCCGATACACGCACATCGGGGCGTTGTTTGGTGAGTTGGTTAGAGGTGGGCATATAGGTGTTAAAAATGCCTGTTGCCGTCTCTACCAAACCCGGATGCGCGACCCATGTGCCATCATGACCATCTTGTGCTTCGCGTAATTTGTCTTGGCGCACTTTGTCCATCGCCTTTTCGTTGGCTTCGGTGTCATTTTTAATCGGAATTTGTGCCGCCATCCCGCCCATTGCATGAGCGCCCCGCTTGTGGCAGGTTTTAATCACATTGAGGGCATAATTCCGCATAAATGGCACGGTCATGGTTACTTGAGCGCGGTCTGGCAAGACTCGCGTTGGGTCTTTATGGAATTTTTTGATATAGCTAAAAATATAATCCCAGCGACCACAATTTAATCCTGCCGAATGGTCACGCAATTCATATAAAATTTCTTCGGTCTCAAATGCCGCTAAAATGGTCTCAATAAGTACGGTTGCTTTAATCGTTCCGCGTGGAATATTGAGTTCATCTTGTGCCAAGTTGAACACATCATTCCACAGACGCGCTTCTAAATGACTTTCTAATTTTGGCAGATAAAAATAAGGACCTGTGCCACGTTGTAAGGCTTCTTTGGCATTATGAAAGAAATATAGCCCAAAATCGAATAGCCCTGCGGGTATGGGTTGTCCATCTACCCAGAAATGTTTTTCGTTCAAATGCCACCCACGTGGGCGTACCATCAACACGGCTGTTTGGTCATTGAGGCGATATTGTTTGCCTGTTTCATTGGTATAAGTGATGGTACGGCGCACCGCATCGCGCAAATTGAGCTGACCATCGAGCATATTGAACCATGTTGGTGCGTTGGCATCTTCAAAATCTGCCATGAACACTTTTGCGCCACTGTTGAGGGCATTAATCACCATTTTGCGGTCAGTAGGACCTGTGATTTCTACCCGACGGTCTTGCAAATCGAATGGGACAGGGGCGACTTGCCACGCGCTTTCGCGGATATGGCGGGTGTCTGGCAAAAAATCTGGCAATGTGCCATTATTCAACATCGCTTGGCGGTCTTTGCGCTTTTGGAGCAACTCATTCCGTTGGGCGGTGAATGTTCTGGCGAGTTTAGCGAGAAATGCCACTGCGTCTGCCGTCAAAATGTCGGCAAAGGCGGGTGTTATCTCTCCCTTTATTTCAATTCCTTCACCCATTATTTTTTTCTCCTGTGTGATGTTTCTTGTGAAATCTTTTACTAGTGTACGATTTTGTGTGGTGAAAAACATCACAAGGATGACGGAACATGACAGGGTGTTTTCCGACACAGTGTACTAATCTAACGGACGTTAGATTATGGAAAAGTTTCCATGCAGAAACGCCATATCTGTACGAAACCCGCTATTAATGTTACGATATGGTTAATTGTGGAAAAAACATGGATATAAAATGTTATGTTTTTGCAAATAGTTATATAGACGGCAGATGTGTCGGCTTGTATTGGATGATAGTGGTTGTGATGGATATTGGCGAACACCGAAAGAATAGTCCAAATGGGACAGCACTTACACCAAAAGATTTTTGATGGACATTTATTAAAGCAACTTTTTATGGCTGGCTTGATGTGGTTAGACCATCATCAAGAACGGGTGAATTGGCTCAATGTGTTCCCTGTACCCGATGGTGACACGGGCAAAAATATGGTGTTAACACTCAAACAGGGTTATGAAGCCATTCGCCATAGCGATGAAGCCCATGCAGGGGTGTTATGTGGGTTATTTGCACGCGGGGCATTGCTTGGGGCGCGGGGCAATTCTGGTGTTATTTTGTCGCAATGGTTGGCTGGATGGGCAGAATCGGTTACAGATGCCCCTACATTCGATTTAGCCCTACTCAGTAAAGCCTTTGCCAATAGTGTTAAACAAGCCTATGGCGTGGTTATGACCCCCACCGAAGGCACAATTTTAACCGTTGCCAGAGAAGCGTCAGAGGCATTAGAAACTTATGCCCAAACAGGTGATGATTGGGTGGTGGGGATGGAAGTGTTATACAATGCCGCCAAAGAATCGCTGGCAAAAACGCCCGATTTGCTTCCCATCCTCAAAACAGCAGGCAAGGTAGATTCTGGTGGGCAGGGATTGGTATTCATCCTAGAAGGGATGGTCAAAGCCTTGCGGGGCGAGCCGATAACGATGCGTGATGAGGATGCAGAATCGCCCTTATGGGTGGGAGATGCCTTGCCAGCCGATGACGAAGACGGTTATGGATACGATGTCCAATTTTTGATGCACGGGCAAAATATGGATTTGGTCGCCATCCGCGAAGCGATGAATATAATGGGCTGGTCGGTATTGGTGGCAGGCGATTCTAGCCTCATCAAAGTGCATATCCATGTGCATAATCCGGGTGAGCCACTCAGCTATGCGATTGCCCACTGCGAGGCATTAGACGATATTGTCGTAGAAAATATGCAATTGCAATATGAACGGCTCTATGGGACACAACCATTGCGGATTGTCTCCACAGATGGCGTAGCAGTGATTGCTGTCGCCAGTGGGCGGGGGTGGCGCGATATTTTTTATAGCGCGGGGGTGGCGTGTGTCATAGAAGGCGGACAAACCATGAACCCTAGCACCGATGATTTTTTGAAGGTGATAAAAAGCCTCGATAACACCGATATTATCTTGCTACCCAACAATAAAAATGTATTTCTCGCGGCGCAACAAACGGTAAAAGAGGCACAAGCCATCAATAAACGGGTGATAGTCATCAATACCCAGAGTATGCCACAAGGTATTTCTGCTATGCTAGGATATAGTGATACCCATGAGGATGGTGTGCTAGACGATATTGCCGATGCCATGCGTGAAGCCTTTTCCGATGTGATAACAGGCGAAATCACAACCGCTATCCATGCCAGTCAGTTGCCTCACTTAGATGTAAAAGAAGGGCAGTGGATTGGGTTGGTTGATGACCAATTGGTGGTGGCAGAAAATACCATAGAAATGGCGATGAATCGCTTGTTAACCCATACCCATATTCAGACACATGAACTTGTCACACTCTATTATGGGGTGGGATTATCATTAGAACGCGCCCAAGAGGTGATGCAATTGGCACAGGCAAATTATCCTACGTTACAATTTGAATTGGTTTATGGCGGACAGCATTTGTATCCTATCATCATGAGCATTGAATAATGACGATTTATCTTGTGACCGATAGTGGCGCACAATTCGCGCAATCTTATTTTATCGAACAAAATCGGGTGTTGGTTTTGCCCAACCGCCTAGAGATAGAGGGTAAACTCTACCGTGAGGGCATAGACATCACCGCCGAGGATGTGATTCGGCGTATGTCCAAAATGGCTGTATCGCCCGTTATTCATTCCCCCAGTGTAGAGGATTATCTGGAAATTTTGGGCAAACTCTCCACAACGGGCAAGCCGATTATTGTCATCACCAGCTCCCGCGAGATGTTTAGCAGTTGGGCAAATGCCCGCCTTGCCAAACAACAATTGGGCAATGAGAGCATCCATGTGGTAGATTCGCAAACCGTGTGCGCGGGGCAGGGGATGTTGGTCAAGGTGGCGGTGCGTGCCATCACAGAGGGAAAACCCGCCCATGAGGTCGTGCGCCTTGTTCGTGGCGCATCTGAACGAATTTTTACGCTCTATTATTCAGAATCACTCCAACCCAAAATTCACGGGCAGGTGATGGGGGATTCTCATGCCTTATTGGGGCTAATGCTCAATATCAAGCCATTTTTTGCCATTGAGCATGGACGACTTTTAACAGTCGAAAAAGTGCGTTCTCGCTCACAAGCGTTAGAACGTTTGATTGAATTCGCCATAGAATTTACCGATATTGAAGATATACTTATTTCACAGTACAAAGTCGCTATGACCGAGCAAACCCGCCAATTACAAGACCGCCTTGCGGCAGAATTTCCCAAGCATAAATTCCCGTATGCGTTGTATGGGGCGACATTGGCATCTAAAATTGGCACAGAAGCGACTGGTATCGTCATTTTGGAACAAGAATTAGCGCCGATGGGACAATTTGATGAAGATTAAATTTTTGACCGATAGTGTATGTGATATTCCAGACGATTTATTGCGCCAATACAACATCACGGTTGCGCCCATATTTGTCAATTTTGGCGGACAAAGTTTTGCCGATGATGGGGTAGAATTGAAACGCGATGATTTTTATCGGCGCTTGCGGACATTGGAAGATTATCCACAGACATCCGCTATGTCGCCAGAACTCGCCCGTACCTATATTGACCGTGCTTATGCCGATGCCGACCATCTGTTTATTATCACCACGCCCAAAGGCTTGAGTGGGATTTATAACGCGATGCGCTTGGGTAGCTCTCATTTGCCACCAGAACGGGTGACATTGATAGATAGTGGGCAATTGAGCATTGGCATGGGCTGGCAGGTACTCATTGGGGCGCAGGTGGCACAAGAAACAGGCGATGTCGCCCAGACACATCGCGCCATCATGAGCGCCCAAGCCAATCAGCATGTGTATTGCACCGTTGGCTCACTCGACTTTTTGCGCCGTAGTGGGCGGGTCAGTTGGGCGGCGGCGAGTATTGGCAATTTTTTGAATATCAAACCCGTTGTACAGTCATTAGATGGACAAGTCCATCCGATTGCACGGGTGCGGACATTTAACCGCGCCCTCGATAAACTCGCAGAATTAGCGTATCAACACGCACCATACGATAAATTTGCCATTTTGCATATTTTGAACGAAGAAGGCTTTCATGCCCTCCAAGAGCGCCTAGCCGATATTTTGCCACCAGATACCATCGTTGGTACGGTGGGTCCCGCATTAGGGACGCATGTCGGACCGGGTGCTGTGGGGTTTGCCGCAGTGAGTAAAGGTTGGAAAGATGCCATCAGCACTTGAAATGTTGATAAAAGTCCTCAAATTGGAGCAGGACAAGGGATATAAAAATACCGCCGTCATCGGTGGGTTATCTGCCTATGGGGAGCAATGGTCTACCGATGCCCATCGGCAAGCGCGTAAGCCAGAACACCATATTTTGGTGGATGAAATTGTGGATATGCTCAATCGCTATGCCAGCATTGAGAATAAAACCGAGCGTGGTAGTGCCATTGTGTATTTGATGGATAGAATCACAGGGCGCAAACCCGCGCCAGAGATGTATTTGGCGCGTCTTGAGCAATATGCTCAATTAACACCGCCACCACCACCTGTTGTTGATAGACCACCAGAAAAACCGCGTGAGGAACGCCGTCCAGAGCGTGAAAAACGCCCCAAACGTGAAAATCGCCCACCCACTGGCGAATCGGTAGCGCCTACAGAGTCACAACCACCACGCCCCCCCAAGCGAGAGAAAAAACGGGAGGCAGATTTTACGTTTATTGTGGATGATGGGCAACCGCCTGTCACTTCTGATGCGCCACCGCGTCAAAATCAACCGCCAAAAAATCAACCACCCAAAAATACGCCACCACCACCTGCGCCAAAACCGCGCAAAGTGGAGCGCCGCCCCGCACCGAGCAATAATAACAATGATATGCGCTTGGATAAATTGTTCAAAGAATCGTATATCGGTGATTCATCCGACACATGGCAATATGAACCGCCTCTGGTGAATAAGGGCATCCCCGATTTGCCCGTTAAGCCACGCCTTGCCCGTCCGCCGCGTATTCCCCGCCCCCTTATCTCAGCAGATACGGCGGCAGATACCTTGCGTGGACTCAATGCCAAAGTGGATACCGTGAAGGGTGTTGGTCCAAAATTGGTTGAGCAATTGAATACGTTGGGGATTTATACCATCAACGATTTACTGTTCAATTTGCCCCGCCGTCACGATGATTATACGCTGTTACAACCCATTGCGCGTATTTTGCCAGAGACAATCGCCACCATCATTGGCACAGTGAAATATTGTGAACCCCGCGAGAGCAAAAGTGGGCGCAAAGATTTTTATATGGAGGTGGATGACGGCACAGGCACGATTTCATGCACTTTCTTTGGGCAACAATTTCTAAGCCGTGTCATTCGCAAAAAGATGCAGGTGGTCATCAGTGGCAAGGTTGGGGTGTATCGCCAACGTTTGCAAATGAATAATCCCGAATGGGAAGAATTAGACGATGAAAATTGGCATACCACAGGCATTGTGCCTGTCTATCGGCTCACAGAGGGGTTAGGCGGGCGCAGATTGCGGAATCTGATGCGTGAGACCGTCTTTTATTGGTCAGACCGTTTGCCCGATTATATCCCTCTGTCAACATTAGAACGGGCAGAATTGGCAGATTTAGGCTGGGCAGTGAAACATTTGCATTTCCCAGAGAGCCTAGACCATCTGGAACATGCGCGGAATCGCTATATTTTTGACCAATTGCTCCTCTTGCAGATGTCTATCATGGCAAATCGGCGCGATTGGCAAGCCAGCCCTGCGCCACAATTATCTGTGAATGATGACTTTTTAGAGGGATTCGTGCAATCGGCGTTCCCCTATACCCTGACCAACGCGCAATATCGCGCGATTGCCGATATTCGGCGTGACATGGCGACCAATGTGCCGATGAACCGCTTGTTGCAAGGTGATGTTGGGTCTGGCAAGACCGCAGTTGCCATTACCGCCTTGGCGATTGCCTTTGCCAATGGCAAACAAGGGGCATTGATGTCCCCAACGGGTATTTTGGCAGAACAACATTATCGCAATATCGGGCGCATTTTTGATGAGATGGACTACACAGACCGCCGTCCTGTTGTGGCGCTGTTGACCAGTTCCCTCACCACCACAGAACGCGAAGCCGTCTATAACGGGATGCGTGATGGCTCGATTGATATTGTCATTGGCACACATGCCGTTATTCAAGCTGGCGTGGAATTTTCTGATTTGGGGCTGGTGATTATTGATGAGCAACATCGCTTTGGGGTGGAACAACGCAAAGCACTCCGCGCAAAGGGTGGTAATCCTCATTTGCTGGTGATGACCGCCACACCCATCCCCCGCACCATGTCGTTGACGATGTATGCCGACCTCGACCTGTCTGTGATGGATGAAATGCCAGCAGGACGTACCCCTGTAGAGACGTTTATCGTCCAACCGTTGGAACGGGAACGAATTTATGCGTTCATCCGCGCCCAATTGGTAGAAGGCAGACAAGCCTTTGTGATACATCCATTGGTCGAAGCGTCAGATAAAATTGAGGCGCGGTCTGCCGAAGAAGCCTATAGCGAATTGCTCAAAATTTTCCATCGTCACCGTGTTTGTTTATTGCATGGGCGCATGAAACCCTCTGAAAAAGATGAGATTATGGGTGCATTTGCCCGTCACGAATATGACATCATGGTCACGACATCGGTGGCAGAAGTGGGTGTGGATATTCCCAATGCCAGCATCATCGCCATCGAAGGGGCAAATCGGTTTGGGTTGGCGCAATTGCATCAATTTAGAGGGCGTGTTGGGCGTGGTGGTTATGCCTCATATTGCTTGCTCATCCCTGATGCCGATACCCCAGAGGCAACAGAACGCCTCAATGCGATGGTCAGCACCACCAACGGGTTTGAACTTGCAGAAATTGATTGGCGCTTGCGCGGGGCAGGGGATTTGATTGGCACACGCCAAAGCGGGAGCAACACATTGCAATTGATGGAATTTATGAAACCCGAATTGGTCGAAATGGCACAACGCGAAGCACGCACCATCTACGAAGAAGACCCATACCTGACACGACCAGAATACCAATTACTCAAACAACGGGTGGATATGCTCTATAACGAAAATACCGATGTCAGTTAGTAAATAAAGACGATGTATGCCTGTAAGGGTGCAATAGGTTGCGCCCTTACAAAACTAGCCCATTATATAATACAGATTTCACCTATCTACACACTTATTACACATTTTTCCCTTACAATAGAGATAGATTTATTAACTGGTCAACTGGAGTTTATTTTTCATGATTCAACAACCGCCTGTATGGGCAACTGCCGAAGAAGTCGCAGAAAAATTGCATACTTACGTGATGAATCACATGAGGCTATCCAATGCAGGTCATGTGACCGATTCTAAGACGGGTTATATCCTTTCACATGAGCCGATGATAGTCGCTTATCCGACAATAGGCGTTATTGATAAAAATCGTGTTGCCGAATTGCCAAAGGGTAATATTCCCTATCACCCCGATTTTGCCATAGAGGTGATTTTACCCACCAACCCCTCTGATGTTGTGCAGACCAAAATCCGCCAATATTTGGATGCAGGGGTGAAGCAAGTGTGGGTCGCGCATGTCAAATCACGGTCAATAGCGGTTTATTCTCCCGATATTGTGTTTACAGTGCCATTTGATGGCACGCTATTCGGTGAAGATATGCTCCCCGGATTCAAGCTAACCATGCGAGATTTGTATAAGGGATAATGCTGTGACCACCCTAATACCCGCAAAAAAACGGATTTCTGCTGATGATTATTTATTATCAGCAGAGACCAATATCCCCCAAGAATTGATAGATGGTGAGGTAATTGTGATTGCATCTCCCGTAAACGCCCATCAACGGGCAGTGGGGCGCATTTATCAGCTATTACTATCTCTCATCCCCAATGGTGAGGTCATATTATCCCCATCGGATGTTCATTTTGATGAATGGAATGTGGTTCAGCCAGATGTGTTTTGGATTGCCGAAAATAGCACTTGCCAAGATGTAGATACGCATTTTGTTGGCGCTCCCACACTCATTGTTGAGGTGTTATCGCCATCTACTGCCACACAAGATAAAGTGAAAAAATTTCGCCTATATGAAAAATATGGTGTGGCGGAATATTGGCTGGTGGATATTGCTGGGGATTATAGTGAGGTATGGTCACTAGATGGTGATAAATATGGGTTTGTGGGGCGATATACAGCCGATGAAGCCTTTATATCGCTCATATTGGGACAAAAATCGGTGCAAATCAATCAGATTTTGCGGTAAATGGGCGCAATATATTGCGCCCTTACAAGTTAACTGCCCTTTACTCGCTCTACAAATTCATCAAATAAATAAAGTGAATCATGCGGACCTGGGGATGATTCGGGGTGATATTGTACACTAAATGCACCTAATCCTTCATGACGCAACCCCTCAATCGTCTGGTCGTTGAGGTTGATATGGGTTATTTCTGCACCGTCTAGCTTGCTATTATGGCTCACAGCGAAGCCATGATTATGGGCGCTGATTTCCACATGCCCCGTTTGTAAATTTTTGACGGGTTGGTTGCCCCCACGATGCCCAAAGCGCATTTTTTCGGTTGTCCCACCAAGCGCCAATCCCAAAATTTGATGCCCCAAGCAAATGCCGAATACCGGCACTTTTCCCATGAGGTGTTTGACATTATCAATGGCATAAGTGACGGCGGCGGGGTCTCCGGGTCCGTTGCTCAAAAATACGCCTGCCGGATTTTGTGCCAAAACCTCATCATACGACATATTGGCAGGCACAACGCGCACACGCAAGCCTCTGTCGGTGAGCATCCGCAAGATATTGCGTTTTATCCCATAGTCATAAGCAATGATGAGTGGGGCAGATGAATCTTCGTTACGGGTGCTATACCATTGCGGGTCGCTATGTTCTGTCCAATTATAGGCTTCGGCGGTGGTGACATCATCCACCAAATTCCACCCCGACATATCGGGTGATTGGCGTGCCATTTCGATGAGGGCTTGGGGGTCTTTGGCGGCTTCCCCATTGGCGATAGCCGCCCGCATCACCCCTTTACTGCGAATATGGCGTACAAGGGCGCGGGTATCTACCTCGCTAAGACCAATCACACCTTGTTCGCGCAAATAGCCATTTAAGTCGCCACGATTGCGCCAATTGCTGACCACCGGACTCAGTGAACGTACCACAAACCCCGATACCCATACCTTTTCAGATTCGACATCTTCGATATTGATGCCTGTGTTACCCACATGTGAAACGGTCATGGTGACAATTTGCTTGTAATACGAGGGGTCGGTGAGAATTTCTTGGTAGCCAGTCATAGAGGTGTTAAAGACCAATTCGCCTGTCTCTACGCCTTCTGCGCCCCAGCCAATCCCAGAAAATACCCGTCCATCTTCAAGTGCCAACAATCCTTGCATAGGTGTGTCCTTTCATAACAATCAACTGCAACAGATAGTGTAAGGGCGCAACATGTTGCGCCCCATAATGGCAACTTAAGAAATTAACCTCACCCCTAAATCCCCTCTCCAGTCTGGAGAGGAGACTTAAACCCACCCATAAAATGATTTTCACCCCCTCTCCAATTTGGAGAGGGGGCAGGGGGTGAGGTAAAAGAGTGGATTTTATTGTTAAGTTGCTACACTTGGGGCGACATATATGTCGCCTGTTTATTTCAGATATTTGCGGAAGGTATAGGATGACCGCTTAAAGCCACCTTTTTCTTCATAAAAATGGTGAGCATCGTTACGATGTAACCCAGAGGTGAGCCATAAATAATCACAATTATTGCCTCTGCCAATTCCTTCAATATAGTTGATTAATGCAAGACCATAACCCTTTGACCGATGACCTTCTGCGGTAACAAGGTCTTGGATATAAATGCTTCGCCCATTGAGCAGGGTGGTGGATTGACGAAATCCTGCCAATGCTACAGGGGTGGTGCTATTATCATCTTCATACACCCCCAATAGGCGGTAGCCTTGTGGCATCATAATCTGCAACAGGCTCAAAAATTCGCTTTCATCCATTGGGCGCAATTCGCGCATCACGGGGAAGGCATTTTTGAATTCTTCTACGGTCATTAATTCAACAATTTTCATAGGTGAACTCCTTTTGTATAGGTGTGCAAAAAAATATATTCTATGGTTGTATTTGTTATAAGATATGAGGACACGATAATATCGTGTCCCTACAGGTTGTAAATTATATCACGACCGATAATGGCTGTTAATTGAAATATAATCGTGGCTCATATCGCATGTCAAAACGGAGGCACTGCCACGACCTAATTGAAGGTATAAATCAATGGTGAACTCAGGTTGAGCAAATATCGCTTTTGCTTTAGCTTCATCATACTCTGCTCCTGTACCATCTCTAAATAAAACTAATTCATCGGCTGATTTATGTATTCCTTCAGAGATGACAAGAATGGCTTTTTTAGGATTAAGCGGTTCTCCTGCACGCCCCGCCGCTGCCATAATGCGTCCCCAATTTGGGTCTCCGCCATAAATAGCTGTTTTAACTAATGGTGATGTTGCGATGGTATTAGCGATTTTACGAGCAGAATCCTTACTAACGGCTCCTCCAACAGTAATATTTACCAATTTGGTTGCGCCTTCGCCATCACGGGCAATGCTCTTTGCAAGAGCATCACAGACATTTCCTAGCTGGTTGATAAAGTAATCGTAATCATTGGTTGATTCGATTGCTACGCCACTTTCGCCATTCGCCAACAGCAAAACGGTGTCATTGGTACTCATATCACCATCTACAGTGATGCAGTTAAAACTTAGCTCGTTAATTTTTTGTAGTGCCATTTGTGCCTGACCCGGCACCAATTTTGCATCGGTGACAATTACGGATAGCATGGTTGCCATATTCGGCGCAATCATCCCCGCGCCTTTGGCAATGCCTGTGATGGTATAACTGCCTTTATCCGTTTTTACCGTGACAGAGGCTATTTTATGGATAGTATCAGTTGTCATAATGGCTTTGGCAGCGGTTTCCCAATCATTTCCTAATGTGTTATAAGCGAGTTCAATGCCCTTATGGATTTTATCCATTGGCAATTGTGTCCCGATAACCCCTGTGGACATAACCATCACTTGATGCTCATCCAAACCGAGTTTATCACCTACCGCCTTTTTTGTCGCACGCGCATTTTCTAAGCCTGGTTCCCCTGTGGCGGCATTGGCACACCCTGTATTGATGGCAACAGCGCAGATAGAATCGCTATAGCGCAGTAATTGTTCCATTCCCAATACGACAGGTGCGGCTTTGACCATATTGGTCGTGAATACACCCGCCGTCACACAGGGGACATCGCTCACAATCAACGCAAAATCGAGTAGGTTATTTGGTTTTAATCCGCACGATACACCTGCCACACGAAAGCCTTTTGGAAATGAGAAATGGGTCATCAAATTGTCTCCAGAATGTGTGTCAATTTGTCGCACAAGATGTCCACATGACTCTTTTGGATGATGAGGGGTGGCACAAAACGGATGACATGCGTCCCTGCATTGATGAGCAATAAGCCGTGTTCATAGCCTGCGCTCACAATGGGGTCTACCTCGCGTGAAAATTCCATGCCGACCATCAAGCCACGCCCACGCACTTCTACAATATCAGGATGGCTGATGGATGCTAATTTTTCTTGTAGATATGCCCCGACTTCTGCCACATGTGCCAAAAATTCGGGATTGGCGATGCGTTCTAAGACATGATGCGCGACAGCCGTAATAAAAGGGCTACCCGCAAAAGTTGAGCCATGATTGCCTGCATGAATGGCTTCTGCCACGCGGTTGGTCATCAAAATTGCGCCAATGGGCAAGCCTCCCGCCAATGGTTTGGCGAGGGTCATCATATCGGGTGTGACCCCACTATGCTCATGCGCCCAGAGTGTGCCTGTGCGCCCTGTGCCACATTGAATCTCATCAAAAATCAGCAAGGCATCATTGGCATCGCATAAAGCGCGGAGTTCTCGCAAAAATTCATCTGTGGCGACATTGATACCACCTTCACCTTGAATGGGTTCTATCAACACACCCGCCGTATTTTGATTGATGACGGCGCGGGCGCTTTCGATGTCATTAAAAATTGCCCCACGAATACCGGGGAGCAGGGGCTTAAAGCCTGTTTGATATTTTTCTTTTGGTGTGAGCGAGAGTGACCCCATGGTGCGACCATGAAAGGCATGGCTAAAACTGACCAATTCGGTCTTATCGTGATAGCCTTTTTCATAGGCGACCTTACGGGCAAATTTAATTGCGCCTTCATTGGCTTCTGTCCCGCTATTGGTAAAAAATACGCGGTCAGCGAATGATTTTTCGGTGAGCAATTTTGCCAGTTCCACATGCGGGACGGTATGATATAAATTGCTGGTATGGATGAGTCCTGTCGCTAGTTGTTGATTGATGACAGCTTGCACATCCTTATCGCCATAACCCAGCGCATTGACCGCAATCCCCGCCACCCAATCGAGATAATTTTTGCCTTCAGTATCAAAGACATGCACCCCTTGACCATGCACCAAAACAAAGGGCGCACGCCTGTAGGTCTGTAAAACGACTTCGCTTTCATCGTGCATTAGTTGTTCGGTACGGGTGAGGGTAGGGGTTTGGGTTTCGGGTATCATTTATTTTTTCGCTCCACTAAATGTTGTGCCACTATTGGTTTTTAAGCCTTGCAAATTGGTGATGACGGCTTTTGGCACGCCCAATTCTACCACATGCAACGCGGTTTTCACTTTTGGTATCATACCACCATGAATTGTCCCATTGGCGATGAGATGTTCGGCTTGTTTGATGGTTAAATGCTCTTGTACTTTATCTTCCACCAAGACACCCGCCACATTCGTTAAGAAAATGATTTTTTCGGCGTGGATGGCATTGGCAACTGCCCCCGCCACATGGTCTGCATTGACATTATAAATGGCTTGTGGGGCAATCAACACAGGGTCGCCACCCATACAAATAGGTGATATAACGGGGACAATCCCCTCATGTAACCACTTTTGGATAATATCGCCCCGCACTTTGACCACATCACCCGTGAAGCCCATATCAATATAGGCATGACGCATTTTTACGGCGCGGATTAAGCCTCTATCCACACCAGAAACGCCAATAGCATCCACACCGGCTTCAGTGAGAATTTGCACCAAGCGCGTGTTGACCAACCCGCGTAACATCATCACCACCACATCCAATGTGGCTTGGTCGGTGATGCGTACCCCGTCCATTTTGCGCGGTTCTATCTGCAAGCGTTCTTGCATATCGGTAATTTCTGCCCCACCACCATGCACAATCACCACAGGCGCGGGATAATCGCGGATGGTCATAGCGAGGTCGTTCAAAAATACCGCATCGGTCAATTCATGACCGCCTATTTTAATCAATATGGGATGATGATAGTTTGTCATAGTAGGGCGGTGGTCTCATCCAATGCGAACATCAAATTAAAATTTTGTACCGCCTGACCCGATGCCCCTTTGCGGAGATTATCGGTCACGCTGGTGATATGGAGTAGATTGGGCAATACAGGATTCAAGCTGATAACACATTTATTGGTGCGGACAACATGCTTGAGGGTGGCGTGATGTTTTGGCGGTAAAACATCCACCAATGCTTCCCCATGATAAATTTCTTCATAGAGATGTTGTGCTTGGTCGCTGGTGAACCCGTCATTGAGGGTCACATAAATACTCGCCATTAACCCTCTATCCACTGGCAATAAATGGGGAGAAAAGATTAATGTGCCTGCTTGAGGGTCTAATTTGGCGATTTCTTGCTCCATTTCGCCCACATGCCGATGTGAACGCCCCACATTATACGGGGAAAAATTGCCAAATACCTCGACAAAATGGGTGTTCGATTTCGGTTCACGTCCCGCACCCGATACACCCGATTTCGCATCTACGATAATCGGTGTGTGGGGGGCTAATGCCCCTGCGGTGAGGAGTGGATATAATCCGAGTAGAGTGGTGGTGGGGTAACATCCGGGGACAGCCACGCGGTCTATGCCACGTAAAATTTCACGATTCACTTCTACCAAGCCATAGGGTGTTGGGAGCAAATCGGGATGGGGATGCACATCATGATACCATTTTTGATATGATTCTGGCGTATCCAGTCGCAAATCGGCGCTGAGGTCAATCACTTTTTTGCCATGCGATAGCGCTAGATGTGCCATTTTTGCCGATGTCTGATGGGGGAGCGCCAAAAATACCGCATCCACCGCCGTTAATGGGGCATCATCAGATGGGATATAATGCAACGATGTAAATGGGATGACATCACCCGCATAAGTGTTGGATGTGCCGAACACCAATTCGACATTGGGGTGCTTGGATAAAATTTCGATGAGGTCTTGTCCTGCATAGCCAGACGCGCCATAAACACCAACGCGGATTTTTGTGGATGTGGTCATAAAACGCCTTTTTTGTGCCATAAAATCACCATCATCCTTTTATTTTAGCAGATGTTGATAAAAGAATGATGGTGAAACATTGCACAGACTATTTTTTGAAGTGTTCGGCAATATTGCCCAATTCCTGCTTGTACATGCGCTTGAGGAGGGATGGAATCATCAATTTTTCGATGAAATTCTTCGTCTGGTATGTGGTGTGAAAAGATAATTGGGTTTGCCCATCAGAGGTTGGTTTAACGATAAAATCGGTGACTGTGCCAGTATCTAAATCGGTTTCGCGTAACAATTTTCCGGGTTCTGGTTCGGTGACTTTTGAACGGAAAAATGATTTTTGTCCCATCACCTTCATATCCGCACGGAATACCGTCCCTGCGCCGACCCCACCTTCTTCTACGGTGAGTTTTACGAAATAGGGTTTGGGCAAAATGGACGGATGCCCGACATGATAATCGGCGAGTAAATCATATACGGCTTGGGGTGGGGCGGGGATGATAGCAGATGCTTCGACAACAACAGACATGGTGTTTTCCTCCAAGAAATATGTGTGATTGTGAAATTCTTCTCTATTAAACACCTGAATCGAATTTGGAGTCAAGAGACCAAATTATCGACATATATAATTGGGATTTTATGCCCTGTAGAATCGGGCAATATGTAAAAAGAGTGTAACGTGACTTATGTTTTGTGCGGATTTTTTCACGTCTCACTGCCACTGCCCCTATCGGTGTGTATAATCAACAGTGAGATTTATCACCGATAGGCAAACTTTCATGATAGAAGTTAGCAATTTAAGCAAGCATTATGGCACTCATCTCGCGCTGGATGCTGTGTCGTTTAGTGCCAAACAAGGCGAAATTTTGGGGCTATTGGGTCCCAACGGCGCGGGCAAAACCACCACCATGCGAATCCTGACAGGCTATATGCCCCCTAGTGAGGGTAAGGCAGTCGTGGCAGGGCATGATGTGAGTGAGGAATCGTTTGAAGTACGGCAAAATGTCGGTTATCTGCCAGAACGTGTTCCCCTCTATCCCGATATGACGGTAGAAGGCTATGTCACGTTTTGGGCAAAATTGCGCGGTGTCAAAAAAACCAAGCAAGCCGTATTGGATGCGCTAGAAAAAGTAGACCTCATCCCACGGCGCAAGTCGTTGGTGCGGAATTTATCCAAAGGGTTAAAACAACGGCTCGGATTGGCGCAGGCACTCGTCCATGACCCCAAAGTGCTGATATTAGATGAGCCGACCATCGGCATTGACCCGCAACAAATCATCGAAATCCGCGAACAAATCCGCAATCTGGCACAATCGCACACCGTCCTTTTTAGCACGCACATTTTATCTGAAGCAGAGCAAATTTGTGACCGTGTGGTCATTTTGCAACGCGGGAAATTGGTGGCGTATGGCACACCAGAGGCACTCCGCAAGCAACTGTACCCGAATGATTATCTGTATGTCGAAATTGATGCTCCCCAACGTGATAAGCAAAAAGTAGAAAATATGCTCAATGCGCTCACAGGAGTGGAATCAGTGACACATTTGGCGGGAGGGTTTACGATTCGCGCCAAAAAGGATAGTGATATTCGTGGGAAATTGGTGGAAAAAGTCTTATCGGCGGGGTATGGCTTGCGCGAATTGCGCCCGATGGCGATGACCCTAGAGGACATCTTCTTAGAGATTGTGGGAAAGTGACCTATGTGGACAATTTTTCGGCGCGAAATGGCGCATTATTTCACATCACCCGTCAGTTATTTAATTGCGGCGGCATTTTATGTGTTGATGGGGTTATATTTCAATAACGACCTCACTATCAGCATTAGTGTACGGGCGGCAGACCCCGCCTCTGTGCCGATGTTTCTCTCGTTTGTGATGGTATTTTTTGCCCCACTGCTCACCATGCGCCTTATCGCAGAAGAGAATAAAGAGGGTACGGTGGAATTATTGCTCACTGCCCCTGTCAGTGATGGCTCAATCGTCATTGGCAAATTTTTGAGCGCATGGGCATTTTATTCGCTGTTGCTGATGGGGACGTTTATTTATCCCGTGATTCTGATGAGTTTGGGTATTTTCCCAGATTTAGGTATCGCCCTCAGTGCGTATATCGGCATTTGGTTGTATGGTGGGGCGGCGTTGGCGGTGGGGGTGGGATTTTCTGCCATCACGGATAGTCAGGTTATGGCGGCATTTTTGAGCATGTCGTTTTTGCTGTTGATGTGGCTTGGTGATTTGGCGGGGAATATCGTGGCGAGTTTTGACCTCGCTAATTTAATCCGAAAATTGAGTTTGCAGGGGCATTATTCCACCTCATTCGCAGTGGGATTGTTCCGCGCAGAAGATGTGGCTTATTTTGCGGGGATGATTGTGGTGGCGTTGTTTATCACCATTAGACTCCTCGAATCGCGGAGATGGCGTTAATCATGAGACGAGAACGCGACATTGCCCTCACACGGGGCGATATTGGACAAATTTTGAGCTTTATCGGCGCATTTGGCGTGTTATTAGGTGTGGTCGCATTCCTTTGGGAAGGCGAGATGAATTTATTTGCGGGTGTTGGCATCATCTTGGGCGTGGTTGGTCTAGGTGGATGGTTGCTCCTTGCCCCGCGTGATTTTATGGATTTTTTCACAGGACGGCGCATCCGTCAAAGCACATTGGCGGTATTTTCTACGGCGCTATTCATCGGCATTGTGACGTTGATTTACATCTATGTCGAGCGTTCTGTCATCACATTGGATATGACCGAGCGTGGGAGCTATTCGCTCACAACCACCACAAAACGCATTATTGGCGATTTGAATCGGAATATCCGCATCACAGCATTTTACTCGCCCGCAAATATTGGCTTACGTGAATTAGATGACCAATTTTTTCGGCAATATGAGGTCGAATCTGGCGGTAAAATTACCCGTGCCTATATAGACCCCATCGCCCAACCGGGGATTACGGCATTATTCAACGCACAAGATGGTGATGTGTTCATCTCTTATGTATTAGATGATGGCACGATAGATTATAACAGTGTGATGATTGTGCCGATGGGGGAGAGGCAAGAGCGCGATATGACCAGCGCCATTAATCGCCTGCTCAATACGGGCAATTTTACCGTCTTGTATGATATTGGCTTTGGGGAACGGTCTCCGAATGATGTTTCGACCAATGGCATGTCACTATCAGGTCAATTATTGCGTTTTGAGGGGTATAACACCGAAATTGTAGATATACAAAATGACCTTGTTGCTAATAATGTCCCTATCCCCGATAGTGTGGATGTCATTATTTTGGCGCGTCCATTAACACGCCTCACAGGGGAAGCCATTGCCTTGTTGGATGATTATCTCAAGCGGGGTGGGGGATTGTTGATTTTGGGGGATGTATCGGGTGGTGAGGAGCAAGTCTTGTCTGAAGATGACCCCTTTAATCAATACCTATGGACAAATTGGGGGATTCGTTTGCTTGATGCGATAGCGGTGGATTATTCCGTTAGCGGGGATACACCGTTGGATGTGATTAGCTATCAGATTTTTGATTCGCCCATCTCAACTGATATCGACCCCGCTACTGATATTAATTCGCGTACACAATTTCGGATTTCTCGTGCCATCGCAATTGATGAAGACCCACCTGTCAATAATGGACGGGTGATTATGACATCACCCGATAGCTATGCAGAGACCAATATTGCCGATGTTCTGCTCAATAATGCCTATGAATATGATGAAAATGCCGATACACCCGGTGCGATGACCCTTGTGGCATGGGCGGCAGATGGCGAAGAGGGTGGGCGTGTGGTGTTGATTGGTGATAGTGATTTTGCTACTGATGGGCAAATTGCATCCCCCGCAGGCAATGGTATTTTGATGACGAATGCGGTGCGCTGGCTAACAGGGTATAATGAAACGGTCACATTTGGCTCAGAAGCGACATCTGTCGGTTTGCCAACCATTTTCGTTGACCCAAACACACAACTGAATCAGATTGCGTTGTTAACCCTATTTATCATGCCCGCTTTCTTGATTGGAGTGGGGGGATTGATTTATTTTAGGCGGAGTAGGCGATGAGAAAAGGATTACCGACACTTTTCGGTTTTTTGGTGTTATTTATTGTATTGGCGGTGTTGGTGGTGGTACAAGAACCACCAACAGCAGACCCAATTGAGCCGACTGCACCACCAGTATCACAAACTGAGCAAGTATTTGGCGAAAATCAGGTGTATAACGGTTTGGAAGGGAGTGCGATACAAGCCATACGGCTTTTAGACCCCCATTCTGAACAAAGTGTGACTTTCACACGTAATCCGATACAATTGTGGATAACGCCATACGTTGAGGATGTTGTCTTAGACCAAACGGTTATGCAGACCATAGAACGCACATTGGTCATCATGCCGTATGCGTATCAGTTTATGCCAGAGGCAGACAAACTCATCGAATATGGTTTCTTGGAAGATGGCAAACATTATTTTTCGATTTTGTTTGTGACCGATGATGGTACAGCACATACCATAGCCATTGGAAACCCCACAGAATATGGTGGGCGACAGGTTTATTATGCTGTTGTGGATGACCGTGAGGAGATGTATTTAATCTATCGGGAACCAATAGATTATTTAACTTCGCAATTTTTGAAGCCACCTATCGTATCATAACAGATGTTCGGTAAACAGGGCAAAATTGGCAAAAAACCGAAAAATAACCGAATTCCTGTAAAAATATAATACCAATTGCTTGACAAGAATCCACAATGGAGTTAAGTTATACAAGATATATCGCGTTTATTTTTTGGCGATAGCATAAAGTGACATTTTCCCCCGCTTCTTTGTAGGCGGGGTTTCGTACCTATGCTAACGTTAGAAATTTGGGCATCTTTATTAAAATTTGCCCAAAAGCGTGGTAGGATGTTTTTATAGGACAATTATCGTATAAGAGGTCTTTTGCCTTGCACATTTTGGCAGGGCTATATGTATGTAATATGGTTGTAGCGACAATGGGAATGCTTCATAAAGAACGGGAACAAGTCCTAAACGGACTCATTCAAAAAGGTCGTCAACAAGGGTTACTCTTGTATGACGAGATTCTGGCGGTCTTTCCGGAAGTGGAGACCGATGTTGCTCTTTTAGACGAGTTGATGGATGCGATGATGGATGCAGGTATAGAAGTTCTTTCTGAAAAACCTGACGATGCAGAATTGGCATTAGAAGCCGCTGAATCGTTTGATTTCCACTTTGACGAAGAGGATGACCTCATCGCCAAAGAGGGTGAACTATATCTATCAGAAATTATGGATGATGCGGGCTATCGCCAAGCGTTGGATACCGACGATGTGGTGGGACTGTATCTGAAAGAAGCAGGGCGTGTACCGTTGCTCACCGCCGCCGAAGAAGTTTCTTTGGCGAAACGGATGGAACGCGGCATTAATGCCACAGAACGTCTGAAGCGACATGGCGATACATTGCCACCAGACGATGTTTATGACCTGAAAGATGTGATTTTCGATGGTGAAATGGCACAAGAACATCTCATCCGTGCCAATGCTCGTTTGGTCATTAGTGTGGCGAAAAAATATATTGGGCGTGGTGTGCCGTTCTTGGATTTAATCCAAGAGGGTAATATCGGCTTAATTCGCGCTACCAACAAATTTGAATACCGCCGTGGGCATAAATTTAGCACCTATGCGACTTGGTGGATTCGCCAAGCTGTGAGCCGTGCGGTTGCCGACCAAGGGCGTACCATTCGTGTACCTGTTCATATGGGCGACCAGCTCAATCGGATGCGCCGTATTCAGCTCAACCTCATTCAAGAATTGGGGCGCGAGCCAAGTATTGATGAACTGGCTATCCACATGGAAACCACCCCAGATAAGGTGGAAAACTTGTTGGAAATTGCCCGTCGTCCTGTGAGCTTAGAGACACCGATTGATGAAGATGGTGATTCGACCTTTGGCGATTTTGTGGAGGATGTCAATAGTCCTGCACCCGCCGAAGAAGTGGCGACTCACTTGCTCCATGAACAATTGCAAGGGGCATTAGACCGCCTCCCACCGCGTGAAGCACAAATTTTGCGCTTGCGCTACGGGTTGGAAGATGGGCGTGTCTATACACTTGAAGAAGTTGGGCAAACTATCGGTGTAACCCGTGAACGGGTGCGCCAGTTGGAAGCACAAGCACTTAACCGCTTGCGCCAATCGTCTGCCCATATCATTTTGCGCGACTATCTCTACGAGGAATAAATCGCGTTGGCTCAAAAAGAGAAACGTGCCAAAACCACCGCCTTCCCCATGCTATGGGCATTGCTCATCGCGGGGGTGGGGGTGGTTTTGCTATTCAATAACTTTGGATTGTTGGGCGATTTTAATGCGGTGGCATTATTGCCCTTGTTGTTGGTGGTGGCAGGAGCGCAAATTTTACTGCGGGGCGATTTTATCCCCAGTTCAGAAACACGCGACTTTGGCATCACACGCGGGAGTGTGGAAAGTGCCACACTCGAAATTAGCAGTGGGGCGGTAGATGTAGATTTACTCGCGCTCCAACGTGAAGGGCGCTTGATTGCGGGTCAATTTGCCGTGAATAGTCGCCCCCAATTGACGGTGCGAGATACTTATGCCCACCTCAAGTTATTTCGTTCCAAGACCCCGTGGTGGTCATTTGCCGATTGGAAAATTGCCCTCGCACAAGACCTCCCATGGCAAATTTTGGTCTCAACGCATTTGGGACAAGCCACATTAGACCTATCACAAATGATTGTGCATGATGTGGTGGTTGGTACAGGCATGGGTGATGTGCGGATTGTTTGCCCAAAAGAGGCATTTAACCCCTTATTCGTGCGGTCTACCTTTGGCAATATCCATATCCTAACACCATTAGGATATCGGGCGAAAATCGTGGTCAAGCAAACCCGCCTATTTACTGTCAAATTTGATGGTGAACGGTATGATAACCCAGAAAAGGGGATATATCTTGCCCGTGTTGACGATGACACCCTGCCGATTATCGAAATTCAAGTGAGTGGCACATTTGGCGATGCCTACCTTGCGTGAAACCTCATGAGCCTGTCTATCCTCATTCGTGATGCCACCCCAGACGATATTCCTGCGTGTTTGGCGCTGGATTTATCGTATGAGACTGAGCGCGTTTGGCAAATGACCTTTCAGCCAGAGACGGGCAATCGGGGGATTTTGTTTCGGACAGAACGCTTACCCCGTCCCATGACGGTGCCATATCCTGCCGATGAACGCCGTTTGCGCTTATGCCTGCCTAAAAAACATTGTTTTCTGGTCGCATTCACCAAAGCGGATAACAGGCTGATTGGGTATTTAACCATGCGTGCCATGCCAACCCATCGCATTGCACTTGTTCAGGATATTGCCGTTGGCGAATTGTATCGCAGACAAGCGGTTGGCGTACGGTTGCTCAATGTAGCACGCCGTTGGGCGATGGAACATGAATTTATGCAGTTGCAAGTCGAAACACAGACTAAAAATTACCCCGCCATTCAATTTTTACAAAAAAATGGACTAACGTTTTGTGGATTCAATGACCAATATTTCCTCAATGGGGATATTGCCGTCTTTTTTGGACAAACCCTCAAATAGAAAAATTTTCTTTACTGTCCAATCATCCCTCATATATTGTGTGCTACGATTCTTACATAACGTAAAATTACGCACCTGTTAGATGAGGGAGATTCACCATGAAATTCTTAATCGCTGATACATTGCATTTGCGTAGGGCTTGTTATGCCTTACGTGCCGAAGAATACGGGAAATATTATAATAATATCCCAGAGGATTATTTCTGTGATGATATAGACATCATGCAATTGCCAAATGGGGATTGTTTGTCTACCACTGTTTTAATCGAAGAAGATGACGACGTGATTGCTACGGCGCGTGTTGTGTTTGCCAGTTATCCAGATTATAACTTAATTGCGGGTGAGTCGTTCAAATTATTGAATACTGACGAAGAAATGATTTCCAAATTGCGCCAAACCAGTGGCGTTGATAATATGACCCCTATAGCCGAAGTTGGTAAGTTAGCCGTCTCGCATAAATATCGTGACCCAAAAGTAATTCAATACCTGTTCAAAGGGATTGGCGAATTAGCAAAGGCACGTAAAATAGGGCTACTCATTGCGCTGATACGCCCACAGATAGCCACTCTTTCGAGGTTTATGGGTATTTCGCATATTCATTTTCCAGAAGCCCATTTAGACCGCTCAACGTATGAGAATATGCGCTACTTCTTTAGGTTTCACGACTATTTTTTTCCAAAACTCTATAAAGAGTGTCCAGAACTCTTTCATGACAACTTATGGGAATATCTTCCATATGAGGAACTTTTGCAAATTGCCAACCAACATAAAGATGGCGCACAATTATATTGGGTAACACCAGAAATGATTCTTAAATAGTGATTAACAGGCTTTTTCTGTAATCGCTTTGGGCAACTAATTGCCATAAAAATTATATATAGAATAGTATTTTCCCCCTACACGCCCATGAGAGTCTAAATTATGCTTATCGCTGAAAAAGTATAGCCGATAAGCATTGAAATGATGGTCTCTGTGGTAATAGAACGTTTTTTGCAACAATCATTAGATTTGCTGAATGAAACACTCGCGGCGGCGATTGTGGTCGTTGCCGCTTCGCTATTGCTCTACAATTTGTCGCGTAATTTACGGAATCGGGTGACGCGCACATCCGCAGGGGTATTGGCGTGTGTGACGATTGTTTATTTGGGTGATGTGTTGATGTCACTCGCCATTCAACCCGCTACCATTGAAGCCTTGTTGCGCTTTCAGTGGATTGGATTGGCATTTATCCCCGCCAGTACCTTTCACCTTTCCGATTCGCTCCTAGCCACTACTGGATTGCCCTCACGGGGCAGACGCAGGCGGGTTGCGCGTATTTTATACGCCATTGGAGCGGCGTTGCTTATTCTCGCCGCCATGACCGATACCCTTATCACCTTTGTGCGCCTACCTGATGGGCGGGTTAGTTTGAATGCAGGGGTGTTTTTTGGGTTATATGTGGCATATTTAATCCCTACCTGCATTATTGCATTGGCGAATGTATGGCGGGCGCGGGCGCGGTGTATCACCAAAAGCACCCAACGGCGCATGACCTATTTGTTGGTCTCGGTGTTGATGCCCATCATCGGTATTTTCCCCTATTCAGTATTTTTATCCACAGGTGAAGAATTTAGTGCATCCGCCTTATTTTTGGTGAATGTGACCAATGTTGTAGTCATTTTGGCGCTCTTGCTCTTGGCGTATCCACTATCCTTTTTTGGGTCAGATATACCAGACCGTGTGGTCAAAGCCGATTTGCTCCGTTTTATGTTGTTAGGACCTTCCACAGGGTTACTCGCGTTGGTATTTATCATCTATAACGCGCCATTTTCGCGCCTTTTGGGCGGATTAGGCGAGGAATTTATGCCATTTATGGTGGTGGCAGTCATTTTGTTATGGCAGTGGAGTGTGGATGTTATTTTGCCCTATTTGGAACGTCGCCTCATCTACTATGACGATACCGAGCAAGTGACTCAGCTTCAAAAATTAAATGAGCGTCTACTCACCCGTGCCGATTTGCTTCAGTTGCTAGAAGCAAATTTAGAAGCCACCTGCGATTATATGCAGGTTAAAGGCGCATTTGTGGTCAAATTGACTGATAGCCAGCCAGAGATGATTAAGATGGCGGGGCATATTGTCGTCTCGGATGAGATGCTTACACAATCCGACTTCCCATCCGCAGAAGATTTTACCCCGTCAGCACGATTACAATGGGAAGGATATTGGCTAGTGGGGTTATATAGCCATCGGCATGGGCAAAATGCGGATGTGTCATCGGTGTTAATTGGGTGTATGGGGTTTGTAGCATCATCGCCAACACTAAGCGCCGATGAAGAAAAATTATTGGGGCGATTTTCTAAACGGCTTGCCAGTGCGCTCGATGATTTAATGCTCCAAGATGAATTATATGATGCACTAGAGGGGTTATTGCCTCAAATTAATGTCACACGGGCGCGGGTGGCAGAGGTGGATTATCTCCCCGGGCGCGATGCCAAACCGCGCATTATGAACGGAAATTTGCCCACTCGTGATGACATGATTGAGCAAGTTCATGCGGCATTACGGCATTATTGGGGCGGACCAGGGTTAACCAGCAGTCGTTTGTTAGAGTTATACAGTGTGCAACGGGTATTGACTGAAAACGAAAATAATTCTGTGCGGGCGCTACGAGCCGTGTTGTTGAGTGCCATAGAACGCCTAAAACCCGAAGGGGAACGGAGTATGAAAAATCCCGAATGGACACTTTATAACATCCTGACACTACGCTTTTTGGAACAGCGTAAAGTACGCGATACAGCGACCCGCTTGTATATGAGTGATGCCAATTTGTATCGCAAACAAAATGTCGCCATAGAAGCCGTTGCCGAGATGTTGGTTGAAATGGAACGCGAAGCCATATCACTTTTATCCATGTAAAAAAATCCATATACTGCGGATGAATTATAACTTTATATTTGCATCTCCCCTAAAAACTGCCTATAATGACTATTGAGGGAGAACTATTTTAGATGTTTATAGGTAGTGTTAGAGGGGATTTGCATGTCTATTGAGGCACACCGTTACGATTACGTTCCACCACCATTGACATTGGATGAAGGCTATTGGGCGGCATTGTTGGATGAAGGCGAAAATCCATCTACTGTCCCACATCATGAGGCGTTATCTAATGCCTTTCCGAAATATGATGATGAAATGGCAGATTCGGTAGATGCAGGACATCATTACACCATCTATCGGGGCGAATCTGAAGAAGATTGGCAGGCTGTTCGGGCAATTTTTGAGTCTGATGAGGTGATAGAGGTAAAAGTCGTTGGCTATAATCGGGGGGGCTTATTGATAGAATGGAATACCTTACGCGGATTTGTCCCCGCCAGCCAATTGATTAATTTTCCTGCCACAGCAAATCAGATGATACGCCGTAATGCGTTGATGAGCCGTGTGAGTGAAGTTATGCACCTGCGCGTTATTGAATTGCATCTGGATAAAAATCGGCTCATCCTCTCTGAACGCGCCGCCCAAGCGAATCCGGGTGAACGTGCCAATATCCTCCATACCCTGCAAGCGGGGGATGTGGTCGAAGGGACGATTACCAACCTATGCGATTTTGGCGCATTTGTAGATTTAGGCGGATTAGAGGGGTTGGTGCATATCAGCGAATTAAGCTGGGGCAGGGTTGGGCATCCAGAAAATATCCTCGCACGCGGGCAGACCCTTCGCGCCTATGTATTGGGTGTAGACCAAGACGCGGGGCGCATTGCACTTAGCCTAAAACGGTTACGCCCCGACCCATGGAAAACAGTTCATGAACGCTATACAGTAGATGAAATTGTCGAAGGGGTTATCACCAATGTGGTGGATTTTGGCGCATTTGCGTGTATTGAAGAAGGATTAGAGGGACTCATTCATGTCTCTGAATTGGCAGAAGGACATTTTCTGCATCCACGCAATGTGGTGAAAGAAGGGCAACTCGTCCGCGCACGTATTTTGACGATTAACGGCGCGGCACGACGCTTGGGATTGAGTTTACGCCTAGAAGCATAACCATACTGACTGACTATCTAAGGGCGCAACTGGTTGCGCCCCATATACTGCAACTTAAGAAATCAACCTCACCCCTAAATCCCCTCTCCAGTCTGGAGAGGGGACTTAAACCCACCCCCAAAATGGTTGTCTCCCCCACTCCAATTTGGAGAGGGGGCAGGGGGGTGAGGTAAAAAAGAGATTTTATCGTTAAGTTGCTACACATGGGGCGCAACTGGTTGCGCCCTCTGAACTTTGGCATTATGAACAGCCTGTGAGAGTTTCACAGGCTGTTTTTTGATATAAAAAAGTGAAAAATAACAATAAAACAGCTTATCCGTGGGTAGCGGAGTAGGCAGAATTGTTTAAACCGACTTTATCAGGCGGAAATTTGGTCAAGTCGCGCGGTATTCGT
>JANRKU010000006.1:0-2140 GCA_033763335.1 bacterium
TTTTTATCGTAAAAAATCGGCGGCATGATATATCATGCCCAATTTTTAACGTTGGTGACGGCGGGCGCAATATATTGCGCCCTTACATGATGCCTATCTACCCTGAAAATTGGCATGTCAACCCCATTTATGGGGTTTCGGTGGCACAAGCAGGTGGTTCACCGCCTGCCGTATCACAGAAATTTGCCAATTTTTTTCACACCGATTTTCAAATATGAATTGTGTCGTGCAGTGAAAATTTTTGGGGATGGGTGGGGATAAAAAGTCTTATATCGTGTCCAAGTAGGGGGGATGAGGGTGATTTTCCCCAAATTCCCTCAAAATTCCCCCTATTTCCTTAACATAGGTTTGATAAAATGATTTGTCTCATTTTAAGTAGTTGAGGAAAAAAATATCTGTGAAAGTCATACGTCAAGATTTACGCAATATCGCTATTATCGCACACGTTGACCATGGTAAAACAACCTTGGTGGACGGTATGCTCAAGCAAAGTAAAGTATTCCGCGAAAATGAAGTCATGGGAGAGCGTGTACTCGATTCTAACGCGCTAGAACGTGAACGCGGCATTACCATTCTCTCTAAAAACACGGCAATCACTTATGGCGACATCAAAATCAATATCGTAGATACCCCAGGTCACGCCGATTTCGGTGGCGAAGTGGAACGGGTGTTGAACATGGTTGATGCGGCGCTGTTATTGATTGATGCAGTAGAAGGTCCTATGCCCCAAACCCGCTTTGTGTTACGCAAAGCATTGGGCTTGGGATTGAAGGTGATTGTGGTCATCAATAAAGTTGACCGTCCACATTCCCGTATTGTAGAGGCGCTCAATGACACCTTTGACCTGTTCATTGAATTGGGCGCAACCGATGAACAAACCGATTTCCCCGTTGTATATGCCGTTGGCATTGAAGGACGTGCAGGTTATACCGCAGAAACACTCGCAGACGACCTAACTCCCCTATTCGATACCATCGTCAAAGAAGTTGCTCCTCCATCGGTAGATGTGGATGCCCCCGCCACCTTATTGGTGACAACGCTCGACTATGATAATTATCGTGGTCAAATTGGCGTTGGGCGTGTGCATAGTGGCAAATTCCGCAAAGGCATGAACGTAGCCCGTATCAACCCCGATGGCACAAAGACCTCTGGTAAAATTGAATACCTGTATACCTATATGAATCTCGCCAAAACCGAGATTGAAGAAGCCACTGCGGGCGAAATTATCGCTTTTTCTGGTTTAGATAGCATCAGCATTTCCGATACCATCGCCGACCCATCGGTCACAGAGGCATTACCCGCCATCCGCGTGGAAGCCCCTACTGTTCGTATGACCTTTGGCGTGAATACCTCCCCATTTGCGGGACGTGAAGGCAAAACTGGCTGGGGGACATCGCGCCGTCTGCGTGAACGTCTTTATGGCGAAACCCGCACCAATGTGGCGCTCCGTGTCGAAGATGGGGCATCCAGTGAAAAATTCGTGGTGAGTGGTCGTGGGGAATTGCATTTGGGCATCCTCATCGAAACCATGCGCCGTGAAGGATACGAATTTGAAGTGAGCAAGCCAGAAGTTATCTTCATGGAAGACCCAGAAACAGGCGAAACCCTAGAGCCAATCGAAGAAGTACATATCGAAATGGCAGATGGTAGCACGGGTATCGTGTTTGAATTGATGGGCGCACGTCGTGGCAAGATGGTGGATATGCAATCTGAACACGGCACCACCTTCTTAAAATATATTGTGCCAACCCGCTTCCTCATCGGCTTCCACAGCCAATTTATGCGTGCCACCAGTGGTATGGGTCAACTTCATACCCTGCATTATGGCTATGAAGTGCTACAAGGCGAAGCACCAGAACGTCAATTTGGCAGTTTGGTCGCCGACCAAGATGGCACAGCCACCGCCTATTCGATTGTGGGCTTGCAACAACGTGGGACATTCTTCATCGCCCCAGGGACAGAAATTTATGAAGGCATGGTCATTGGCGAAAGCATCCGCAACGAAGATTTGAGCATCAATGTCGCCAAAGCCAAGCACCTGAATAACTTCCGCGCCAAACCATCAGAAACCACCGATGGCTTAGTCCCCCCACGCGATATGAGCCTCGATGATTTTATCGAATTTATGGCAGAAGATGAA
>JANRKU010000007.1:0-5537 GCA_033763335.1 bacterium
GCATTAAAATCAGCCTATTATGATAGGTATCTCTTTTTTAAGAGACGGTTTTAGTCCCTTTAGTGGACTTTATTCGACTAGCTAGAGGTTTTGAACCTCTAGCGATGTCAATTCTCAAATGTACTGTCGCCCCCTCAGCTCCAGTCTGGCTGAGGGGGCGACACTAAAATTAAGATGGGCAAAAATCGTCAATTTGCCCCGCCATAGGTTCAAAACCTATGGCTATTCGATTTTAAAGCCCACTGAAGTGGCTGATTTGCCTAATTTTTTTCACAAAATTGGCATTAAAATCAGCCTATTATGATAGGTATCTCTTTTTTAAGAGACGGTTTTAGTCCCTTTAGTGGACTTTATTCGACTAGCTAGAGGTTTTGAACCTCTAGCGATGTCAATTCTCAAATGTACTGTCGCCCCCTCTCCACAGCGTGGGGATGGGGTTGGGTGTGGGGTGCATTACCTATTTTTCCATGCTGACCATTTTGAGGTCGAATGCAAATAACTTTTGCAAATCTTTTTCTAAACTCGACACATACGTGACATACTGGTCGTCGTTCACCTTGCTAGGTGTTAATTGGCTTAAAATGTCTTGTGCGAAATCACTATACAACGTGGGCGATGAAAGCGCATCGGCTAAATCGTATTGGCTTTGGTTAATGCGTTTTTGCACGACATCACGCAAAAAGAATAATAATTGTGGATGAATATGCAGTTGAATTTCGATGGTATTGGGCTTATCCATAACCTGAATACTGCTAATGGTGATGGGTTGCTTGTCTTGCTTATTGGCATCAAAAATCGTTGACTGTATACTGCTCAGGATTTGTAAATATCTGCCCAATATCTGGTTCATAAACTCAACCGTCATGCTATCGGGTGGCAAGACTTGGGTGGCATTATAATATTGCAGATATAGCGTATGCTGACCGGTTAAGCGTTCTTGCTTTGTACGCCCCTTAGTCTCTTTTTCAGAGAGGAACAGGACGATTAATAGCTCTCCCAAACGCAGTTGGTCGCCACTTTTAATCACTTCGGGCTGGTTGGTCATTTTTCTATTATTCAGCCATGTTCCATTGGCGCTATCCAAATCGCGCACATAGTAATGACCATGTTGCAAAATAATTTCGGCATGACGACGCGAAACGCCGAGCGATTTGCCAAAATAGGGGATTAAATCCACCGTTGGATAAAGACCTGTTGTTGGGTCGTAGCGCCCCAAAATAATGGATTTTACATCTACAAATGTGAGTGGGGTCGTTTGTCCGGGCAACATCATGAGGAGGGTATTTGCCTCTGAGCCGATAGTTTCTTCAAGAACAGGAAGTTGGTCGGGTATATCGCGGGTGCTAACCGTGTTGTCATCACCTGTTGAGTGTATGACGATATATTTACCTTCTGCCATATCCTCATTATCGTCGTATTGTTCAGTCATGTTGTTTCCCTCCACAGAAATTTCTAGCAACAGTGATTTTGTGCTGCGATGATAATAAAATTATTTGTTAAACCCCCGATTGCTTGTCTTATTTCTGGTAAAGTAGGGACAGCATATATGCCCTCCCTACAATCATATAACCGTGTTTGAGGTCGTAGGGACGCGAATAATCGCGTCCAAAACACATTCTTATTATTTGTTGCAATTGCCGTTGCCATTTCCATTGCCGTTGCCATTATTACACGGTGTTGCAGGCGGCACATCAGTTGGTGGAACATTAGTCGGTGGTGGTGGCTCTGTTGGCGGAACACTCGTGAATGTTGGCGGAACACTCGTGAATGTTGGTGGCACACTCGTGAATGTTGGTGGAACACTCGTGAATGTTGGTGGCACACTCGTGAATGTTGGTGGCACACTAGTCCGCGTTGGGGACGGTGTGGCATTGCCAGTATTGGTATTCGTTGTGGTGTTATTATTTGTGGTCGTAGTATTATTATTTGTGGTCGTAGTATTATTGTTTGTGGTCGTAGTGGTATTATTGCTACTACTGCCCGTATTTTCGGTTACAGGTTGATTTTGCGTTGGCAATATCAATCTTTGTGGATTGGGTGTGATGACGTTATTGAGCCAGCTAAACGCACTTTGTGACGTGGTTTGAAGAGATGCCGTACCCACTGGAAGTCCATCTGGGTTAAGCGGGATATTCAGGGATGTGTTGGGCGAAACTGCATAGGTTACACCGCCAACGGTGACATTGGCATTACCCGCTATCACATTGATAGCCATGCCATTGGTGACATTCGATTGCAAGAATGCTGTTGCATTGGTGTTATTTGTGCCAGGGAGCAATTCTACCACCACCTCATTAATCAGGAAGGTGATACGGCTTAAGCCGTCTGCCGTTTGGATGAGCATCCCGTCTGTAAGTGTATTGCCACACGAGGCATTGTCGCCACTTTGGAACACAAATGCTTGCATGGGTTTCCAATAGGTATCATCACCATCGCTGATGAGCAAATTGTTGAGCGATTCGCTCGCATCAGATGGGGCAATTAAATCGGCAAAAATCCAGCCCAAATAACCAATTTCGAGTTCCTCAACCTGAATCCATGTGCCATCTGCATTACGCGCCACTGCCCGCAATGCCTGATTTGGTTGGGCGCTGGTCACGACTAACCCATTGAGGTCGGGGGTCATCCGCAAACTGATAGGGGTGGGAGATAAAACCTGAACATCTATCGTCACGGGTGCTTCGTTAGAATCTTCCACAAAGACATCGCCAAACAGCAACAATTCGACATCTTGTACATTGCGGAAATCGGCGAGCAAAAGGCGGATTTGTGCCACGCCCCAAATATCATTTTCGAGGTCAAGCGTGCTTAAACGCAAAGAACGCACTTGATTGAGGGGCAAAAGGTCACCTGGGTCAAGAAATTCCATTGGTTCTTGTATATCGTTAGGTGTGATTTCGACATTGCGATTGCCATAGCAAATTTCGTTTTCGCCCAATGCCTCGCAAATGAGGGCAGTTTGCTCCATGATGGTGAGAATATTCTCATTACAACCATCAGATTGCGCTAAGTTTGTCATGATAGAAGGTTGCTCTTGATTGGTATATTGAACAAGTGCTTGTTCAACAGATTCCTCAAGCGGGTTCTGCAAAGCCATCAAAACACCCATGCAAAATGTTATGGTGATGAGGATGTACAATTTGATTGACATAACAGCCTCTAGTTAACTTATTTTTGTAACATATTTCCTAAATTCATTATACCGCCACATTGACAAAACGACAACATTTTTCATGCTTTAGGCTGATAACAGTTTATTAACCAAAATTATTGCCGTTAATTAACTGCATCTGCAAAAAATGATTTTAGGCATTAATTTTTTTTCGTGGAGATAAAAAACGGCAGATTTTTGCAATACGGCAGGCGCTGAACCACTGCCTGCTATGCCAATTTTGAAGTGTAGATTGGAATGGCTGTAGGGGCGCAATATATTGCGCCCGCCGTTACCAACCGTAAAAATCGGGCTTGCCATGGCAAGCCCCTACCACATGCCGATTTTTTACGATAAAAATAGGCAAAATAACCCCGTTTACGGGGTTTCAGAGGCACAGACTGGTGGTTCACCACCAGTCTGTGGGCAAGAAATTTCTTAACTTGATGTATATGGGGCGCAACATGTTGCGCCTACGTCCTTGCCAGACTGGAGAGGGTTATTCGGTGTAAGCTGTGTTCAGATATGCCACCACCCACACCAACGGCGCGTTCCAGTTGATGGTGATTTCGTTGGTAGACCATGCCCCGCGCATATCCACATAACGGCGCGATGCACCCGCATCCAGTTGGGCAAATTCCAACGATATTGGGTCAGATGGTTCGGCATTTGGTCCGCCAGCAACCACACCCGCAGGTGGGGCTGGGAATCCGTTATTGGGTTCATTGCTCCAAAAACGGTGATGTGGGTTGGTCATCGCACGCACGCCATACCCCGAAATATAGCTAAATGCCAATGGATTGCGCCCTAGCAGATAATCCATGCTTTCCGTCATGCCATGCAGATACGCCACATCGCCTGTGATGTCATGGGCATACGCCAAAACGATGGCATTGTTCAAAATACTGCTATTCGACCCCCACACATACTCTGTGATAGGCACACGATAGCCCTCGCTGGCGATAGTCGCCAAATACGCATCGGCAGTCGCCACTAATTGGTCGCGCAAATTGGCAATTTCTGGCAAGTCACTGCCATTCGCTATCAGCGAGAGCGCCCCTAATGAGGCGGTATCGCCCCAATACATGGCGCTATCTTTATCTATACCACCAAAAGTCGCTAAGTATGGCGTACCTTGCATCGCTTGATAATATTGCTCATCGCCTGTGGTGATATACAATTCTGCCGCCGCCCAAAAGAGTTCATCGGTAATATCGGCATCATCATAATTGCCACCACCCGTCCCAGGTGTATTGCCTGCAATCGCAATCGGGTTTTCTAACCCCGCTTGGAAGGCAATAATGGCGGCATTGAGGCAAGTATCGGCAAATTCATCATCAATCCCGCGCCAAATCCGCGCACATTGGGCGGCGGTGGCGGCGAGATTATAGGTGGCGGCGGTGGACGGTGGGAACACATAGCGCCCACCATTGCCTTCTGCAAAATCGTTATTGTTCTCGAATGTGGTGGGTGGCAAAAGCGGGAAGCCATCCCAGTCCATGCTGTGCAATTTGTGATGTACCATGCCTGCTTGTGGATAGCCTTGTGGCACTTGCATGGCGAGCATCCACTCCATTTGCCAACGGGCTTCATCCAAAATATCAGATAATCCATTTCCGCTTTCGGGGATATTCAGGCTACTATCACCATACACATCGGGCATCCGTTCATATAGGTTGAGGAGTGTCCACAAACTAATGCCACCATTGACCACATATTTGCCATAATCACCCGCATCATACCAGCCACCCGCGACATTGAGGGTATAATCACACCCCTCCCACACAACGCCTTGTGGGTCTGTTCCTTTATAGCAGGTCACGGCATCATCTGTCACATGACCAGCAGGACGGGCATACTCTTCGCCTGCAAATTCGGGGAGCAACTCAATACCACTGCGATTGAGATAAAAATACCGCGCAGAATCTATCACCAAATTGCCATATAAATCGTTACCGATAGTGAACGGGTCACTCATGACGCTGTTAATCATCAAGCGATATGTCCCTGGGGTGGTGAAAGCAGAAAAATCTGCGATTTGAATCGTATCCCCAGAGGCGACATCCTCAACGGGTTTGCCCGTTAAGCCTGCATAGACCATTTCGCCCGTATCGGCATCAATCAATGACCACGCGGTAGAAAAATTCCCCTGATTCGCCAACATCGCAAAATGGGGTGCATCCACAAAATAGCCCACCTGATTGAGGGCAACCTCTGGCGCAATTTCAATCACGATTGGCTCTGCACCTTCCCCTACAACGGGTTGGGGAATTTCTGGATTGCCGATTTCGTAGAATAAGCCGATGCCAAAAGATGACGGGTTTTGATAGCTGTTATCGGAAATATCATTGGCAGACCAAATCAATTTCACATCGCGTCCGCCACC
>JANRKU010000008.1:0-190406 GCA_033763335.1 bacterium
TCTTTTTTTACCTCACCCCCCTGCCCCCTCTCCAAAATGGAGAGGGGGAGACAATCATTTTGTGGGGGGGTTTTAGTCCCCTCTCCAGACTGGAGAGGGGATTTAGGGGTGAGGTTGATTTCTTAAGTTGCAGTATATGGGGCGCAACATGTTGCGCCCTTAGGGGGGTTATAGGTATACAAACTATACGATTTTATTCCGCAATAACCCGATATACTCAACCTCAAATTCGACCACATCACCCGATTGCAACCATGGTCCTTGTGCGCGGGTGAGTTCGAGTAGGCATCCTGTCCCCACTGTGCCAGAACCGATGACATCGCCTACATAGAGGGTGACATTTTGTGAGGCACGCGCAATCAATTCGCCAAAGCTATAATGAATATCGCGCCAATTGCCCCGTGAACGTTCTATCCCATTCACGCGCCCTATCATTTGGGCATCATAAACCCCTGTGCGCCCTGCATGATGAGGCGCAAGGTCTTGTGGCATCACTACCATCGCACCCAATGAGGTGGCAAAATCTTTGCCTTTGGCGGGTCCCAATCCCACCGTGACCTCTTTCATCTGCAAATCACGTGCAGACCAGTCATTCATGATGGTGTAGCCAAAAATATAATTTTCTGCCTCATCTGCGGGGATGTCGCGTCCTTCTTTGCCGATAATACAGGCAATTTCCAGTTCATAATCGAGCGCAGTCACCCCTTTTGGGTAGGCTAATGGCTCATCATGCCCCAAAATTGACCCCGTATTGGAAAAATAGAATACAGGGATTTCATACCACACAGGCGGGACTTCGCGCCCACGATTTTCATTAGCCGTTTTGACATGCGCTTCAAAGGCATAAAAATCACGCAAGGTCGGTGGCTTGCGGATGGGCGGATAGAGGGTAACAGATGCTAAATCGAAAGTACGCCGTTGTTTATCGCGTAAAATCGGCTTACCACTCGCTACCATCGCCCGAATATCCGCCACCAAATCATCTTGGTGGGGGTGCTGGATGAGGCTGATGAGCGTGCCTTTATCACTCTCACCAATTTCAATCACTTGCTCATCCACCACCACGCCCAAACGGGGATAATCTTCACCAGTTGGGGAAAATTCCACCCATTTCATCATAGGTTGCCACGCCGTGCTTGTTCATTTTCTAATGCTTCAAATAAGGCTTTGAAATTGCCTTTACCGAATCCGCGTGAGCCATGACGCTCAATGACTTCGATAAACATGGTTGGGCGGTCTTGGAGCGGACGGCTAAAAATTTGGAGCAGGTAGCCTTCATCATCGTAATCTACCAAAATGCCCAATTCTTTGATTCTTTCCAAATCTTCTTTTACGCCGACATGCTTAATGCGTTCTGGCAAAAGGTCATAATATGCTTCTGGCACGCGCAAAAATTCGATGCCGTTATTTTTTAGGGTCGCAACCGTTTGTAGAATATCACCTGTTGCCATAGCGATATGTTGCACGCCTGCCGTCATATAATAATCGAGATATTCTTCAATTTGGCTCTTGCGCTTGCCATCGGCAGGTTCATTGATGGGGAATTTGACCCGTCCATTGCCATTTTGCATGACCTTGCTCATGAGGGCGGAATATTCGGTGCTGATGTCTTTATCATCAAAGCTCAACAATTGGCGGAAGCCCATCACCTCATGATAGAACTTCACCCAATGATTCATTTTTCCCAATTCGACATTGCCGACCATGTGGTCAACGGCGGCGAGTCCTGCATCAGTGTGATTCATGCTGATGGGGACATAGCCGGGCATAAAAACGCCGTTATAATCGCTACGGTCAACAAACACATGAATCGTTTCGCCATAGGTCTTGATGGCAGAGGTGCGAATAATACCATGTTCGTCGCGTTCTTCGCGGGGTAGCCATGCACCTTCTGCCCCGCGTGCGGTGGTTTCTCGATATGCAGATTCCACATCATCCACGCCCAACGCGATATATTTGATGCCATCGCCATGCAACATGAAATGGGCAGAAATTTCATCACTAAATTTATATGCGGCAGAGACGACAAACCGAATTTTGCCACTTTCGAGGACATACGAGGCATAACGGCGATTGCCCGTTTCGAGTCCAGAATAGGCAATGGGCTTAAATCCGAAGCCCTTCCACCAATAATACATGGCTTGTTTGGCATTCCCCACCCAAAAATGTACATGGTCAACAGAATTAATTTTCAAAAAATCTGCTTCTTCGGTCATTGGGCGTGACGTTGGCAGGGTTGCATCACTCATCATATCCTCCTTGTATAAATTGCACATAACTTTATGGTATAAACAGTCTAATTTGCACCATTATAGCATATTTAGCCTGTTTTCTACCAATAGAACCACATGAGATTTATTGCCTTTATGCCTAAAACATGAAAATGCCGCGTAGCGCACACCAAGGCTACACGGCATTTCCACAAAGGAGGGGGACTATTGCTTTTCGTGAGAAAAGTGGCACATGTTTTATAACACACACACATTCACACTTGCACACACACACAGAGGGAGTTCTCACAATAGGGGTGTGCCACTTCTCATTACACGCATCACTCATATTCTGTTCATATTGTTCAAAAATTTGTGAACGCTGTGAACTTCTTATACTATATCGTGTTTTTTTTTGATTGTAAATCAATTATGCCTAGCTCTCATCAATTATTGAGTTGCGATTAATCTAAATTAATCTTGGCGCACCACACGGAAGCCAATGGTGATATGAAAGGTATTGGGGTCTAGGTCATAAAAGAAATGGGGGTCGGCGCGGTCTATGGGGCTGGTAAATGACCCACCACGAATAATTTGTTTGCGAATCCCCGCCCGATTACTATCATCGGTAGCATCGGCGCTCCATTCCCAAACATTCCCCATCATGTCATGAATCCCAAACGGACTCACGCCGTTGGTATAGCGCGTCACCACAGTTGGAATCCGAATTTCGCTCTCGCGGGTATTACATCGGGTTTTATCATACTCTACACCCCATGGATAAGGACGTTTTTCATCACCCATAAATGCCCTCACCCACTGGGCATAGGTATATAGGCTCACCTTATAGCCCAATTTGGCGCTTAACCACCCACAAAATGCCATCGCTTCGTACCATGTCACCCGTGTGCGCGGGCGTTCATCGCCTTCGTACTTACTTTCTTTGGGGATTGGGTTTCTGAGATAGGCTTGATATGCCATTGGGTCAAATTGCCACCAAGTCGGTTGATGGTAGCCCTGTGGGTCATCAATAAAGACCTGAAATTGGGCATTGGTAATGCTATATTTGCTCATCGAAAATGGCGCAACCGTCACCGACTTACGCCCTTTTTTGCTTATATCAACAATTTCGGCTTTGCCACCTGTCACAGACGACCACTCAAGCATGGGGATCAGAAAAGTCGTCGCCCCATTAGGTCGTGAGGGTTTGGTTACTTCTAGCCTATCGCCCGCCAAATTATCGGGGTCATAATCGGGATATTTCGCCCGAAACGTCATAAAGGCATCCCACCCCAAGCGTTGGGTAATGGGTGTTTTGATGAGTTCAACGATATGCTTATAATTGCGCTCACGCTCAATATGCTCCATTTGTGCGTGCAGGTGTAATTCGGCTTCTTCTAAGATGGCATCAATTTTGAAGAAAGGCGATTTATAGCCATTGGCTTTTGCCAATTTGAGCAAGAACACCGCATCATCAAATAACCCTTTTTTGAGCGCATTCATCCCTCCAGTAAAGGCTTCTAGCGAATCTATAATCGTATTTTCTGCTTTATCTGCCCTATTTTTGTCATAATGGGTTGACATGGCTAATTCGGCATGATGGATGGATGTGAGGAGTACCTTAAGCGTTTCGACAGTAATGCCTTTGGCAATATCCACATATTGCAATTCGGCTAAATCTGGTGGGATGGTCGCATCACGAATGAGCATAGGAAAAATAACCCGCCCCATATTTTTTGCCATTTCATATTCGCGCTGGCAGTAAGATGATTGCAGGGAATCTGGGGATAATAAGTAAATGAAACCATCACACCACTCTAATTTTTTTAGAATTTCGTGCCACCAATTTTTCCCCACATGCAAACGACTATCAAACCATACTTCATGGTCACTGAGCAGTTCAACAATCTCCATACAATAGGCTTTATCAATTCTGGCATAACTGATGAAAAGTTTCATAACAATCCTGACTATTTTGACATTATTTTGGCAAAGATGATTGTTTCTTGTGCCATTCTGCAATCGCTTCAGAGGCTTCTGGTGTGTTCATAGTTGCTAATGCCTCTAATGCCACATCACACACCCGCTTGTCATCCCAAATGGGATGCCGTTCATCGGTGAGGCAAAGCCGTAATGCAGAAACAGCACGGGCATCGCCGAGTCTTTGTAATGCTTCAATGCACACCCAGCGCACTTTTTCATCGCCTGCTTTTAGGCATAAGATGAGTGCTTCAACAACAGATTTGTCTCCAATTTTTCCGAGTGCCTCGATTGCATATAAGCGCATTTCGGCTTCTTTATCCCCTAATATGGGCAATAAAGCGGCGATTGTTTTGGGATTGCCCAACACGCCTAATGTTTGAATCGCCGCCTCTCTGACGAGTGAATTTTTATCGGTGAGCAAAGGCGCGATAACATCTGCATCATCACTTGTACCCAACAAGCCAATCGCACGAATGGCGGTCATCCGCACCGTCTGATGGGCATCTTTGAGCAACGGAATTAAGGCAGGTATGGCATCTTTTGCCCCAAGTACAGCGATTGTCTCTATGACAAGCAAGCGAATCGTCCAATTCTCATCGGTCAACGCAACCAGTAGGCGTTTTAGGATGTTGGCAGAATAACCATTTTTGAGAACCAACGCATAATTACGTAATGCACGCGCCGCCGCTTGTCTTTCTTGGCAATCGCCCGTACTCAATTTGGATAATACATCGCCTACTATATCGGTCTCGGTGGACTTTTCTTTTGGAACAGCAGGCACTATTGGCTCTGCTAGTGGCTCTGCTAGTGGCTCTGCTATTGGTTCTGCTACTGGTTCTGCAATCGGTTCTGCTACGAGCTTTGCTTCTGGAATGCTTTCCACAGTCAGGGTTGCTGTTTGTATCAAATTGCCAAAACGCCCTTTAATGGCTTCTATCAATCGCGTTAATTGTTCTTGATAACGTGTTTCTGTTTTCCAGTCGCTAAAATCTATAAATTGCTTGCGTTCCAGTTCAATCGGAAAGCCCAATTCTTCAATTGGGTGTAATAATACCGGAAAAACCACCCGATTCAGACGGTCTGCCCGATGTAGCTCACGACAGCAATACTGCGATTTGAGATATTCTGGGCTAATGATAGCAATCATCGCGGTACAATCATCCACCCCTTTGGATAGGGCATTGACCCAATCATCGGCAGGACGAATCTCTAGCCTATCCATCCATACGCGAATCCCCACATTTTTGAGGTCAGTTGTGAGTTTCAGACCTAATTCTACTTCGAGGCTACGATAACTTAAAAAAATATACTCACTTTGTACCATGATTAACACTTTCTGTATTATTTTTTGCACCTTAATTATAACGTTCTTTTAATGAGACAAAAATAGATTCCGCGTAACAGTTTCTTCATATCACAGAATTGTGACATAGCTCATGGATTTTTCACCTATTTTGCCCCCATCTGCGTATAATGATGAATACACAAAGGAGATTTTAATGATGACGACAGATACTCGTTACACAGGGATGCGAGCATTTACCCTCATATGGATTGGGCAAGTTGTTTCGTTGCTAGGGTCTGCCATGACAGGTTTTGCCCTCAGCATTTGGGCATGGGAGAAAACAGGCGAAGCCACCGCGTTGGCGCTGGTCGGATTTTTTAATTTTATGCCGATTGTGTTATTTAGCCCCGTGGCAGGGGCGTTGGTAGACCGATGGAATCGCAAATTGGTCATGATGATAAGTGACCTTGGGGCGGGGCTTTCTACTGTAGTCGTTTTTTTGCTTTTTAATGCTGGGCAATTGGAGATATGGCATTTATATGCGGTGGGCTTATTTTCTGGGGTGTTTCAGGCATTTCAATTCCCCGCCTATTCTGCCTCCATCTCGTTGATGTTGCCCAAAGAACAATATGCGCGTGCCAGTGGCATGATGTCGCTGGCAGAATCGGCATCGGGCATTTTTGCGCCATCACTGGCGGCAACCCTACTGGTATTTGTGGGGTTACGGGGCGTATTGTTATTTGATATTGTGAGCTTTGTCTTTGCGATATCCATGCTATTGGTCGTTCATATTCCCCAACCTGTTCGCACTGAGGCGGGCAAAAAGGGTCAGGGCAGTTTGCTCAAAGAATCGGTATATGGGTTTCAATATATTTTGGCACGACCGAGTTTATTGGGCTTACAGATGATGTTCTTTATGCTCAATCTGTTTGGTACGGTTGCCATGGTGTTGATTACGCCGATGATTTTGGCGCGAACAGCGAGTAATGAGCAAATTTTAGGCTTGGTACAATCGGCAACCGCCGTTGGTGGGGTCGTTGGGGCATTGCTCATCAGTATTTGGGGCGGACCAAAACAACGGGTTTTGGGGGTATTATTGGGCATGTTTGCCACAGGGTTATTTGGCGAAGCATTAATGGGACTTGGTCGGCATGTTGTGATATGGATGATAGCAGGCTTTTGCACATCATTTTTCATCAATATCCTCAATTCCAGCAATCAGGCAATATGGCAGGCGAAAGTCGCGCCAGATGTGCAAGGGCGTGTGTTTTCTGCACGGCGATTAATTGCCCAAATTACCACACCTGTAGCGATGTTTATAGCAGGTCCTTTGGCAGATAACATATTTACACCTGCCATGATGCCCGATGGTGCATTAGCAGATAGTTTGGGCGGGATTTTTGGGGTAGGTGCGGGTGCAGGGATTGGCTTGCTCATCTTTTTGGCAGGAATTACAGGGGCAGGTGCGGCATTATTGGGCTTTTTGTTTCCCTTTATTCGCAACGCAGAGAAAATTTTGCCCGACCATGATGCGTCCCAACCCAAACCGCCTGTCGAAGCAGAGGCGGTAGCCGCATGACATCAGAAGAAATATCACATGTGTTGAATTATTTGGGAATAAAGGCGCAACCCCCTTCATTAGAAGGCATAGACGCATTACTCGGCGCTTATATACGCAAAGTCCCATGGGAGAGCATGAGCCGAATTGCCAGAAAAGCCACTTCTACCCGTTTGGAAGATGCCCCTCTCATGCCGAGCAATTTTTGGGCAAGTGCCATCGCCTACGGGACGGGTGGCACTTGCTATGAGAGCAATTATGCCTTTTTGACCCTGTTACGAGCATTGGGGTATACAGGCTATTTGACCATCAACAATATGAATGACATGATAGGGTGTCATAGTGCCATTATCCTCACGATTGATAAAAAAGATTATTTGGTGGATGTGGGAATGCCCTTTCATGTGGCAATTCCGATTCACCCCGCCAAAAAAACATCTCGACAAGGGCAATTTCATGCCTATAGCATCACCCCGCAAGGGGGTGATGTTTATTTGGTCGAGCGCGATAATCACCCCAAACCCTATTGTTATACCCTCATCAATAAACCGATTTCAGAGGCAGAATATCAAAAAATCCTCATAGCAGATTATGGCAATGATGGCTTATTCTTAGACCGCGCCATCATCGTCAAGGTGATTAACGAACAAATTTGGCGCTTCGATTCATCGGCAAAGCCATTTCAAATCGAAATTTTTTTGCAATCATCAACCGATAAGCTCTTTCAATTTTTAGGAAAAGAACCAGAACCCGTTTCTTTGGCAATGGCACAGCAATTTGGCATCTCGGCAAAAATTGTCAAACTGGCGCTAGAAAATATCACTTCATAACGCATTTTATCTGATTGGTCTCTTAGTACCATCCATCACAAATTGCTTGACAAAACTTGGGGTTAAGGCTACTATCAGAGCAATTAAGCGATTATGTGAATAAACGCATAATCCACGAAGATGATGTTGTGTTGTTATTGGAGAATTGAATATGGTGAACCCAGAATTTATCCTTGCCCCATCAGAGGTAAAGGTGACATTTGCGCTTATGCCGCATGATAATGCGCTCAATAGCCTCAGTATATTATGTCAAGCGACAGAATTATCTGGGTTGGGCGAGTGGATTATGCAGATGTATAAAACAATGCCCCCCCACACGCTCCGCAGGCACTTATTGGTCTTTTATACATTATATGCCACATTAGAGGTTCACGAATCCTTTTCGAGTTTTCCAGATTATTTGGATTATTTGGATGGCATTGATGCAGAGGTCATGCGTCAAACCATCATCAACGAATTTTGTGAAAAATTGGGCGATACACCTGAATCGTTGTTGGCAGACCAATCTGTGTTTTTGCGTCGTGTCAATGCGATGATAGCCACCAAATATCATGAACGCGGGTCAAATATGGATAGCGACTTATATGTCGAAACCTTCCAATTGCTTCATGATGGTGTTGCCTTAAAAAATACCATCGTCACCCATCTGCGTGACATGTGGCAACATTACCTCAAAGCCGAATGGGAAACCCAATTACCGTTGTTACAAGAATCGGTCTCGGCGTTTTCTGCGATGGATTATCGGGGACTAAATGGCTATGAAGCCGCCCGCACGATTACAGGGCGTGATATTCCCGAATTTTGGTCAAAATTGAACACCGTGAATGAGGTTATCTTCGTCCCAAGCGCCCATTTGGGACCGTATGTATCCATGTCAGTTCATAATGAACGGGCAATCGTGTTTTTTGGGGCGCGGATTCCACGCGGGGCGGTGGTCAAATCATCGGCATTAGGACGTTCTGAATTGTTGGTACGCCTCAATGCGCTCACAGATGATACCCGTTTGATGATTTTGGAATTGCTCACCATGCACGAAGAATTATGCGCTCAAGATATTATGAATATGCTCAATTTGAGCCAATCAAGCGCCTCGCGCCATTTGCGTCAACTCACTGCCACAGGCTATTTGAATGAACGTCGGCGTGATGTGGCAAAATGCTATACCCTCAATATGGAGCGTGTAGACGATACACTCGAAGCCCTCAAATATTTTATGCGGAAGCGATAAAACCCGCATCCATCAGCAGGGATAACGATTATCTCTGCTGAATTTCCCCTATCACCTGATACTCTGCCCCATCATCTGTGGGTTGAATGGTGAGCGTATCCGTCAGGAGATAAATTTTGACCCCCACTGTATATGTCCCCACAGGGAGCGATGATAATCCCTCTATCAATTGCAAGGTATGAGGGTCATAGACCACCTCGCCTGTAATCCATGTGCTAGTCGGATTTTCCCCCAAAAATGGATAACTGTCATTTTGTGCGACCAATCGCCCTGTTTCATCTAACAAAATAACGGACACGGTGTAATTTTGCGCTAGAGCAATATCCGCAGACCACCAAATTTCGACAAATAACCCGCTAGGGTCAATGCGCGTTTGGCGAATCCCCATCCCATTGGCATAATGCGTGAGGGTGGCATCTGGCACACGGTCAAACCGATATAAATCGAGCCAACTATTTTCTACCCACGCCCAACTGGTCTTGGCGGTTTGGATATAGCCCATATCGGTCAATGCCTCAAAACTGCTGGTATCACTCGACCAGTGCATGAGCCACGCGCCGTTATGAGCATTGAGCAAATCGCGTAATCCGTCATAATATGTGCCACCCTCTTCTAATTGCCATTGGCGCAAAGAACGCCGTTCCAGTGTTGGCAAATAGCGTTCATAGTAATAGACCATCTGCCAATCACCCGATGGGGTGACATGTGCCAGCAATAAATCATCTGGTTGGGCGATTTTTGCCACAAATTGCCCAATATCCCGAAATGGCGGACGGGCAATGGCGGTATCATCGGTCACAACACCATATATCAGCAATACCGCCACGATGAATAGGGATGATTTTCCGCGTAAATGCCCCAATCCAAAGGCAATGAGCAAGGCGATGGCGGGTGTGATTTGTGTGAGCCGATAATCCATCAAAATAGGGGTGTAAAAATTGAGGATATACGCGCCAGTGACAGGGGCAACTATCCACATCAGCATAAAAAAGGATGTGCCATATTTAACCCCACCCCCAACCCCCTCCCCACCGAGTGGAGAGGGGGCTAAATCATGGGATTGAAAGGATTTTTCATCCTTTCTGTCTTTAGTGGGGTGTAGGGACACGATATATCGTGTCCGTGTTGATTTTTGGGGATAAAACAACCCCATCAGCGCCAAACCAATCACCAACGCCCATTGTTGGGTGAACCAATTTGCACGCCAATTCCATAACGATGCGAGTGTAGATGGTACATTGAACCCTGTACCGACATTTGCCGTCTGCCCCAATACCACCGCGACACCCCATGGGATAAAACTCGCACCAATGGCGATGCACCCCGCCACCGTCACCAATCGGATTTTTCCGCGTAGGAAAATCAGGGCAAATAAACCCTGCACACCGATGAATGCCAACCCGACATATTGGGTATAGAGCAATAAAACCGATGCCGTAAGCCATCCTATACCCGCAATTTTGACACGGCGGGATAGGGCATGGTCTTGGGTATATAAACGGGTGAAGCGCAAAAATCCCCATGCACTCAAAACAACCCATAGCACATGCCATGTATACATGCGGACTTCTTGTGCCATCGCGGTTTCCATATCGGCAAGTGCCAACATAAGGGATGCAAGCAGGGGGATGGGCGATAGTAGTTGTGGGGAACGGCGTTTTTCGATTTCACGGGCGACATGATAAATCCCCGCCACGCTTAATATACTCGGCAACACCGAAAAATAGCGCAAGGCAAATTCGCTAATATCCGTCACGGATGCCCATAAGCGCAAACTGACAAAATAAAATGGCGGATGCACATCGCGTATCAACACCCCCCATATATCGGGATGGCGGATTGCCCAATAAGAAAATCCTTCATCTACCCATAGGCTTTCTGCGTCAATATTGTGCAGACGGGCGATGAATGTGAGGAGCAAAATGCCGATGAATAAGGGTAATTGATATTTTTTATAAAATGGGATGTGGGTTTGTGTGGTCATGAGGGAATTGTACCGCATTGAGGGGGATGGTCAAGGCGTTTCATCAGGGTTGATAAATTTCTCGTATGAGCCAATAGGCGTAAAATCTATGGTATAGTCCAAATCCCCTGTTTTCTGCAATATCACAGAATCTATTCCCAATTTGAGCAAATAGTCATAAGTGAGCAATTCGCCCTCTTTGAGATTGAGTACAGAACGCAGTAACCAATCGCCTAAAGCACGATTTGGACTCGACATCAATGCTTTGCTGTTATCTTGGCAAACTTTAGCAATCATAGTATCGCCATTCGGTAGAAATAACCTAAAATGTATGTCTCTTGGTGGAAAAAAGTCGGGCGACTTTTGATGAAACTCACTTGGAATCGGGATATAAACTTCATCGAAATGACGCGCTCGCCCGCCCGCATTCCACTGATTTAACCCGCTTCGTTCTGGAACATCGCCCCTGCTTGTGGAATATAATGGCAAGTAGGCAGTTGGATATGTAATGGCATAAGAACCCGTGTGTTCTTGTAAAAGTGATTCTAATAAGGCAAATGGGTCATCTAAAATTTGGACAGGGATATTCAAAAGGGGATTTAGACAATCAAATTGCATATAAACTGTGCTTTTTGCCAGATGAAATCCATACTGATGAGAATCATCATGAAAAGGGATGATATTCTTTTTGGGTTTTTGAATTTGTAAGCGACCAATATCTATTGGCACTAAGTCAAACTCAAATAATTGAATCAACGCCTGTTTACGGGTGATACAATGGTAGACAAGTTTCTCTAGGTTATAATTTCGTTTTGCCAAATTGAGTCGTTCATTGCGGATAGAAGCAATTTCATTTATGAGTTCTACCGTATCTGCTGGAAATTCTTGACGATTACGATTAAATTCAGCAATTTTTTCAGAGGAGTAGTTGGCTTTATTGCCCAATGTGAATGTCTTTATGCCAACCCCAACTTGCCCTAAAACAGCATCAACGGCGGCATCACTACGGGAGACATTTTTTGCCCCAAATGAACGACAAAAGAGATTTTCCGCAACACGATAATCCAAGTAAACGGTGTCATTCTCAGAAAACAGCCGTGACAAAGACCCCATCAACCCCAGTAGATTTTTATAATGCTGGCGTTGCGAGTGCGGTAAATTCAGAAACATGATGTTGCTCCCCTAATGCCATTACAACTTGTTCAGCGAGGCGTTCCACCACACTCACCGTCACCGAATTGCCCATCTGCTTATAGAGTTTGGCATTGGCTAGGGTGGTTGGCAATAAAAATGAGTCATCAAAACCTTGTAGCCGCGCACATTCACGCGGGGTTAGCTTGCGTATACCCTTATCATCCAAAATAATCGGGACATTATGCCCACCTTCACCCATATTTGCCGTGAGTGTTGGACAAACACCGCGCTTATTTTCGCGCACATAGACCCGCCGATATTGGTAAACGGTATCACGCCGCAGGACATCACCGACAATTTTTTCATATAGAGGCTTGCCCATGTAATAAAATTCATCCGCCACTTGTTTATCCAGCAATTCCTGAAAACTACGGGTTAGCGGTATTTTTTCTGGGAATTGAAACCGTTCTGTCACCATTTTATCTTGAAATCCCACAATGAAGATGCGTTCTCGATTTTGTGGGGTATTGCCATGTTCCATACTGTTGAGGATTTCATGCTTGATATGATAACCTAAATCATTCACAAGAATATTTTCAATCGTCTTAAAGGTACGCCCTTTATCATGTCCTTGTAAATTTTTGACATTTTCAAGCACAAAACCAGTCGGGCGCGTCTTATCTAAAATATTGGCAATGGAAAAAAATAAATTGCCCCGCCCTTTTTCATCCTCAAAACCCTGCCGATAGCCTGCAACCGAAAATGGCTGACATGGAAATCCTGCCAGCAAAAAATCATAATCGGGGATGGTGTTGACATCAATATCACGAATATCCCCTAATGTGAGTGGGGTATCGGGGTAATTTAAGTCATAGGTTACTTTGCAAGACGGTTCAAAATCGTTGGCAAAAACTGTTTCAAAGCCAACGCGCTCAAATCCGCGTCTTAACCCACCAATTCCCGCAAATAAATCTACTGTCCGCATTCGTTTTTATCCATAAATTAAACCTAATGAGTTCATTATAACAACATTTGTGCTGATTTTTACATCGAATTTAGGACTTGATGGTTGCTAGTACCGCCTCATAGCTATCAACCACCCGCGAGGGAGAAAAATGGGCTTCGGCATAAGCGCGTGCTTTTTGGCGATAGTCGTTTCGCAACGCCTCATCATCCAATAAGCGGGTAATGCCGTTTATCATGCCCTCTACATCCCCCACAGGGGCAACAATCCCCAAATGATGCTCATGAATGAGGTCTGCGACAATGCCTGTTTGTGCTACCACCATCGGCACACCCGATGCGGTGGCTTCAAACCATTTGGCGGGGATTGTACCTTCATATAAGGGGGCGGGGCGCATTGCCCATACGGTGATGGTCGAAATTGCCCATGCACTTGGCATTTCATCGTGCGCGACCCATGCTACCTTGACCACATTGGATAAATGGGCAGTATTCACCTTATCCCCTTGTGACCCACCACCAATGAACACAAATACCACATCATCCCGCGTCAAAAAATGTTCTGCTACGGCGAATAGGGTATCAAAATCATATTGGGTAGCGAATGTGCCGATAAAGGTGATGAGGTGTTTATCTGTTGGCAAATTATGTTTTTGCAAAAATGGAAAAGGGTCATTTTTGGGATGAAAACGGTCTAAATCCACCCCATTGAAAATAACACTCACTTTTTGCGGATGTGTCACCAATGATTGAATGGTGGTTGCCCATGCGGGACTTAGGGCGACAATGGCTTTCGCCCGCGCATAGGTGCGCTTGACCAGCCATAATGCCAACCGATAGACACGGCTTTTTTCGGTGACAGCGCCCACTGATAAGAGGTGTTGGGGCCACAAATCGGATATATTGAGCAAATAGGGGCGACGCTTGATAAAGCTGATAAACACCCCCCCAAAATTGGTGAATACGGGTTGCCCCTCAATAAATATCACATCAGGACGCTTGAGGGCGATGCCCCGTAGCATGGCGGTGAGCATAAAGGAAATTTGACTAATAAATTTTCGGCTGATTTTTGGGCTGGTCGTCCCCCAAAGCCATGTGCGTATCACCGTCATGCCATCGCGGTTTTCTTTAATAGCAAATTTTCCCCGATAGCCAGTGGCAATTTTGCCCAGTGGATAATGGGGCATGGTGGTTAATACGGTAATTTGATGCCCCTGTGCCATCAATCCCCGCGCCAAACGAGAGAGCCGAACCGCCGCCGCGCCCGAATCGGGTTCAAAATAGGTGGTAATAAACAAAATGTGCATGGCGCTTGCCCTCTGTGCGTTGAGAAATCGTTGGCTAAAATCTAAAAAGATTCTACACTATAATTGCGAGGATAAGATACAATAAAAATCAATGACGACAATTAACCTAAACGGGCAGAACGGGATGAAGTTCTAATGGAGACGATTACATCAAAAAATGACCCATTAATCGGCAAAAAATTGGGTGATTATCACATTACGGGGGTTTTGGCTTCTGGGGGCATGGCAAAAATTTATATCGGACGCGATGAGAAATTAGAGCGTGAAGCCGCCGTCAAGGTCCTGACCCGCGCCATGCTCGATTCTGACCCAACTCTCTCTGAGCGATTCACCCGTGAGGCACGCGCCGTTGCAAAACTCGACCATGATAACATCGTGCCGATTTATCAATATGGTGAACAAGACGATGTGTATTTTTTGGTGATGAAACTTATTGTCGGGCGCGATTTGGCAGATGAAATCAACGACTTGCAACGCTTGGGGCAAACCATGTCATTGCCACGTATGTTTCATCTCCTCAAGCAAGTCGCGGCGGCGTTGGATTTTGCCCATAAAAATGGCATTATTCATCGGGATGTCAAACCATCGAATGTGTTGATAGATAAAAATGACCGCGCTTATCTCACCGATTTTGGGTTGGTTTTGCGCCAAGATATTGATATGACACGCGGGACTGCCTTTGGCACACCCCGTTATATCTCCCCAGAGCAAGCACTCGCCTCTGAGCGTGCCGTCCCCCAAAGCGATACCTATTCGCTGGCGGTGATTGTGTATGAAATCCTCACGGGGAGCATTATGTTCAAAGGTGATACCGCCATGCAGGTGGCACTGAGTCATATCAGCGAAGCACCACCCCTACCAAGCGCCATCAATGCCAGCATTCCCAAGAGTGTCGAGCGCGAATTGCTCAAAGCACTCGAAAAAGAACCCGAAAAACGCCATCCTAAAGCTACAGACTTTATCCGTGCGTTGGAAAGTGCCTATGGTGATTTGCTGATAAAAGTCACATCTGCTACCAACGATACCACCATTGTAGACCGTCCCACCGACTTCCCCACCAAAGAAGATGCCAAAAACAAGCCAGAAGAGGCTATTTTATCGGCATGGGATACGCCATCATCAGACCCCATCCCTGCCACATCGCCAAAAGCGAAAGGCAAAGCAAAAGCGAAAACGAGTGATGCGCCCAAACCAAAGGTAACACCCACACCACCCGTTGCAACAACGCCAACACCAACACCCATCGAATCGGCTATTCCCAAAGTAGAAGCCATACCACCTGTCGTCATCAGCCCAGATTCGCTGAATAAAAAACCGGTATCGAGCAAAAAATTGCCCATTCCCCTTTTAGCAGGTATTGGTGGATTTGTGCTAGTGGTCATCATTGGCATCATCATCCTCTCGGGTGGGGGAAATTCTGCCTCTAATAATACAGTGGTCAATAATAGCGATGGTGAACCCGTGATGGTTTATTATCAGACCAATATTTTGGCAATTCGCAATATGAGCGATGTCACCCTCGATTTGAGCAGTTTTCAATTGGGTGATAGCACAGGTGTCATCCGTGCCAGTGATATTCGTGGCGGTATCCTCAATAGTGGTGAATGTGTGGTGGTAAAAAATCAGAATCAATCCACCAATCCACCAAGTGCATGGGGATGCACCACCATTCGGAGTGAAATATTACGTGCCTCCAATGCGTTGGCATGGCGGAATAATTTTCAGGTTAAATCCGGCAATGCTGTTATTGCCAATTGTAACGCGGTTGCTGGTGGGGCGACTGCGGAGTGTTCATTTAGTTGGAGTGTAATCAAAGAACAATGAAACCATCCCCCCGTAATCATATCTTGCTTGTCATTTGGCTTAGTGTGGTGCTTCTCGCTTGTAGTTTGGGCGCACCAGAAGCCCCGCCGACATTGCTCCCACGCAAGACGGATATGCCAACCCCACAACCACCCCTTAGCTATGCTACCCCACAAGGTGGTGTGACTGCGCCAGACCAATCTACACTCGGCGCACCTCAGCAAACCAACGTGGATGTGGAATTATTTAATTTGATGAATCGTGTTGAGTCTGATAGGCTCATGGCACATATCAACGTGCTGGTCGGGTTTTATACCCGTCATGTCAATTCGCCCACTCAATCTCTGTCACAAGGGGTTGGGGCGGCGGCGACCTATATCAGCGATACCTTTAAGCAGATTCAAGCCCAATCTGGCGGAAAATTTATCACATTTGAGCAAAATTTTGATGCCAGCTACAACGGGATTGTCAGCAGTCAACGCAATATCATTGGCTATATTCAAGGCACAAGTGCCGAAGCGGGCATTATCGTGGTCGGCGCACATTATGATAGCCGTACCGATGAATTGACCGATTCGGGCGCATTTGCCCCCGGTGCCGATGATAATGGCTCTGGTGTGGCGGCAATTTTGGAGATGGCGCGTGTCCTTAGCACCAGCCCCATGCGAGCCACTGTGCTTTTTGTGCTATTTTCTGCAGAAGAAGTTGGCAGACAGGGCAGTAAAGCCTTTGTGGAAAAATACATCATCCCCAATAACCTGCCTGTGATAGGCATGTTGAATTTGGATACGATAGGCAGTCATAACGACCTGCGTGGCAATGTCAATGATGGCGATTTACGCCTATTTTCTGCGCCACCCAATGAATCACGGTCACGGCAATTTGCACGCTCCCTGAATTTCATCGCCTATTATCACAAATTGGATTTGAACCTCGCCATGCAAAACGAAATTGACCGTGAAGGTCGGTATGGCGACCATGAATCGTTTGAAGAAAAAGGGTTTCCATCATCGCGTATCATCGAATCACTAGAAGACACTCCCAAACGTGAAGGACGTGATACAGTAGATGGGGTAGAACCCAATTATTTGCTCAAATCTACCCGTACCATCATGGGCATTTTATATGCACTCGGTGGCGGACCTGTCCCCCCGCGCAATATCGTCCTACGCGATATCGGAGAAGGCAATAGCACCCTTGTATGGGAAGCAGTACCCGATGCAGGGCGGTATGTGGTGGGGTTGCGCCGACCCAATTCATTGATATTTGACCAATATTTCACCGTCATAGACCCAACATCGGGCGCAATGGCGACGGTAAACTGGCAAATCTATGAAGCGGTAGCTGTGGCGGCGGTGGATAGTCGCGGTGTGGTGGGGCGCTTTAGCGAAGAGTATCGTATTGAACGATAAAACAACATCTTTAACAATCGAATAACTCTGAAAGGGATATGATGCCTCATCTCAAGGTCATTTTTAATTTATTTAAAAGAACCTATCTCGAATGGAATGATGATAATATCCCTCGCCTAGCGGCGGCGTTGGCGTATTATATTACATTTTCACTCGCGCCATTATTGGTGTTAACCATTGCCATTGTCGGATTTGTCTTACAGAGACCCGATGCACACGACACCTTAGTCAATCTTGTCAATGAAACCATCGGATTATCTGCTGGGTCATTTATTTCGGGTCTCATTGAAGGGATTCGTCAACCACAGAGTGGCGTTGTATCCACCGTGTTGAGCGTTCTCGCGTTGTTCTTTGGGGCGTTGGCTGTATTTGAACAACTCAAAGGGGCGTTAAACACCATTTGGCATGTCCCCAAAGAAAAAATACGGGGTGGTATTCGCGGATTTCTATTTAACAAGCTCATCTCGTTTACAATGATAATCATGCTTGGATTTTTAATGGCGGCATCGCTCCTTCTCACAGGGTTTAGTAGTATTGTAGAATCATTTGTTTTATCCATCATACCGAGTGCAGAATTACCGATTCGGGTAGCGCACATCCTATTCTCTTTTGCCCTCGTGACGATTTTATTTGCCATCATTTATCGGATTTTGCCCGATATTACGTTACAATGGCGTGATGTGTGGGTGGGGGCAATGGTGACCATGCTTTTATTTAATTTGGGCAGATTTGTGCTTGGGCTGTATTTGTCTAATAGTGGCACAGCCAGTTTATATGGGGCGGCAGGTAGCTTTGTCTTAATTTTGCTCTGGATTTATTATTCAGCATTGATTGTGCTATTTGGGGCAAAATTTACCCAAGTGTATTCGATAACGTTTGGTTCATTACGAGATATCCAAGCGATTAAACAACAGGTACTCATTGAGCAAGAAAATGCTTCTAATGGGTAGAGAGATAAAATGGAAAAGATGTGCTATAATAGCCTTATAATCATGAATAATAAGGCTATTTATGAACGCAATTAACTCCCCATTTAGATACCCAGGTGGAAAATTTTACGCAAGGAAATTAATCCTGAGTCGTTTGTTTCCCCATAATAGTTATATAGAGCCTTTCGCAGGGGGGGCTTCTATTTTTTTTGCAAAAACAAAAGTCAAAGATAATTGGCTTAATGACGCAGATTCAGACCTTATTAACTGCTATCATCACATTCGTGACCATGTAGATAGCTTAATAACCTTTTTAGATGGGCTACCTGCTACTAAAGAACTTCACCACTATTATAAAAATCAATTTACCCCACAAAATGACCTTGAACGTGCTGGTAGATGGTATTACCTCAACCGTACATCTTATTCAGGCATTATGAATCGACAAAATTGCTATTGGGGTTATGGGGATAAATTTAGTATGCGCCCAGAAAATTGGGCAAGACATCTTCAACGATGTTCAGAAAAATTACAGACTGTGAAAATTACAAATCAAGATTTTGAAACTGTAATTGAAACAGCACCAGATGGGTCATTCTTATTCATAGACCCACCGTACTTCAATGCTGACCAAGATAAATTTTATACCTGTAGTTTTTCTACAGATGACCATTATCGTTTACAAGCAGTTCTACAAAAACATGCCCATCGCATTAAATTTTTGTTGACTTATGATAATTCATCAGAAATATATGCACTTTATGATTGGGTAAGTGCCATAGAGACACAAGAATGGAATTACACCATCAATCGCACAGATGACCAAAAAGAAAAATCATCTACCAAAGGCAAGCGATATAGAGGACAAGAATTGTTCATCACAAATTATCAATCAGATAAATCAAGTATCCATGCACCTGCTATGGTTCAATTACCTCTTTGGGAATAAGGAATAGATGATGAAAATAGGGCTTCGGCATCTTTTATGTCATACCATGGGGCATTTGGTTTGAGTGAATTATCAGAAAAAAATATTTTGGGGTAATTGGGAATAAATCCACAACCATACTGATTTTGACATTTTGCACGAGAACATTTAATTCCTTCGCCATTATTTTTGGCATCTTGAGGGACTAAATCTTGTGAGCGTGCAATATAAAGTTTATTAAATGCAAAGTTTTGTATATCACCATCTTGATAACCTAATCCCTGTAAGAATTGTTCTCCTTCGATACTCGGTTTCCAAATAAACAACCCATTTTCATCTGTTTCGTAAAAAGAATTTCCAATGGATGTGATAACAATATCAAAATCTGCTACACGATATTGGTCACTATGAATGCCTAATTGGTCAACCAAAACACCTAAAATGGGTGCTAACCGTTCTTGCATTTCTTTTCCGAGTGTTCGGCTACGCATACATTTCACTTCAATGCGATGTAGTTTTTGTTTTGGGAAATAAGTGTAACTCCCCTTTTTTGCTAATTTACATTCAACAATAAAACGATGATTTTGTTGCATATCTATAACTGCCACATCTTCATCATGATACCCCAATTGAGGATTGACCATCTTTTTAGTCACTTGAAAACGATTGGTGAGTATATGTTGTAATGTGGATAAAACCGTAAATTCAAAGGCTTTCCCTCTAATCATTGGAATAACTTTTGGGTCTTTTAAGACCTCATGTAGATGATTTATAGGGATATTATAAGTATCACAAAACCTCTTTAATTCAGTAAACCAGTTTGTTTCATCAAATTGCATCTGAAGTATCCTCTATTTCTTCCACATGCCCTTCTGCGACCTCCAAAATACCGCTTACGGTGAGGGTTTCTGCCCAAATGCCATATAATCCGGGGGCGGTGTAGCTCAATAGGGTGATGAGATGCAACGTGAGTCCTAATGCCAAGCCTGCCTCGCTGGAATACCCCTGACTGGTCATTGCGAGGATGGCGCTCCCCTCAATCGCACCCACACTCGCTATCGTTGTGGGGATGATAATTGCCAATGCCGCCGCCACCACAAATAATGTCGCTTCTGCCCATGTCGCATTTGGGAAAAGTGCGGTGATGAGGAAATAATATGCTACGACCAAACATGCCCATGCCATCACATTCCAAAACATCACCAACGCAAAAAATTTAGGGCGGCGAATCATGGCGAATCCGAGCAGGACATTATCTAAAATCCGCACCGCATTTAATTTTTTGAGGATAGCGATGCGGTCTGATAGTCCTATCACGATGTTTCGTGTCAAATTTTGGAAAATGGTCACCATCAGCACCAAGCCAATACTAGCGAGGATAGAGGCAATGGTGATAAGTCCCATCACCGATTGAATATCGGGCGGGACGGTGGTCAATCCTGTGAGCGTGAGGGCAATTAATACCACCAATGCCAAAAAGTCGAGGAGGCGCTCAACGACCACAAGGCTCAAGCCTGTCGAGCGCGGAATACGCGGATTCCCATGCGCCGCGCCTTCCACACGCACCAAATCCCCTGCCCGAAATGGCAACAGGTTATTCACAAAAAACGCCACACTGGTCAAATTGAGGCTACGCTTGAGGGGGAGTTGTCCACAATGGATATAATGCCAGCGCAACCCACGCGCACCCAATCCGAGCGTAATCATGCCAAAAGCGATGAGGACATTGCCAAATTCTAGGCTACCAATGGCTTTTAGGGCTTCTTCCCACTGAATATCACGCATAACCAAATAGAGCAAAAAGCTACTGACGACAACGCTGATACCAATACCAAGCCAAAAACGTTTTTTGCGAAACATAGGGGTGTCCTTCTATGGTTTTATATGACAAATGAGGCATGAATAGATTATGTCCATATATCCTATATGTGAATTGTAAGGGCGCAACATGTTGCGCCCTTACGGATTATAACTGGTAAATACCCACAATTATCATGGGGTCTTACGGCTCAACATACGGGCATAGGGAATCGTTTCGCGGATATGAGGCAAGCCACACAACCACGCCACAGTGCGTTCTATCCCCAAACCGAAACCCGCGTGAGGGACGCTCCCGAATTTGCGTAAATCCATATACCATGTGTAATTTTCTGCGGGCAATTTTTGGTCTGCGATGCGTTTTTCCAGCAGGTCATGGTCATAAATGCGTTCACTCCCGCCGATAATTTCGCCATAGCCTTCTGGCGCGAGCAAATCCACACTGCGACACACCTCTGGGCGACCTTCTACGGGTTGCATATAAAAGGCTTTGACGGCGGTGGGATAGTGATAGACGAACACGGGCGTATCAAACATTTGGGTAAGCGCGGTTTCGTGTGGGCTACCAAAATCTTCGCCCCATGTCATTTTGAGTTGTGGTTTGAGTTCATCATCATCTGACAGAGACTCATAATGGGCTTGGAGGCGTTGCACCGCTTCATCATAGCTAATCCGCGCAAATGGGGATTTCACATTCGCCAATTTGGTCAAATCGCGTTCTAAAATTGCCAATTCACCCGCGTGCTTTTCCAGCACTTGCGACACCGTATAGCGCACCATGTTTTCTTCGACATCCATCAATTCTTCGAGTGAGCAGAAGGCAATTTCTGGCTCTAGCATCCAAAATTCGGCTAAATGACGGCGGGTTTTCGATTTTTCGGCGCGGAAAGTCGGACCAAAGCAATACACTTTGCCGAATGCCATCATATTAGCTTCGTTATACAATTGCCCCGTTTGTGCGAGATAGGCAGGTTCACCGTGATAATCAATCTCGAATAGCGAGGTGGTATCTTCCCCTGCTGATGGGGTGATGATGGGGGTATCTACCAACAAATAGCCATTATCATCCAACCAATTCCGCATAGAACGGATAATGGTGGCGCGGATGCGTAAAATTGCCCATTGGCGCGATGAACGCAACCACAAATGGCGGTTATCCATCAAAAATTCCACGCCGTGTTCTTTGGGGGTGATGGGATATTCTTGTGCCAATTGGATGAGGGATATGGATTTGACACCCACCTCATACCCACCCGGATATCCGGGGGCGCGGTCATCTTTGCGGACAGTCCCCGTGATGCTGATGGATGATTCTTGGGTCAATTTGCGGGCGAGTTCAAAATCGTCTTCTGATACATCATTTTTGAACACCACACATTGGGCGATGCCAGAACCATCGCGCAGTTTGATAAATTCCAATTTACCCTTGCCTGTGCGGTCATAAACCCACCCGCGCAGGGTGATTTCTTGCCCATCGTATTGAGCAATGTCTTTGATGAGGATTGTTTGTGCCACGAAAATTTCTCCTAAAAAGGTTGTTTGTGTATGAGCGATTATTATAGCACGGGGATGAATGTCCGTAATGGGTTACAATGATAAGATGATGGTTGTTCAGTGAGATAAAAATTTATATGGACAAATTTTTGATTAATCAGATAGGCAAAATAACACAGGGGCAATACAAGGATTGGTATGTCCTTATTGAGCCTTATGAGCAAGAGGATGAGATGTTCCTCATTTTAATCTGTAATTATCCAAGTTTCAAAAAAGGTGAATTGCCAAAAGAACTAGAAGCTAAAGCTATTGGTTATGATTCATTTGCTCAAAACATACCATCACTTCTTTTGCATATAGAAGATTGGCATATTGATTGGGATTGGAAAAGTGAAAATTAGGTCAATGGACTTCAAAATTAACACACAAGGCATCATTAAAAATGGGGAATACAAAGGCTGGTATATTTTGATTGAGCCATTTTCAGAAAATACCAAAGCCTTTCTTATCTTTTTTTCAAATCAACCACTTGATGATAAGCCACAAGAGGGAAAGATTGTGTATGATAATTTCGCTGATGATGAGGAAACAGTTGGCTATCAGATTGAAGGGTTAGATATTGATTGGGATTGGTGCATAGGTTAAAGATTGCAAAATGGCGAATAAACAATTTTTCATGATGCCAGATGAAAGTATTTCGTTTCTTGGTTCTATCATGTCACAATTCCAGTTAAATGCCGTACTGCGTGTCATTACCCGTATAGAAATTGGTTTTGGGAAACAAGCTCGCCAAGTCACTTTTCAACAATCACAAGAACTTTCCCATTATTTAACAGATGTGGATAGCATTTATTTAACCCCCAAACGATTAAATGACGAAGAGGCTTATGAGGCATTAAATAACCCGATACGATATGGATGTGTGATATTCACACTCCCAACAATAGAAGGTAATGATTTGGAAATGAGCTATTTTGGGGCGAAATCTGCTTGGTTAGATGATGTGAATCTTGATATACCAATTTTATATAAAGCCATTGCCAAACCACTGAAAAAATTACTGCATTATCCGATGTGGGTAGATGTTGGAAACCCAAATGGTTTAAGATTAGATAAATCTGTTGGATATACACAGGGCGCTAAATTGTGGAGTGAACAAGGTGGAAACCTATTACAATTAAAAACGCGATTTTTCACTCAAGAAAAAATAGAAAGGTGAAGGTGTCTAACTTGCGTATTTTACGGCTAGATGAACCGATTATCCCTGCTAAAAGTCTAGGTGGAATAAATTTGGGTGAAAAAATCATTCAAGCCGATTTACAAGAAATGATTAAACACCAATCCCTTCTTAAACCTGAAATATATACGCTGGTTTCGCCATTTCAAGTAAGGTATACACTAGAAAATAGCTCTATTTATGTCAGTGTGGATGTCAGAAATGGTAAAATTTTTCATTTGGTTGCTTTAGAAGGCTATACTGGAAAATTATTCGATAAAATCACAGTGGGTATGAAAATTGGCGATGCTATGAAACTTGTGCCTGATTTATATTATGATGAGGCGCAAGAGCAAGTCTTATGCAAAGACATACTCGGTATCGCTATTGACCCGCCAGAAGTTGACCCACCGCCTGACCTTGTGCCAGATATGGTAATTTCGGCTATCAATATCTTTGTTCCCCAAATAGCTACGTTACGCGGTCATCAAGGTTTTTGGGATGTGATGCTAGAAGAAGATGGCAAATCATAAGGAATTTGCGCCCCATAAAATAGTCGGTTACAATCAAAGAAAAAGACCGATTTATTATTTTTTGGAGCGATAAAATGAACAATAATTCTTCTAATTACCACATGGATTATTTTGATGTCACCCAACATTGGCACCCCGATTCAGAACGCTACGCAGGGGGCGATGCACTGGTCACACTCCTCACACAAGGTTGGGAAATTGAACGTGAAGTCGGCGTGGAAGACCGTTTTTTTGCGGGATTGCGCTCGATTTCGGTGTATCACCTCACCCTCGTGCGCGGTGATGAACGCATGAGAATGCCCGTCATCCGCAACCCCTATATCAATCGGCTCATCCGTCTGGGGAGCTATGTGCAAGTGAATGTGGATGACATGAAATGATGATAGATGCAAAAACCCTCGCGGGCATGATTGACCATACCCTACTCAAGCCAGAAGCCATGCCCGAACAAATTGAGGTACTCTGTGCAGAGGCAATTCAATACGGATTTGCCTCTGTTTGTGTCAATGGGGTTTATGTGCCACTTGCCACAGAAAAATTGGCGGGAAGCGCCGTTAAAGTGTGTACAGTGGTCGGATTTCCACTAGGGGCAATGCACCCAACCGCCAAAGCATACGAGGCAAAACTCGCGTTGGAGGGTGGCGCTACCGAAATTGATATGGTGCTATCTGTGGGGGAACTCAAAGCCGACAATATCAGCGCGGTACATCATGATATTTCGTCCATCGTAGCAGAATGTCAACTGAGAGGGGCAATTTGTAAGGTGATTTTAGAGACATGCCTGCTCACCGACCAAGAAAAAGTGGTGGCGTGTCGGGTTTGTGTGGATGCAGGGGCAGATTTTGTCAAAACCAGCACCGGATTTTCTACGGGTGGCGCAACGGTTGAAGATATTCGCCTCATGCGTCAAACAGTGGGCGCAGATATGGGCGTAAAAGCCAGTGGTGGCATCCGCAACCTTGCGACAGCACTCGCCATGATAGAGGCAGGCGCAACCCGACTCGGTGTGAGCGCGGGGGTGGCAATTATCAAAGAATTAACAGGCGGGACGGCTCTCGGCGGGGATGGATATTAACACCCCTCAAATTCATGCTATAATCGTCCAATTCATTGAATAGCACTTATTTTGAGGATTTTTCTATGCAAGAAAACACATCACACGCCCCAAGCCTCGCCAGACCGGGGAGCAAAAAACTCACTTTAACGGTGGTTATCCCCTGCTACAATGAGGAACATTTCATTGAAAACGTGATTGAACGGGTGCGTGCCGTCAATTTAGCCGACCAAATCATCATTGTGGATGATGGCTCTACCGATAAAAGCCGTGAGATTTTACACCGTCTCAAACAAGACCCATTAAATGATGACCTCGAAATTTTATATCACGATAAAAATCAGGGTAAAGGCGCGGCGCTCGTCACTGGATTTAAGGCGGCGCGGTGTGATGTCATCCTCATCCAAGATGCCGATGAGGAATATGACCCGCGTGATTATCCCGTTTTGCTCAAACCCCTCGAAGAAGGCATCGCCAAAGTCGTTTATGGCTCACGCTTTTTGGGCGGTCCACGCAAGGCAATGAACTTTTGGAATATGATTGCCAATAAACTGCTCACGCTTGCTACCAATGTATTGTATAACGCCATTTTGAGCGATATGGAAACCTGTTATAAGGTGTTTTTGCGCGAAGTCGCCACAGATATGAAAATTAATGCGCGTGGATTTGAATTTGAACCCGAATTTACCGCCAAAGTCCTCAAGAAGCGTATCCGCATTTATGAAGTACCCATTTCATATAATGGACGCGAATGGGATGAGGGCAAAAAGATTAAATGGCACGATGCCCCCAAAGCCTTATGGACGCTTATCAAATATCGGTTTGTGAACTAACTCGGTTATGGAACACATAGAGAGCAAGCGCGGACGCTCATTTATGATTATGACCTTCATCTCGGTGGGGGTCATATTAGCTATTTCGCTCGATTTGAGTGAATGGCTACGGGGTGGTTTTGGATGGCGCTGGGGCTATGGCAGGGTGCCACTTTTGCGCGTCCTTGTATTGGCATTATTAGTGCTGGGCTATTTGGTCATCATTTGGCAATTACAAAGACGGCGTTTATGGCTGTTGTTTGGCGGGGTAATCATTGGGTCTAGCATCATCGCCTTTGGGACTGCCTATTTGCGCGATGGCGATGCCTTATTCACCATGCTCGTCCGCACTTTATCCCCTGGGGCAACTGCCCCTCATGCAGTTGGGGCGTTGATAGATTGGTCTAGCGATATGTGGCGCGATTGGTCAATGCTCATGCCCAATTTACCGCGTCATGTGGCACTTAGTCCCCCCGGTGCGCCTTTATGGTATGGCTTTTTAGAGGGAATTTTCAATAATTTGCCGTCCGTATCAGAGGCACTCCGCGCCCCATTATTCCCTTATCAATGTCATGTCTATTTTTTCACCGATTATACCCCTGCGGAATGGGCTACTGCGTGGTTTGGCATCACCATGCCACTCTGGGCGGGATTTATCGTCATCCCCCTATATGCGACCGCCAAGACCTTCTTTTCTGATGATGTGGCACGCCGTATCATCATCGCATGGGCATTGGTGCCAAGTATGGCATTATGGGCGGGGTCGTGGAATAGCTTGTATCCCTTCATCGCCATCACCAGTTTTTTCTTTTTGCACTTGGGCATCACCTACGGGGCAATTCACGGGATTCGGCGCAGGCGCACACTCGGTTATTTATATCTCAGTGGCTTGTTAGCGGGCATTGGCAGTTTTATCAATTTTGCCTTTATGCCGATGTTTTTGCTTTTTGGGCTATATACCCTCATGACGGCTTTTTGGGGCAAAAAACCAATCAAATCCTCGCGCCTGCTCCATGCAGAATTGGTCGGCATTGTCTTTGGAATTGGCATGTTCACTATTTGGGGCGTCTATTGGCTCATCACCCGCGAAACGCCATTTGAGATTTTGAATGTGGCGCTCAATGACCATTTGGAACTCCCACGCAATTACTGGTTCTGGTTGGTCATGCACGTTTGGGATTGGGTGTTATTCGCAGGGGTTATGTGGGCGCTCCTCAGCCTATATGGGTTATTTAGAGGGCTTCGCACCCGTGAAAGAGGGGCTATCCCGCCCATTTTATTGCTCAATGGGGCGTTATGGCTCACAGTCCTCATCACGACCATCAGCAATACCGCACGGGGCGAAACAGCGCGTGTGTGGTCTTGGATGACCCCGTTTTTACTGCTGGTTGCCTATGATGGCATCACACGGTTGGTCAATAATCCCAAAGAACGCCACCTCAACCTACAAGATTCGTGGTGGGTTGTGAATTGGGTACAAGCCCTGAGTGTGATTTTACTCGCCAGTCATTTGAGCGTATTTAACACAGAACTCCCCTTGCCTGCTACCCGTCCAGAAGCAATTGCCGATGTGACACCGATTAATGCGAGTTTTACCCGTACAACCGATAACGCAACTTTTCATCTCACGGGATGGCGGGGCGAATATGATGCCGACCAAAACGCGCTCATTTTGTGGCTCAATTGGAGGAGCGACCAACCGATATATGATGTGTTGTGGTTTGGCGCAACGCCTGTGAGTCCAGAGGGTGTCGCGGGGGATATGGTCATTTGGCAACCGGGTGAATTTGTTGTCAATGATGATAATCCCGAAAAAGATATGCGTTACCCGACCACCTGTTGGTTGCCCAATGAGACCCCATTGGGGGATATGGTGGTGATTCCATTGCCAGAAAATGCGAGTGAAGGCGAGTGGTGGGTGAGCATCGCTATTTTTGGAGATGAGGAACAAACAGAAGGGCGTTTATTGGTGAGTACGGCAGAGGGCGATGGCGAATTGCAAATTGGTGTCGGCGGGATTCTTGTGCCATAACGCAGGAATAGACCAAAAGACTGCCAATCGTAGCGTAAGCGACTTGGAAACAAATGGGTTTCCGCGTTATAGTGAAAGAAATCAGATTGTTTCTATAACGAAAGTTTAGCAGAACGCCATGTTCACTAGAAAATTCGCACTCATCCTCGTATTGATTTTGTGGCTTTTTCCCACACTATCCGTTCATGCCCAATCATCTAACCCACCCAATTATCAAATACGGGTGCTATCTAACGCGCAATTATCCGCAGATGAGGCGACCTTTACGGTGAATGTAGCCGTATTAAATATCGGCGGAGATGCCACCGCCCAAGCGACGGTGCAACTGTATCCAGTCGCCACACCCAACACCATCCTTGCACAAAATCCCCTCACAGCACTTCGTTTTAGCGAGGTGCGTGAGGTCATCCTCACCTTTGCTGTGCGTGATTTGCCCGCAGGCGAACAAACCCCGTTGGGGGTGCGCGTTTTGCTCGCAGAAGAATTACAAGCAACCCTACTGGATAACACCACCACATTTAGCGTCAGTGTTCCCCTGTATGATGGCAATCAAAACCCAGCCCCCATCGGCACACCAGCCTCATCCACCATAACCCCAACCCAATCCCCCCTCGCTGATGGGGTGATTCGTATTCCCCTACTCAACATTGATATTGACCTCAATGATAGCAATCAACGGGTGCTTTTTGCGGGGATTTTGCTAGGGGTGTTGTTGCTCCTCTTCATCGTATCGCTCATTTTTCGCGTATTATTTCGCAAAACACCCCTATTTGGCAGTTATAAACCGCCTTATAGCACCGTTAGCCAATATGACCGCAATAGCACCATTGGGCGTAGGCAGTTATGGCAACAACACGCCCAAAATAACAGCGTGCAATATCCGTGTCGTCCAGGGACATACCATGCCCGTAAATTGCTCTTGGGGATGAATGGGCGTTATTTGGATGGCTGGAAAATCACCGCCCTCCGCATGATGCAATACGATATGTATGGCAGAATCACGCGCAGTCAGGTGTTATCATCGCAACGATGGGTCAAACGGCTCAATCGGACGGCGCATCGTGGGGCAACACTCAAACCCAAACAAATTTCACGGCGGGTTGCGCCCATCGCCAAATGGATGGATAAACAATTCAAAAAACGACTCACCCCCAAAACGGCATTGCTTTCGATTGCGCTGGATATTCGGCTACAAGGCACGCATGGCGAGGTGCGTATCGTGTTTGAATTGCACGAATGTCATCAAGGGATGCCCGCGCTCCTTGACCAATGGGATCCTGATATGATTATCGTGGGGCGCACCCTGCATGAGAGTTATACTTTCACCCTCAATGGGCAAAATAACACCGAGACCTATCGCCAATTCCGCAAACGGTTGCGCGGGGATATTCAACAAGCCCTCACCGAAGTCTGCCAAGTGGTCACAGTGATGCGCCCAGAACCCATCATGTCACCACCAAATTTTCTCAATCCACCGACCCATCCGACCAGCACATCAACGGAACGCGGATTTACCTATATATCACCAAAAACGCCCACACAACCCATTACTGAGCGTATAATCGAAGTGCCAACAGAACACAATATTTTTTCAATTGCTCCCCCCCCACCCAATTTGGAAGGATGGACTGATGAAACACAGCAAAGTAACCCCATGGATAATGAATAATAACAACCTTACCCTCAATCTATCTCCCCTCAATGGAAAAGAGGAAACAATCATTTTATCAAAAAAGAAAAGTCCCCTCTCCAGACTGGAGAGGGGATTTAGGGGTGAGGTTAAAAACGGAACATTATTCATTCTGATGCTTTTATTGTTATTAACCCTCGCACCCCTATCAGCACAAGAAGCCCCACTCAATTCACCAGAAGAGACCCTTATCGCATTGCAAGAGGCAATCATCCCCCAAAATGACCCTATCGCCCTTGCCTATCGGTTTTATGGCATAGAATCCGCCCCCACCGAAATCACCGCATTTGAACGGGGCGACCGCGATGAATTTTGGGTATCGGATAACAATGGCAATACCACCCGCAGTTTGACCGCCACATTGGAAGCAGTGGGGCAATATGCCTATTTCTGGGTGGAATCACGCGAGGATGTGAATGAAGATGACCTGCAAAATTTAGCAAACTCGTTTGATAGTGATATTTATGCCCAAGTCCGTGATATTTGGGGGACAGAACCCATCCCAGGGGTAGATGGCGACCCGCGCCTGCATGTTCTATTTGCACGCGGACTCGGCGCGAGTTCTGCCGCTTATTTTGCCCGTCGGCATAATTATCCAGAAGATATTTTGGCACATTCCAACGCTCGTGAGATGTTTTTTGTCAATTTATCCAATATTCAAGATGTGAACAGCGAATTTTTGCGTAGCACACTCGCACACGAATTTCAGCACATGATTCGCGCCAATACCACGCCCAATGAGGACGCATGGCTTAATGAAGGATTTTCGACCTTCACCGAGGGCTATTTGGGCTATGAGGCGGCAGGACGCTATCCAGAGGCATTTTTGACCAATCCAGATACCCAATTGACCACATTTGGCATCGCGCAAAATCGCCTATCGGAATATGGAGCGGGATTTTTATTCCTCACCTACCTCTATGACCAATTTGGCATTGAGGCAATAAAAGCCTTATCCGAAAATCCCAAAAATGGCATGTTTGGGGTAAATGAAGTGACAGTGAGATTTGGAGCGTTAACAGAAGAAGAATTTTTCTCTGATTGGGTGATTGCCAACCTCATCCAAGATGTGGAGATGCAGCCAAGTTTTGGTTATACCAGCCGAATCCCGCTTATACCTGTTGCCACACGCCAACTAAACGGGTCACGGATGGAGACCACGCGCCAACTCGCGCAATATGCCACCGATTATTATGAGATAGACGATTTAGAAGGCGTATCGTCACTGGATATTCAGGTCACCTTGCCAGAAACTGCCCCATTGGTGCAAGCAGAACCCACCAGTGGCGAAAAATTTTGGTATAGCAACCGTGGCGATATTAGCCACACCCGTTTATATCGTGAGTTTGACCTCACCACCGCCACCGCTGCCACGCTCACCTATCAGATATGGGTGGCATTAGAAGAAGAATGGGATTATGGCTATGTCCTCATCAGCGATGATAATGGCGCAACATGGCAGACCATTCAAACCGATAGCATGACCACCGATAACGGCTTGGGGAATTTATACGGCACAGCAGGCTATAGCTTCTCTAGTTGGAGCTGGATAAAAGAATCGGTTATTTTGGATGCGTATGTTGGCAAAAAGGTCATCATCAGCTTTGAATTGCTCACCGATGATGCCATCAATTATGCGGGGATGGTGTTGGATGATGTTGCCATTCCAGAAATTGGGTATTTTTCCGATTTTGAAGCAGATAACGGCGGATGGACGAGCGAGGGGTGGGTTTGGGTGACAAATCAAATACCACAGCAGGCGTGGGTGCAAGTGGTTCAGCGCCTACCGAATGATGTATATGTTACACGGTGGTTTTTACCGCATTGGGAAACGCCCTCCATAGAGTTAGACCCATTGACAGAATCGGTGGTGATAGCCATATCCCCTATCGCCCCTGTTACCACCATTCCAACAGAATATACGCTAACCATTGAATTAATAGGCGATTAAACTTCCCACACAGGTGTGCCAGAGAGAATTTTTTGTAATTGCTCTGGAAATTTGCTCAAACTCAACGGTTTGCCCAAAAAGCTATGAAATCCGGCTTTGCGGGCAGAATCTATTTCGCTGTTATGGACGGTATATGCCACAATCGGGACATTTGCCAATTCTGGCTTGGTCTTGAGGTGCGATAAAATCTCAAATCCGTCTTGATTGGGCAATTCCAAATCTAAAAAGATGATGTCAATTTTTTCTATAGTTGAGAGCAGTTCATCTAAGTTGGTGACGAATTGGGTAGATGTAAAATCTACCCCTTGCTGTGCCAGCATCATGGTTAAAACTTCAATATTGGTCTTGTTATCATCAATGATGAGTGCGTGTGGCATTGTCATGTATATTTCCTTTTTGGTGGTAGAAAATAAAAATTATTCCCAAATTTCTTGACCATCTAAAATCTGTGCCAATTGGGTGTTGAATGAGTGAATGTTGATTGGCTTGCTGATGAATCCAGAAAATCCGCGTGCGCGTGTTTTGGGAATTTCTAAGGTGGGGTCTGATGCCGATATTGCCACCACAGGGATATTCTTAAATGCAGGGAATTGATGGATGACATCGAACACATCATACCCACTCACATTGGCGGGAAACATCAAATCTAGCAAGATGAGGTCGGGATGTGCCGCCCGAATTTTGGAGATAATGAGTTCTGGAAATCCCCATCGGTCAAATTCGATTTTTGCCCCCGCAGATTCGACAATCATCTGCACCACATCGCGGTTATTGGGGTCGTCTTCGATATAAAAAATTGTTTTACCGTCTAGGCTCATGGTTATCCTCTATATGCACCGTCATTGGTTATATAATTGGACGGCATAATGGTTTTTAGTCAATAAAGACGGTGTAAAATATTTTCTTATTCTGTGGCTGACATACGCACTTGCGTGCTAATCAGCCATTACACTCCTACCCGTTTAGGTGGTGTAATGGCTGTACTAGAGGCTTTAGCCTCGTATGTCAGCCACAAAAAATACACTGTATTAAAAAACTAACTCCCATTATCGCGTCCACAATCCATTTAGCTGATATGCCAAATGGTTTCGCCGTTTTCTACTTGTTTGAGCAATTGCGGAAAGGTCTGAATGCTCAATGGCTTGGCAATTGCCCCATCAAACCCCGCCTCGCGTAATTGTTCTACTTCTTCATTCATCACACTCGCGGTTAGGGCGATGATTTTTGTGGTGGAAAATTGGTCGCTTTGCCGAAGCATCGCCAGCATCTGAAACCCATCATAAGGGGTGACATGAATATCCAATAAAATTATTGTCGGTGGGTTATTCAACCGCCCCACACGCCCTAAAAAGTCGGTGCTATCTTCAAAAACGGTCAAATTAGGCGACCCAACGCCATTTTCGATGATGATTCGCATAATTTCACGACTCATAGGGTCGTCTTCGACATATAAATAGTGCTGTTCCATCACGTTCATACTCTCCTAGATAACCATTTATGCGAGTGATAATTGCATCTCACTGATAAGCGTTTCGGAATGAATCGGTAGGGTTAAATAAAAACTCGCCCCTTGTCCTTTGTCACTTTCGAGCCATAACTTGCCCCCGTGCGCCTCAACTAATTTTTTAGTGATGGGCAATCCCAAGCCAGTACCACCTGCATGTTTTATACCATGTTCGGTTTGGCGGAATGGCTCAAAGATAACATCTTGGTCTTGTGGGGCAATGCCAGGTCCTGTATCTATGACGGCGAAGAGCAATTCGTCATGACGTTTTTTCACACTGAGGGTAATACTGCCTTTCTCGGTAAATTTGCACGCATTCGACATTAAATTGAGCAAAATTTGACGAATACGGCGTTTATCCCCCACCAAACGAGGCAAATCGGGGTCTATATCTTGTATCAATACAACTGGTTTATCGTGTAATAAGGTTTTGCTGGTGGCGAGAATCGTATTTAATTCTTGGGTGAGGTCTATATTGTCCTCAATGAATAATTTCATCATTCCCGCCTCAATTTTGGTCATATCGAGTACATCATTAATAAGTGCCAATAGGTGTTTTGCACTATCTAATGATTTTCCGAGCGCGTCTTTTTGTTTATCATTCACCTGCCCCAACATGCCAAGCGATACAAATTCGGTAAAATTGAGGATGGCATTCAATGGTGTACGGAGTTCATGACTCATGCTGGCGAGAAATTGACTTTTCATTTGGTCAACGGCGCGGAGCTGTTCGGCAATTTGCACTTGCTCTTGATAGAGTCGTGCGCGTTCCAACGCCGCCGCGATGAGGTCTGCCAATCCGCCGATAAGCCGTCTATCAAACTCGGTGAAATTGTAAGGGACATTACTCGCAAATCCGATACGCCCGATGATGCGATTTCCTAACACACAATCTATCCCCAACAAGGCTTTCATGCCCGTATTGGCATACACATCAGCTTCGCCCGGATGCGCGAGGGTATACTCATCAATGTTGTTAATTTGAATGATGCGGTCTATGCCTGTATGCGGATTCCAACGGGGGATGATGGTATCCAATGCACGAGAGGTTTTTTCTCCTTTACCAAGAACAGCCACGACCTTAGCATAGCTGGCGGTGGCAAAATCATAATTTTCTGCCACTATTAAATTAGTTACGAAGTTAAACGGACCAAAAACATCGGCAAACGCATCCAAAATTTGGGTATGGGTCAGTGTTGCATTGATAGATTGGCTGAGGCGATAAAATAATTCAGTTTCTTTTTGGGCATCTTGCGCTTGAAGGTATAACCAAGACCGTTCAATGGCGGCGGCGGTGAGGTCACTTAACCCACGAATGAGGCGTTGTTCAAATGCCGTAAAGCGATGTAGTGTGGATGTCGAAAAATTTAACCGCCCAATAGCACGATTCCCCAACACACAATCGGTAATGAGGAGAGATTGTATCCCAAATGCTTTATACATTTGTGAATCTTCATCATCCACCAGAGGCGAATTCTCGGTGTCTTCGATATGCAAAAGACGATTTTCATACGTTTGGGTGCGTAACAGTGGCACGAGTATATCCACGGCAACGGCGGTCTTTTCGCTTGCCTGCAAGGTGGCAACTACTCTGCCATTTTTGGCGGTGGCAAAATCATAATTTTCTGCCACCATCAACACCGTATTAAAATTGAATGGACCAAACACATCGGCAAACGCATCTAAAATTTGGGTATAGGTGACAGTGGCATTGATGGCTTGGCTAAGGCGATAAAATAATTCGGTCTCGCGTTGGGCTTCTTCGACTTGTAAAGAGGCACGACGGGCAGTGATATTTTCTGCAAGACGTGGGGCGAGCAATTCTATCATGGTGCGAAGGGGTTGTGGAAAAACTTGGTAATTATCCCAATTAATCACCAAAAATGCTTCATGGCGCTCTTGGGTACGTAGTGGGGCGATAATGATTGCCTTATACCCCGCCCGATTCATCACATTGAGTTCAATTTCGCCAAACAGGTCTGTTTTATAGATATTTTCGATGTAAAGCGGGGTATCGGTATTCAAAAGTTTATTGACCAACGGAAATTGTTCTGGCGTAAAATTCATTAATGCAGACATGCTTTCGATAGGCAAATTTTCGCCATGTTCGTCTTGAAGTGCCACTGTCCGTAATTGGACGACAGTTTCATCTTCATAATCCACATACATCAAGGCTGTGCGTGAGGGCAAATATTGAACCACAACGGCGCTAAAAGCGATGAGCAAATCATCTTCAGATTGGGCGCTATTCATCGCATCGCTAATATCGGCGAGTAATTCTGCCTGAAAACGAGCATCCTCAATAGCGCGAAGTGCCAATGCTTTATCGGTGACATCTCGAATCAGGATGAGCGAACCAGACCGTTTTTGATTGTCATCTAAAATTTCATTGGTCATCAACTCATAATAGGTGCGCTTATCGCCATCCCAAATTTGTAATTCGGTTTCGATATTAGTGGTGGTGATATGCGGTGCAAGCCATAGGAGCGATTCATTAACAAATTTTCCCAATGGGGAAACACCCTTAAAGAGCATCTCTTTGGCGATGGGGTTAATATCCATAATGCGTTGGTCATTATCCACGATAATGACCGCATCATTCATTGACTGCAAAACTCGCTCACGGGCAACTGGGACAAGATTGAAAATTTTATAACGGAATAAGCCAATGGCGATGAAAATATTACCTAACCCAAAGGTGATGGGCTGAAAATCACGTTGTCCATTGAGCGTAATATCAAAAATAAAAGAAAAACTACTCACCAATGGAATAACTAAGCCAATAATGATGAGCCATAATTGAATACGAAATAAACCTGTCACTTTGCTATTGTGGCGGAATAGCAGAAATATTCCCGCAAAACTCAACACATACGAATAGATGGCGAGTACCCCTAGCATATCCCCAAAATCGTAATGCAAAATGTTAAAAGGGTTGTTGGCAATGATTTCGTAATTAGAGGCTACCAATCCATGTGATTCATTGGTGAATGCCAATAGTGTGCCGATAAGTGGGAAAAGTGATAGCCCTAGCGATAATTGAACAATCCGCTTCATCGAAATTTTGGTGGTATAGGTAAGGGCAAAGACAAAAATATTGACAGGGACTAAAAACGAGCCAAGATATTGAAAATTATCCCAAAAAATCTTCTCTTGGAGTGTGGAAGCGATTAACTCGAATATATATCCCAATGTCCATTGTGCCTGACAAAACGCATATAGTGAAAAGGTCAATACACCGCGTATTTGCCGATTCTGAAAGGTATACACCCCAATCACAACAGAGACAAAAAAAGATATGAGATAGAACACTAAGGGTAATCCAAATTCCAACATAAAAATCCCTTTAATTCAATGATTTTATTTAGTGTATTCGTATGTCAAAAGAGGGGTAACTGACCAATTAGAGAGTATTTTATGAGAAGCTACCTGTCTAATTAGACAGGTAAAGAAATAAATACTGTCATAATCTCAATGAATGGTCAAACAAGGTTGTTTTTTGCCGCCAAAACGATGGCTTCTGAACGGGTTTCGACACGCATTTTATCCAAAATATTGGTGATATGAAATTTGACGGTGGATTGACTGATGACCAATTTATCGGCAATTTCGGGATTATTTTCGCCTTTTGCCATGAGGCGCAAAACCTCTAATTCGCGTGTAGTGAGTCCAAAATCATGACCAACAAGAGAAGTTTCGTGGGTGGATTTTAATAAGACGGATGTAATTTCGGCAGAAAAAACCGATGCCCCCGTCATAGCGGTACGGATGGCACTCACCAAATCGCCTGTGAGTGACCCTTTTAGCACATAGCCAATGGCACCACTCTCCAACATCGCCAAAACACTCTCATCATCCTGAAAACTGGATAATACCAACACTTTGACTATTTCATATTTTTCGTGGATGATACGAGTCGCTTCGATGCCGTTGATATGAGGCATAACGACATCCATCAAAATTAAATCGGGGCGTAATTCCTCGCATAACCGTAAGGCTTCTACCCCATTTTGGGCTTGCCCAATCAATTCAATGTCGGGGGCAATTTTCAAAATGGTGGTCACGGCTTGATGCACCCATGCGTGGTCATCCACAAGCAAAATCCGTATTTTAGAGTGTTGGGTCATTGGATGTGCTTTCGCAACTCATTCTTGGAATAAATCCTATTGCATCCATTATATCCTATAACGGATAATATATAGTGAAAAAGCGTTCAATACACCTGTAATAACACAAAAATGAGGAAATTTTTCATGACTAAACATATTCTGGTCACAGGCGGGGCGGGTTTCATCGGCAGTCATATCACCGATTTGCTGATAGAACAGGGCAACCGTGTGACCGTATTCGATAACGAAAGCACAGGACAGCGCGATTTTGTAAATCCCCGCGCCACCTTTATTCATGGCGATGTGCGCGATGAATCCGCGCTGGCAGAGGTATTCAAAACAGGCATTGATGCCGTGTTGCATATCGCAGGACAAGCCTCTATTCGCCTATCATTTATGCACCCAGAAGCCGATTTGAATGTGAACACACTGGGGACAATCAACATCATCAAGCAATGTATTGCTCATAAAGTGCCACGCCTACTTTTTGCCAGCTCCATGACCATTTATGGCACACCACAAATTGCCCCCACACCAGAAACTGCCTATCCCGCGCCTGTTTCTTATTATGGGGTGACGAAATATGCCGCAGAACGCTATGCCCATATCACCGCCACGCGCAAAGATTTGGATTTTGAGATGAATGTGACCTCATTCCGCATGTTCAATGTGTATGGGGAACGTCAAAGTCTGAATAATGCTTATCAAGGGGTATTTGCCATTTTTATGGGGAATGTCTTGCGTGGCGAGCCTATTAATATCCATTCCGATGGCGAACAATCGCGTGATTTTGTGCATGTGCGTGATGTCGCACGGGCATGGGTGGAAGCGATTGATAACCCACAAAGTTATGGCGAAGTCATTAATATTGGCACTGGTCGCCCGATTAGTGTCAATCGGTTATGCGATTTGGTACTCAATGCCTTTGGATATTCCCGCGAGACCTATACCGTCAAACATCATCCCGCACAACCGGGCGATATTCGCGTGTCATCTGCAGATATTACCAAAGCCCGCGCCTTACTCAAATGGGAGCCGACTATCGTGTTTGAGGATGGCATGAAAGAGACCATTTTGTGGGCAAAAGGGATTATGCAGAAATAGATAAATTTTGGGGATACGGCAGGCGGTTGTATGCCTGTAGGGGCATAATATATCATGCCCCTACGTGGATTTAAGGGTGAGATTCATTGCTTAAATCACCGCCACACCACAACCTGATTGACACTATAGGTCGCAGGAAATAATGACCATCCCAGACCCCCGCTTGCAGGGCTAATTTTGATGGCACGAGTCCCGCCATAGCGGTCTATACTCTGCCATGTAAGCAAGCGTCCATCATCTAACCATATATGCGATAGGACATCCATTGACCATAAACGGGGAATGGGATTTTGTGCTTGAATATCGGGCAACATCACACTCACCAAATCGCGCCCAAAGCGGAGGCGCTCGGTCTGATTCACATTGTAGGTGATGGCGAGGCTATCGCCAATCCAGCGCGGATTCCGTCCGTCTGTGGTGATAAGATGCCCTTCCACACCATCCCGACTGGTCAAAAATATTGGCGCAAGACGGTCTGCCTGATTCACATCTTGTTGAATAAGCAACCATTCGCTATCCCCTGACCAGCGTATATCCACCGACATATTCATCGGATGTCGGTCTGTCCCCATTTTATAGGCTCGCCCATCCACCAAATCCCATGTATAAACGGTTGAATAGCCTGCTTTTTGCGAAATTGTGGCAATCCATTCCCCATTCGGCGACCAATAGGCAACCCCACTATCCACATCTTCTAAAATGGGGGTCGTGGTGCGTGATGAGAGGTCATAAATAAATAACCGATTTTGCGCGGTCAGCGCCACTTGATTCCCCTGTGGCGACCATTGCATGGCGCTATAGGCTTGTTCGGTGCTGGATGGGCGCAAAACTTGGCGCGTGGCGATATTGATAATGACCACCACCCCATTATTAATAATGCTCAAATACTCACCATTGGGCGACCAAGTATATGGCACAAGTTCAAATCCGAGGGGTTCATAGAGTCGTTCAATCGTATTGCTATCAACATACCACATCTGCAACCCGTTTAATTCTGATGTGATGGTATTTGGGCGACAATGAAACAACACATAATCACTATTTGGCGACCAACGAATGGTCTCTCTGGGCGGGGCGCACACATTATAGCCCAACGGGAAACGTGTCACGGCATACGTGCGAAGGTCGAGAATATAAAATTCGACTTGACCATAAAAATCCACCGTCATGAGGGCGCGTTCCCCATCTGGCGAAAAAATGACCTGCCAGTCGCTTTCAAATGGCACAGGGGCAATGGTAAAGACCCGCCGATTAATATCCGCAATGCCAAAGGCGTGGGTTTCATCACGTAAATTTGACAGATACCCAACCACCCGTGTGGTCGGAATTGTGCCACCGACAGACAGGGCAATGATGCACCCTACCGCTATAAATATGCTTATCAACAATCCTAGTCGCAAAATCAATCGTGTTATCATTTTACAAAACCAAATTTAATAACAGTTTCAGTCGGATGGTTTAATAATCTTATTTCATTTGAAGGTGTCCAATATGCTAATTGTCGAATAGCTCCTTGATAAATAAAAGCTAATCCATCGTTATTCGGAGACCATTCAGCCTGTTGAATGTCACCGTTAATAATATGATAAGGTTCATATAACCCAGTTAATTCGTTTTGCTTGACTATATAACGTTTATTAGCTGAATAAATGTTATAAGATATCCATTCGCTATTTGATGACCAAAGTTGAATATCAAATACCCATGTAGGGAAAAGTTGAATATATTCCCCCAATACTGTCACAACACTTGTATCAAGTTTAACAAGATAATAAATATTGCTATTGGGGCTATAATCTCCATCACATCTAATCAATAGCCATTGATTATCAGGAGACCAAAAAATATCTTCAACGAGATTAATTTCATACTCTAAAGATGATAACATGACTAATTCATAGGTAGGTATATGAAAAATATAAGCACTCCAATTCGAGATAATAGCAATCCACTCTCCATTCGGAGATAATACAGGTGATTTCTGAAAAGAAAAATCATCTAATAACACACTCCAAGAATTAGTTGCAAAAGTATATTTTTTTATCGCCTTTGAATCATAAATTAATATTGATGCACCATTATCTATCCATGAGAGAAAATTTTGTTTTTCATCATTTGGCGTAATGATTTGTTCCTCTAAACTATCTATCTTTACGATTGTTAGCTTATTATTTGAGGTTTCTAAAATAATATGCCTCAAATCTGGCGACCATCGCGCATAAGCAATATATAAACCCTCTGAAGAAGATAAGAGGCTTAACTCGCTTGTTTCAAAATCGAGCATATAAACCTTTTCCATGAATATGCCTTGTTGCTCAGATTCACAAGAAAATGTGATATACCGATTATCTGGTGACCAATTAGGAGCAATGATATTACATTCGGAAAATATATCCTCCAAGTAGATCATATAGCCCGTAAAAATATCCCATGCTACAAAAGACCTAATTTCATCAATGTCATAGGTGATTGTGATAAAACGCCGTTTATTAGGAGATGGAATGATTTCACCAGCATTTTGAACAGGAAGAGAAAAATATATAGATAAATTACGATGAACATCAAACAATACAAGGTAAGTATCAACTTCTGGTAAACGAGTTTCGGCAACTATCATGGTAGTAGGCAATATATTTCCAATCCCCACTACAAGCACACACAAAATCCCCGTAATGAGGCTTATCACCCCTATCAAGCGCAAAATAAATAGGATTTGAAAATTGTGTTTTATCATCATTTCACAAATATAAACCCCGCCACGACCACATCATCACCAGTCAATGGGCGCATATCGCCCCCGTTCACCGCAACCCATAATTGCTGTTGTTGCGGATAAAAAATAAATGCCAAGCTATTCCCATCGGGCGACCATAGGGGTGAATGGGTATCGCGCATAATTGCTTGTGGCGGTGACAGCATATCCCATACCATCACATCGCTAAAATAATTATTGCCCCGCACGGCATATATTTCATAACTCATTTTACGACCATCTGGTGACCATACGGGTGGTGCTTCGATATTTTCGGATATAAGGCGTATATCCGACGCATCGGGCTTGGCGAGATAGTGTATATTACCGTCAATTTGGGCAGACCGAATCACCAGCCATTGGCTATCTGGCGACCATTGGAGCAAATCCACATCGCTAATATCGAATTCTGAGGATGATAATGCAATCAGTTCTGATGTGAGCAGGTTAAAGACATAGGGGCGGGGGGTGCGTAACCCCGATATAATAGCCACCCATGTGCCATCTGGGGATAAAACGGGTTGTTGTGTAATTTGAAAATCAGCCAGCAACACCTCCCATGAATCGGTGGCGAAGGTATAGCGTTCTATACTCTTTAACCCATAAACCAGCACCGATTCGGCATTTTTTTCCCAACCGATAAAGCGTTGCCATTTGTTGGGCGGGGTGATAATCTGTTCGCTTGTTCCATCAAGACCCATTATCCGCACGGTATTATTCACATCAATGCCCACATAATTCAAATTTGGCGACCACTGGTTATCGGTGACATATTGCGATTGTGAATAAAACAGATTCATATCACCTGTCTCAAAATCCAAGACATTCAGCCCACCCATCATACCGCCTTGTATATTCGTTTGGCACGAAAAAATGATATGACGGCTATCGCGCAACCATGTCGGATTCACCACCAAACAATTGGGGAAAATATCCGTAAGATAGATGATTCGCCCTGTAAAAATATCCCATACCGCATACTGTTGTTGAATCGTCCCTGCGCTAATAATCACGCGGTGTCCATCTGCCGATGGGGTGAATTGCCCACGATATTCTGAGGGAAAACTGTAATTGATGGGCAAATTGCGATTTACATCCAGTAGGGTTATACCACTGGTGGCGCGGGTAATGGAATAGGTTTGCGCCAAAATGAGTTGGGTCGGATAGAATGTGCCAAGCGCCACCGCACCCGCACACATCATGCCAATGGCAATCATGACCATCAGAAAAAGGCGCAAAACAAAGCGGGTTTGGGTGTTATAGTGGTGTTTCATCGGATAAATATGAACTCCACAACACTACTATCATCATTGGTCAAAAAATGCACCCCACCTTGCGCGGTATAATATCCCAGACGGCGGATACTGCCGAGCGCATTTGGGCTTTCGATAAATACCAATACCGTGTCATCAGGCGACCATAGGGGAAATTGCCCGTAGGGAAAAACAGGTTGTGGTGGCAAAAATGAGCTGACATCCCAAACGGCTAATTCTGAATAATAGGTGCTATCCATCTCGTCATAAATGCTATAAGTCACCCGTGTGCTATCGGCTGACCAAATGGGTATGGCTTCTATATTTTCTGCCAGTAGCGTCACCAATGCACCATCTGGGCGGGCAAGATAATAAAAATTGCCCTCACGGGATTCGATGATGGTACGAATCATCACCCATTGGCTATCTGGCGACCAGCCCACCCACACCACATTATTAATTTTGAGTTCTGTGGTCTCTAGCGGGTTCAATTCGGCAGTGGCGAGGTTAAACGCATAGGCACGCGGACGGCGTTCACTGGTCACAAGTGCCAACCATGCACCATCTGGGGAGAGGACAGGCTCACTATTCACCTCAAATTCATCTAATATCACCTCTAGCTCACCTGTAGAGAAGGTGTAGCGTTCAATGGTTGAGCGTCCTCGTAATAATACCGATTCGCCATCGGGCAACCATGCTACAAAGGTAAAACGCCTGCCTTCTGGGGTGATGGTGGTCAAATTATCACCCTGTACACCCACAATAAACACTTTTCCATCATCATTGATAGCAACACGGCGGTTATCTGACGACCATTGATGAGGCATAATCACACTAGGATTGTTATAAAGAGGATATACATTCCCCGTTTCAAAATCGAAGGTATACATCCCGCCGATAGTGCCATCTTGGGGGTTATCTCTGCATTGAAACAGCACATGACGGTTATCGCGTAACCATCGCCAATTCAGCGCCGAACAATTGACATATTTTTGTGGTAGCTCAACCGTTTTACCTGTGTGTAGCTCCCATAATAACAAGGTGGCTTGATTTAATGCCCCTGTGGGCAAAATAAAACGCCGTCCATCATCAGATATTACGATGGCATTCCGCAATTCCACAGGAAAATTAACTTGAATAGGCAAATTGCGGTTCATATCAAGCAAGGCTAAATATTGTTTATCTTCGGAATATGAATAAATTTGTGCCACGATGCGCGTTGTGGGGCGAGATGCACCAATGGCAATTGCCCCCGCACAAAAAACACCTGTTATGAAAAATAAAATGAGGGTGATACGAATGATACGTTTGGTTTGCACACGACTATCCTTGTGTTATATCCATCACCATCATTGTAGAGGATTTTGTGTTATATTCAAAAAGATAATTTTTTATGGTTTGGATGTGATAATGTCCCTAAATGCTTGGCTTTTGCGCGTCATATTGGGTGTGGCGCTCTTCTTTGGTAATGATATTTTGTTGTGGCAAAATCCGACCTCACGGGCAATTCCAGAATCGGGATTGCTCCTCATCGGCTATATCGCCATCAGCGCCATTATGCTCGACCTTGCTGTGCGCTATCGGGTGAATGATGTGTATTTGACCATGTTGATGGTGTGCATCGGTGCATTGCTCATCGGGCTATTGCTCAATCCGACATTCATGCTCGTAGATTTTCCGCGTCATTTGCTCACACGGGTCATTGGGGCAAGTGCCTTCGTCTCGATGGAGATGTGGGGCTTATTTTTGGCACTCATGGGCGGTCATATCAAACGCTATCGGCGCTTGTTGGTCGGATTTTCCCTCGCGGTTGGGTTCAATTGGGGGGTATGGGCGCGATATGCCTATCAACTCAAAGACTGGTCAAACGCCCCCGCAGAATTTGGGGCGATGGTACTATTCGGGGTCATCTTTTTGGGATTTATCGGCGGGGGGATTCTTTTATGGAAATATCGCTATCAGCCATCAGATACCCCCCTCATGCTCCGCATGAACATCATCGAATGGTGTGTGATGGGCATTATTTTGACGGTGCTATTCATGCTACAGGGATTCGCCAATATTTATGATGGAGCAGAAATCATCGTCACGGGGATTTTAATCGGGGTGTGTTGGCTCGGATTATGGGCAGGACGACCTGCAAAGGGTAAAATGCTCTTAGATGCACATTTCCCGCCTGTCATCCCCAAAATATCGTGGCTCATCGCCTCATTGGGGGTTTTTACCATAGGGACACTATTGGGGTTTGGATTGCCACTGGTGGTTATCGGTGGCTTTACACAGCTCTATTTGTTGGAACTCGCTTTTGCGGGTGTGGGATTTTTATGGTTGCCCATCGTGGCGGGTGTATTGGCTGTGCGCGGAATAGAACAGCAATCACGCAAATTGGATATTATGTAGGCGATGCAAAAGCCCAAAACACAAGAAAAGGACAACAGTCATGACCAACATCACCATTTTAAGAGATAAGCACATCATTTTGGGTGTAACAGGCAGTATCGCTTGTTATAAGGCAGTAGACCTCGCCAGCAAACTCACCCAAGCAGGGGCGCTGGTGGATGTCATCCTCACCGATGGCGCACAAAAATTTGTCACCCCCCTCACGTTTCAATCGGTGACGGGCAGACCTGTTTATACCGATATGTGGAAAACAGATAGTGGCGAAGGACTCCCCACTCATATCGCCCATGTGGGATTGGGGGAAGATGCCGATTTACTCGCTATTATCCCCGCCACAGCCAACACTATCGCCAAAATTGCACATGGGCTGGCAGATGATTTGCTCAGTGTGACGGCATTAGCGGTACGTGCGCCCATCGTCATCGCCCCTGCCATGGATAGTGGTATGTATCAGCACGCCGCCGTTCAACAAAATATTGCCACCATATTAGAGCGTGGCGGGTTGCTCATCGCGCCCGAAGAAGGGCGTTTTGCCTCTGGATTAACAGGGCTTGGCAGATTGCCAGAAACCATCACCCTGATGGGGCATATCCGCCGTATTTTGGGACGTGATGGGGAACTTTCTAGCCAAAAAGTGGTCATTAGCGCGGGTGGCACTCGTGAAGCCATAGACCCTGTGCGCTTTGTGAGCAATCGCTCTAGTGGCAAACAAGGTCACACCCTTGCCCAAGCCGCCGTAGATGCAGGAGCGCGGGAAGTCGTCCTCGTCACCACCGCCGATTTGCCCATCCCCATTGGCGTTCATGCCATTTATGTGGAATCGGCAGAGGATATGCTCCGCGCCATTTTGCGCCATAGCACCGATGCCGATTTGCTCATCATGGCGGCGGCTGTGGCAGATTTTAAGCCCCAAACACGCGCCGAGCAAAAAATTAAAAAAGAAGATTCTGGCAAAGCCATCACCTTAGAGATGGGGCGCACCGCCGATATTCTGGTGGAGGTCAAATCACAACGCGAGAATACAGGCTATCCTCGTATGGTCATCGGATTTGCCGCAGAAAGTGAAAATGTGCTATCGAATGCGCGGTCAAAACTCATCCGTAAAGGACTCGATTTATTGGTCGCAAATGACATTATGGCATCTGACGCAGGATTTAGTGTAGATACCAATCGGGTCGTTATTTTAGACCCAGAAGGCGGTATGGATGAGTTGGAACTCGCCAGCAAATCTACCATTAGCGAGCGAATTATCGCCCGCGCCGCCCTGATGTTGGGGAGCGAATGACAAATATCCCCAGTTTTAGGGTGTTTTTGGTAATGTTTGTTAAGGTTTTCTAATTGCCAAGCGACAAAATTGTCATATAATGTAAAAGGTTGATGATGCACTTCGTTGCATTTTTCACAATACTGCATACCTAAATGAAGGAGTTTTACAATGAAAAAAATGATGGTTTTATCTTTGATGTTAGTCGCGTTGATGGCACTGTTCATCCCCACCACCAGCGCACAAGGTACTGGGTGCTTTAACCTGCCCCAAGCGGACTGCGATTATGTCAATGCCGCCGCCGCTAATACCGCTACCGCCACTTCTTTTACACAAAAATTCAGCTTGAATGTCGAAATCTCTGGCTTAGAAGGTTTGGCAATGTTCTCACCAGGGTTGCCCGGTGCCATTAGCTTGCAAGTTGCTGGTGAAGGTCCATTGGTTGTAGATGCCACCGATGAATTCCCCGTCAACCTGAACCTGCCCATGAGCGTTACCATTGACGGTACACCCGCAGAAGTTGGTTTCTCTGTCGTGGATAGCGTCCTCTATTTGACATTTGATGGTCAAAGCATTGGTATTCCCATCGTCGAATTCTTGAATCAAGCTGGCTTGGGCAGTGCGCTCGGTGACGGCGCGATGACCGGTAATACCGATATGCTCGGTAGCTTGGGAAGCATGTTCCCCGTAGACAGTTTCATTGACTATACACGCGGTGCAGACGTGGATTGGAACGGCATGAGCGTTTCCCCATTCGTCTTGACCTTTGATATTTCTGGTTTATTGCAATCCCCCGAATTTGGTTCATTGTTGGGTATGGTTGGACCCATGTTGGGTGGTGGCGCAGAAGCCGACCCAACCACCACCATGCTTTTGACAGCATTGCCCCAGATGATGAGTGGCATTGACATGCAATTGGATGTGACCCAATATGCTGGCGCAGACAATTTCATCCACAAACTCACCTTCGGCTTTGATGGTACTGTTGACCTCGATGCCATCATTGGTGCCGCTATGGGTGGCGGTGGTGGTCAAAGCATGGGCTTGGGTGTTGTCACCATCGTCATTGACTTTGATGTCGAATTGACCCAAATCAACGAAGCCCTCACCGTAACCGCCCCAGAAGGTGCTGTTATGGTGACACCAGAACAATTGCAAGGTATTTTTAGCCAAATGCCCGCTATCCCCGGTATGCCCTGATTTTTAATATCGAATAGCGTTCAAACAGGCGTGGCGTTGGCTACGCCTGTTTTTTATTCCGTAGGTGAATCGTCACTAGGTAAATAATCGAGTTTTAGACTATAATCCCAAACGTTTTGTAAACATAATGGGATAAAATGGCAATGACCGTAAACGATGATACCAAACCCCGCAAAATTGTTTCTAATTACTATGGGACTGTTCCGCCTCCCCCCCTTGATGATGAAGAACAACTCCCGCCCGATGATGCGGGTGTCCATGGTCCGGGGTGCTTGATTTGGGGCATTATGGCGATATTCATCCTCGCGTTAGGGGTGATTATCGTTGTTTTGGCAGGTGGCGCGGGTTGGACAGAAGGGCAACGGCTCGCCAATAGCTATGCAACTGCCACGCAAGCCGAATTTATCAACGAAAGCCTACGGCGCATCCCAACGGATGTGGCGATGATGAACGATTATAATTTTCAATTGCGCCTCAATGCGCTGGCACAATTAACCCCCGGTGTGCCACAAGTGCCAGAATTGCAAATTACTGCCACTGCGCTCACAGGACAACAAATTGTGAATTTGCAATTGACCCAATTGCCCCAAGATTTTATCAATAATGACCGCGCCCGTATTGAGCAACGGTTGGCATATTTATTTCAACATAGCCCCAATTTGCCAGAATTACCCGCCTATCAAGCCACTGCTACGGCATATATCAATCTATTTACGCCTACAGCGACCCTAGAAGTCGTGCAAGCGGTAGCCACTGCCACCCCACAGGCAGTCCCAACACTCAATCCCAATGGGCAATTTGACCTAACCGCTTTATATAATACGGCACGCCAACAAATTGATGTGGGACAATTAGCAGAAGCCTATAACACGCTGGATATTATCATCCGCGTAGATGAAGATTTTCAACGGGAATCGGTGCGTGGGTTGATGAACCTCGTCCTGACCCGTCAAGCCCGCCCATTATATGCCTCGTTGGATAGTTTGGCAGAAGCCATTCGCCTCACCGATTTGGCAGAAGAATATGGCGATATTGGCGACCTGAACTATGAGCGCCTCATCGCTTCGCTTTATCTCAATGTGGTGAGTGCTTCTGGGTCTGGTAATCATGCTATTGCCATCAGCCGATTAAATTCCATTTTGCAATATCAAGATACCTATAAGGGTATTAACCTCAACCAGATGGTTTTTGACGAATATATTGCCTATGGAGATGCGTTGGTGGCAGGGGCGCAAGCCTGCCAAGCGATTGCACAATATCAGGCGGCGCTCAATTTATTTGCCAATGGGTCTGCGAGTAGCAAGCGTGATATTGCCCAAGCGCAATGCAATGCCAGCAATCAGCCAACATCCAGCGCACCAGTCGGTGAAATTCCTACTTATGAGCCAATTGCGCCCTAGCTTCTCATTTTTCACTCATAGATAGTTCATGGGAGATTTAGACCCATGACCTATCCTATCAATCATAAATGAAAAACAAACTTGGATGAGTTGTGTGTTGATTCCCCCTCTTAAGTAGTAAAAATGTGTCATTCCAAGTTTGTGAGTTTAGTTCTTTGGAATCGAGCTAATTGGTCATCTGATATGACCACAACAATAGCTCTTCCCTCTGTGAACCGCCTGTTGTGTCCCCCCTCACGCAGGCGGTTTTCAATTCCCGCTATTTTTATGCTGATAGGGCATATCGCCCCACCCATGCCATAATCTATATATACAAAAAAACGCTGTTATTTTTTCCCATTTTATGATAGACTTGGGATATATTTGGGATATATAAGGGTCATACTGCCATGATTGTTGCCGTTTTGCAAGAAAATCTCCTCAAAGGGATTAATATCGTCAAAAATGCGATTGAATCACGCCCCACCATGCCTGTGTTGGGCAACATCCTCATCGAGACCGATAGCTCAAAACTCAAACTCGCCGCGATTGATATGAGTTTGGGCATGGGTATCACCTGCTGGATTGGCGCAAGCATCAGCAAAGAGGGTGGTATCACATTACCCTCAAAAACCTTGCTCGATTTGGTCGCAAAACTCTCCCCAGAAAAAGTCGAACTGAATTTAGATGAAGCCACCCAAACCGTTCATTTACGCTGTGGATCTACAAAATCGAATATTAAAGGCATAGATGCCAGCGAATTCCCTCCCGTGCCAGAACAAACCGATGGCGATATTGCCATTGATGGCAAAATACTGAAGCAAATGATTGCACAAACGGTATTCGCCGCCGCCACAGAAGATAACCGCCCCATTTTGACGGGGATATTACTCAAAATTGAGGGCGATAACCTCACCCTCACCGCCAGCGATGGCTATCGGTTGGCAGTCCGCAGTACCAAATTGATGGATTCATTGCCAAAGCCTGTCGAATTGGTCATCCCTGCCCGTGCATTAGCCAATGTTGCCAAAATTATTGGGGATGAAGATAGCGAAATTCTCATCACGCTCCCCAAAGAACGCGATGTTGTCACCTTCCAGACCAAAAATGTGGTCATTTCTTCGCAAATTTTGGAGGGTAAATTTCCAGATATCTCTGCTATTATCCCCAAAGATTATCGGACATCCTGCACCGTGCCTACATCGGACTTTTTGCGGATTTGCCAACGCGCCGATGTATTTGCGCGAGATAATCATTCCAGTGGGCGCATTATCATCACCCCCGCCAAAAGTGCCAGTGATGTCGGTACGATTATGGTCTCTAGCAAGAGCAATGAACGCGGTGATAACGAAAGCATCATCGAAACCACCGTCAATGGCGAAGGGTTAAACATTTCTTTCAATATCAAATATTTGATGGATGTCTTAAATGTGATTGATGACTATAATGTCATCTTCCAAAGCAATGGCACAGGTTCACCCGGTGTCATTCGGCTCGAAAATCGGGATGATTTTGTGCATATCATCATGCCCATGACCGACCGTTAATTTTCATCACTCCATACATATTATCATACAGAGGGGCGCACGATGTTGCGCCCTTCTGTATTTACAAAAAGGACATGATATGGCAATTTTTGTGATTACAGGCGGTGCGGGGTTTATCGGCTCGCATTTGGCAGAGCGATTGCTCAAAGAGGGGCATACCGTCCGCATCATAGACAACCTACTCACAGGCAAGCCAGAAAATATCGCCTTACTCCGCGCCCTCACTGGCGATTTACATATCTATTCTGTCAGCATCACCGATTTCAAAGCCATACGACCTGTTTTTGTGGGTGCAGATTATGTATTGCATTATGCGGCGGTGGTCTCTGTCCCCTATAGTGTTGCTCATCCCCGCGAAACACATGATGTCAATGTGACAGGGACGCTCAATGTGTTAATCGCCTCGCATGAGGCAGGGGTCAAACGGGTGATTTTTGCCAGTTCATCCGCCGTTTATGGGGATGATACGCGCACAATACAAGCCGAAGCGGGTATTTTTGAGCCGATTTCACCCTACGGTGTTTCCAAATGGATAGGCGAAATTTATATGGGCGCGTTTTATCGGCAATATGGACTCGAAACAGTGTGTTTTCGCTATTTTAATGTGTTTGGGAGTCGCCAAGACCCCGCCTCACAATATGCCGCCGTCATTCCCAAATTTATCGCAAAAATGAAAGCGGGAGAATCGCCAACGATATTTGGCACAGGTGAGGCGACTCGTGATTTTACCCATATTGATACGGTTGTTCAGGCAAATTTATTGGCAACCACCGCCCCTAACGCTGTTGGTAAGGTGTTGAATATTGCCACAGGGACACGGGTTAGCGTCAATGACCTTGTGAACACCTTGAATCGGATATTGGGGAAAAATATCACCCCCATTTATGCACCTGCACGGGCGGGGGATATTCTCCATTCATGTGCTGATATTGAATTGGCACGCAGGACATTGGGATTTGCACCACTGCTTGATTTTGAGGCGGGGTTACGGAAAACCATCGGGCATGTTGAATAATTATCGCATCAAATTAATTATAAGCAAAATATCGCTTTCTTACCTATCTAAAAGACGATTTTAGCGTTTAACCTCACCCCTAAATCCCCTCTCCAGTCTGGCGAGGGGACTTAAACCAACCTACAAAATGGTTTTCTCCCCCTTCTCCAGACTGGAGAAGGGGGTCGGGGGGATGAGGTTCATTAAAAATGTTCAAAATCATTTTGATGCGATTGCTCTAAATAATTGCCGTCCTAACTGGTAGAGATTCCCAATCCGAACTATAATAAGCGCATACACACAACCAAACTATTGAGGATGCAATATGGGTTTTGATGACGATTTAGACCTCCTAAATGAAATGGGTAATGATGGCGATTCAGAGTTAGACCGCAAAATTGCCGAATTTGACGAGCGCGTCACGCAGAAGATGAAGGTGCTGGCAAACCCCAAGCGCCCCACAGAAGAACGTATTGCCGCCGCCCAATGGTTAGGAGAATGTGGTGAACCAAAAGCCATTCTTGCGCTCATGCGTGTCTATAAAAAAGAAGCTAAAAATAAGCCATTATACCAAGCTGTGGTCTATGCGCTGGGGCAATTTAAGGCATTAGACCAAGCCATCCAACGAAATCCGGGCGAATCGGTTGGCGAGGCACTTGGTAATCCAGAAAATGCGCTGGTGCTAGAACTCATCAATAATATCACCCTCGAAAATGCTTTTGGGGAGCGTAAAAAAATATCGGCATCGCTTTTAAGCCGTATTCGCTTAGGGTTATTATTGCTCTTGATGGGCTTGGTGGTATTAAATTTGGTCACGATGGGCGGTGGTGGCGGTGGTGTGCCAGTCCCAACCGCAACACCAACAGCAACGGGTCCAACACCGACACCAAGCATCACCCCAACCGAAACATTAACCGAAACACCAACGCTCACACCCACGCCGACTATCACCCCTACCCCGACGATTAATCCAGAATCGCTCCGTAGCGAAGTCAATACGCTATATGCCATTTTAGATGACATTGAAAATCCACGTAGTGGCGCATATAGTCGGCTTAATCAATATTGGATAGACCGTAATAGCACCAATTGTTTTGAGCCAGACCCGGTTATTCCAGAAAATCATGTCATTGACCCCACCCTATTAGAACGGGAAGATGTGACGCTGATACGGGAATTAGAACTTGCCACCCAAGACATCAATGTGATTTTAGACTTTTTGCGGGGCAACCCATCACAAGTTCCGACCACAGGCTGGGCAGATTTCCGCGATGTTTGTGTCAACAATTTGCTTGCTGATGAAGCCCGCATTATACAAGGGACAAACTACATGCAGTTTCTATCCACATCGCTCATATCGGCACGGGCAAAATTAGATAGTATTCGCTCACAATTGCAAGGATAGTAAAACTTAGTGTACTGTGGCGGACATACGAGGATAAATCCTCTAGTCCGCCATTACGCTTCTGCCTATTTAAGCGGTGTAATGGCTGATGTACGGACGACATTCTTGTCGTCCCCTTTAGTCATATATCAGCCACAAAAGATGCAAAAAAAATGATTAACCGACGATTTTTCTTTCTCACCATCCCAATTTTGCTCCTTGCGCTATTTTTACGACTTTATCATATCAGCCAGCAGAGTTTTTGGTTTGATGAAGCCTTCGCATGGCATATCGTCATTCAACCCGATATGTTCCCGCGCATCGCCGCCGATACCCATCCGCCCCTATTCTATCTGCTCCTACGCGGATGGATGAGCATCATGGGCGATAGTGAATTGGCGCTCCGTAGCCTATCTGCCTTCATCAGTACATTAACCGTCGCAGTGATGTTCCCATTGGGGCGCGAAATTGCCAAAAAATTGGGCATGGGGTTGGTTTTTATCCCCATTACCGCCATGTTGTTTTTTGCCCTCAACGATGCCGATATTTTTCATGCCCAAGAAGCACGAAATTATGCCCTCTATAACCTATTGGGCGCGAGTAGTGTATGGCTTTATCTACGCTGGACGCGCACACAATCCCGCGCCGTATGGCTGGTGTGGAGTGGGTGCATTGCCTTGCTGGTTTATACGCACTATCAAGGCGTATTCATCCCCGCGCTGATTGGATTACATGCACTCCTATTTTTACGCGGAAAAACCCGCCTATGGGCATTTGGGGGGCTAATGTTGACAGGAATCACCCTCGCCCCATGGATGATTTTGGTCACATTGCCCCAAGCCCAAAATGCGCTCGAAAAAGGCTTGCCATTCGCCATTCCATCCAATATCGAAACCCTGCTCGATTTGCGTCATCGCTTTTTGGGCGATATGTGGGTGCTGGTTTTGGGGTTGATGGCGTTAGGGGCATGGGGGTTCATCCAACGCAAAAAAATGGGCATGGGGTTGTTGGTCACGGGATGGGTTATTATCCCGTTTGGCGTACTTTTCGCGGGGAATCTGATAGCGCCCTTGCTCACAGACCGCAAATTACTGCTCATCACCCCTGCATTATGCCTGTTGATGGCAATCGGGGTGCATCAATTAGAACGGGTGGGGCGCGGATTGGTGATTATCGCCTTTGTGGTATATAGCCTCGCTACGGTGGATTTCTATCATCAACGCGAATTGTGGCGCGAGATTGCAAATAGCGCCCTCGCCTATGCCCAACCACAAGACGTATTTTTGGCAGAAGCAGAGGTCGGGCAGTACCCCTTAAAATATTATTTATCGCGTCAAATGCCAGCAGAATCGGCATTTTATACCTTCACCTTTCTGGGAGACCCCACCATGTCGCCCACATTGGATTGGTACACCTACTATGACCTATTTTTGCCCGATGTGTTGAATCGTGCCACCGATAATCAAGCCGATGGCATCGCTACGGCATGGGTGGTGTTTTGGAGCAATGATAATACGGTACTAACTCGCCTAGAAAATGCGGGATATACGCGCACATGGACACAAACCACTGACCATATCGGCAATGCAATCGCCACTTATCGCTATGACCGATTTTTAGCCCCGCCTGTAGACACATTTGCCAATGGTATGGTGCTACAGGGTGCTATTTTTGATGAAGCAGATTTGCGTCTGGATTTGTGGTGGCAAACCACCACCCCACAAGAATTAGATTACACCACCGCAGGCGGATTATTGAATGAAGCGGGTGTTTTGGTGGCACAGTGGGATAGTTTTCCGCCCATGATGACCAGCCAATGGGGATTATCTGATAGTGTATATGACCCCAAGCTGTTACAAGTGGTGGATGGGCAAAGGCTCACGGCGGGCGACTATACTGTGATTGTGAAAGTGTATATATGGGATGGTAGCATCACCGATATTCGCACCACATCAGATGCGCCATACGTCGTGGTGAAAGAAATTACTCTGGCTGATTCACGCTAAATTCAATATCCAAGGTGATACTATCCACAGTGGGCAAGCCATTCACCAATAAGGGGATACGTTCCCCTGTGGCGAGGTCATAAAATCCCACCCGTACCCGATAATTATCCCCATTTGGCAATTTTGGGATATAGAAGGAACGTCTATCAATCACATATTCGCCCGCCTGCCAAAATTGGGTGGAATAATAATTGAGTTCCCAGCCAAACGGTTTGTTCACTACCCCATCGGCAGTGAATAACACCGTTTGCGGGTCATCTTCACGATACAAATGATAAAAAATCGCATAGTCGTTGGATGTGGGTGTAATCACCTCCCACACCAATTTGAACTCAACCGGATTCGTGCCAATCCCCATAAATACAGGCTCATTGACCACCCCATAACTGACCAAACGGGCGAGAGCGCCAAATTGAATAATCCCCTCTGGCATGATTTCGATGGTCAAATCGGGTTGTGATGGTGGCGCGACAAACCGATTTTGCGCTGTGAGCGCGTAGATGTCAAAATGCTCGCGCCAATCTTCAAAGCGGATAGGGGGCGTAGTGAAATTTTCTCGGCGCAGGCTTGCATAAAACGGGTTGTGAAATCCGCCTGTATTGGCATAAAGGGCTTGCGATTCAACCCCATCAATAAAATAATCGGCATCACCCATATCAGCAAACGTGCGCGGAACGGCGGTGATGTTAATATCCCATGTGGGGAAAAAGAACGGCAAGCGTTGTAATCCGGGGGCAAGAATAGACGGTGTTGCGCCTGTTTGTGCCACATCTTCAAAATAGGCGACCACCTCTGTGAGTGAGGCATCGCTCAAATCACCTTTGGCGGGCATTGTCCACCAAAAATCCCAACCATAGCCCTCATCATACAGTGGGATGAGAATCCCTTGCAGTGATACGACAAAAATCGCCACTACATAACCCAAACGCAGGAGAAACTGCCATGCTTTGATGCGTGCTGGCGTTATCCAAACACCCAAAATTATCGCCGTGGGCAAAATGAGCAATGGCACAATGGGGAACGATAACCGATAGTGATAGCTATAGGAGTAAAAATAGGTGATGAAATAGGGCATTGCTAATGCCCATGCCCATCCCACAAGGCGCACATAGCGCCAATCTTTTTCTGGGAGATAGGCAAAGGCAAAATCGGCTAGGGCAATCAAGACGATGATTATCCCCAGCACAAAAAATACCCAATCCAACCCTTGCATCCGACTAGGCGTAATGATGGTCGGCGCAACACCAAACCCAATTAACAGCAACCCTATGGCAATAAATCCGATATGGGGGCGTTTTTTGAGGGGCGATAACAATAAAAATGCGACCAATACGCCGATTGCCAATAAAATCCAGCCAAATTCGCCAGCACTCCGCACCGCCTCATCTAGCCAATACGATTGCGGAAACGTGATGGGAGAATGTCCATAGAGCAGATTTCGCACATACCACACCGCTCCCAATGGCAAACATGCCACCCCCATCCGAAACGCCACGACAAAACGTGGGGCAAAGGCTACCCAGCGCCGTGTGCGAATGGCTTCAATGATGACCACCAGCACAACACCCCATATCAGCGCCCCGCCAGTCGGCTTTATCCACATCAAAATGCCCAACCATACCCCTGCAAGGTCGGCGTAACGATACCGCAAGGCTTTTTCGGGTTGTGTCCATGCCATGAGGAAAAAGGCGCTAGAGGCAGTGAAGGCAAATACTTGCGGAATTTCTAAATCACCGATGCGCGTCCAAAATCCAAAATGGGGATATAGCGCCCATATTGCCCCCAAAATGATGCCCACCCGCCGATTTACTAAGCGATTTCCCAGTGTATAGGCGGCTAAAATGCTCCCAATTTGCAAAAATGGCAAAACAGCGCGGGCGGCGTGGTCATCAATCCCGCCAGCAACGATTTGCGCGAAGGTATATTGCAATTGCAAAAATTGGGGATAGTAGCCGATGTCTGTGGGGATAAATCCGAGTTGGGTATACACCCGCGCCTGATAGCCATAGACCCATAATTCATCATACCAACCAAAGGCAGTCCATGAGGTCATCACCCAACGGATGAGGGTGGCAATGATGATGAGAAAAATCAGAAATTTTTCATCGGATGCCAATGGGTTGTGGGGCAATTTTTGGGGTGTATCGGTGCGACTAACCTTGAGCAACACCCCTAACCAGCCTATCACCGTAAAAATCACGATGCTAATAGAGAGGGTATTGGCGGTTAGGAGTGATTTTCCGCCCACCAATTGATTAATTTGGGATTGCATGGGATTAAGTGGGTCGCCTGCGGTTAAATTGGTATTTTGCCCAATCGTCCCCCAAATGAACATATACGCGGTGAGGAGTGCGGCGCTAAAGCCAATGGCACACATACCCATAAGGGGTTTATCGCGCCAATCGGTGCGTGGGAGCGCCAATAATGCCAATGGTGTCCCCATGCCAACATAAACAAGGAGCAAAATGGGCAAAATGTTGAGGGTGCTAGTCAGCCATGTTGGGAGCATGAAAATAAAAATCCTTATCGTTAGCTACGGGCGCAACATGTTGCGCCCCTACAACACCGATATAAATTGTAGGGGCATGACATGTCATGCCCGCTTTATGTGTCAAATCTCTGCGCCAAAACCAATACAAAACTGCCAGACGAATTGGGATTGTCATCGCCAAAATAGCGCGTGGCACGAATATAATAAATGCCTGTGTAGCCCAATGTAAAGCGGTCTATACGGGCATTATTCACCCCGCCACCGCTATCATCATCGCCTGCGAGCAAACTAACCCTATCTTCAGCATATAACTCAATATACGGGTCTAAATTGCCTTCCACCCTATCTAGTGTGAGGCTAATCACATCACCCACTTCGCCATAGAAGGTATACCATACATCAGGGGTAATATCGTCTATATTGCCCGTGAGCGAGACACCATATAAAATCCGCCGTACATCCGATTCAACCGTATCAAACGCATTCCCCTGTGATTGCAGTTGCAGGCGGTATTTGCCGATAGTCGTACCAATAGCACGTTCAAAACGGGTGGCAACGATATAATATGTGCCTGTAGCAGGGATGCGAAAATCAGTAATGCGTGAATTTTGTGTCTCATCACTCAAATCATCGTTATTGGCAATTTCTTGCAAGGTGGCACTCGCCAATGCGACATAAGTATCCAGATTACCATCGAGCCGTGACATACCAATGGTGATGAGGTCATTTTCGCGGGCAGAAAACCGATAGTAGCGCACAAATTGGTCATTGGTGATTTCGCCCTCGACGATGGTATTAAAATCAATCGGGATAGCGCCCAAAACCGAGTTCCCAATGCCACTATTCTCTGCTTCGGTGATAGACAGCGAAAAATTGCCCGTACTTTGACCCGCCACAAAGCCATAGCGTGTGGCTTGGACATAATATGTCCCATCGGCAGGCACAAAAAAACCCTCTACAGAGGCAAGTGCATTATCTGACCCCGGAACATCATCATTTTCAATGAGTACCTGATTATTACTATCAATGAGACGCAAATAGGGGTCAAGGTTGCCAGACCGTCGGCGCATGGTGATATTCACAAGGTCGCCCATCCGCGCACGGAAGCTATAGAACACTTCTGGTTGCTCATTATCAATGACCTGAAATACGGTATCACCATAACGCAATGCACAGCCAAATCCAGAGCCATTGCCAATACGCTCAATGAGCAATTCATAATTTCCAGCAGTTGTCCCGCGCTCATATCCAAATCGGCTGATAATGAGGCTATAGCGTCCGGTGCTGGGGATGGCTAATGCCCGTAGATGCACATCTTCTATGCCGTTGGAATCATCTTGATATGCCAATAGACTACCATCACTATTGATGACGCTGACCACAGGGTCTAAATCGCCTTGTGTGGTGGTGATTTTGATAGAGATGAAATCACAGCGCAATGCTTCAAAAAAATAAATCTGCACAGGTTCAAGATTATCTATGCGCCCCGTGACAATTTCGTTGAATAACACCAATTCCGCCTCATCCGATTGGGCAGATAAGGGCAAAATGGTGATAAAAAGCCATATACAAAACCAGAATAAACGCAGTTTTCTCATAAGGGCAATTTTAGCAGAAAATTATGGCATTTGTTCCAAGTAGATGGTATACCGTAGGGAAGTCCCGCGAATCTGTGGGGTTAATTCCAACGAGAATGGCATATCGGGCATTTGTAAAAATTCGGGGATTTCCATCACCCGATACCCCGCCACATGCTCATAAGCATCATATAAGGTGATAATCATCCGCACCCCCTCGCCCGATTGCGCTTGAGAATGAACCAATTTGCCCGTAACAAGATAACGCCGATTATCTTGCTGATTGGTGACATCTTGTAATGTCACAACAGGGGCAGATGGCGCTTGTGCCAACGGGGTAAAATGAATTACCGAAACGCGCACCGCCCCAAAATCATCCGCAGAGATATTTTGTTGTTTATCAAACCGAACATGATAGGGTGCAGAGCCTTCTGCTGGCAGGCTCTGTTGTAATAAGGCGGTGGATTTTGCTATCAGGGGGGAGCCATTGGGCTTAAATAATTCCACCAGCACTTCAATATCCTTAAACCCCGTGAGATAAGGATTATTGACCACACCCAAACATAAAATCCCCTCAAGGTCGTTATCGTAGCAAATAGGGTTTGGGACGTTGAGGGTAATACTTTGGTCATCAAAAATAGGCGAGATAGGGGTAGGTGTGGGGATGATAAATGTGGTGGCAATCCCAAGTGCGGTGGGCGATAACGCCTGCGCGATATGAACAGTGAGGGTAACGGATGGCATGAGAATAGTGGTCGCATCTGGCGAGATAATTTGCCCTGTGCAACTCATCATCAATAACATGATGATAAATAATACGACCAACAACCGCCAATCATGATAAACCATTGGCACAGCTTATCCCTCATTATCCCAAGTGATGGGTATCTTATCCCACATTATAACGCGAATCCTGTTTTATTGCGCGTGCAAACATGGTAAATTCATAAAAACTAGCGGAATTGATATATAAAAAGGAATTTACTCATGCAAGAAAAATTAGAAACCGTCGTTGGTCAGCACTTATTGGCGCATCACAAGACAATTTGTACCGCAGAATCATGTACTGGGGGCTTGGTGGGGCATCGGCTCACCAATGTGTCTGGCAGTTCTATTTATATGCTAGGAGGCATCATCGCTTATGCAAATGCGATTAAACAAGGTGTTTTGGGTGTATCAGAAAATACCCTCATCGCACATGGCGCTGTCAGTGAGGCGGTTGCTGGCGAAATGGCACTAGGGGCAATCCGTGTGTTGGGCGCAGATATTGCCGTGAGCATCACAGGGATTGCAGGACCGAGTGGTGGCACGCCAGAAAAACCGGTTGGACTCACATTTATTGGCTTGGCAGATAAAAATGGCATTTATGCGGTTAGGCAACATATCTGGTCATTTGACCGTGAGGGCAACAAAACTGCCAGCGCAGATGCCGCCTTATCGCTGATTATTGAATACCTACGCAAATGAGACCAAAATTTGACAATGAACGTATGTTTGGGTTACAATATAGAACAATCATTCCGAACACAACTATGGTTCATCATGATGGTGATTAGTAAAGGAAATAAAATGAAAGACTTTGAAAAGCTCTCTGAACGGCAACGCAACATTCTGTTTTTTATGGATCAATACATGACTGAGCATGGCTTTCCGCCAACCATTCGTGATATTGGCGCGGCAACCAATATAGATTCGACCTCTGTGGTCAATTACAACCTCAATAAATTGGTAGACGCTGGTTTCTTGGAGCGCGTAGCATCAAAATCACGCGGGTTACGTCTCATCAAAGCCATCCCCAATGGGCGTAATGTGATGATAAAAAGCAGTGATAATTTGTTGCGCGTACCACATATTGGCAACATCGTCGCAGGGCAACCTGTGAGTGTTGAGACCGATATAGATTATGGCAATGCGGTTGAAGTGCCTCAACAATGGTTGGGCGGAGTAGACCCCTCAGAAGTATTTGCGCTCACCGTGCATGGTGATTCGATGATAGATGCCATGATTCAAGATGGCGATTTGGTCATCCTCCGCAAGACCACCACCGCCAAAAATGGCGATATGGTCGCTGTTTGGCTGGATGAACGCAACGAAACCACGCTCAAATATTTCTATGATGAAGGTAGCCGTATTCGCCTGCAACCTGCAAACCCAACAATGGGTCCCATTTTTGTGGATTACCGTCATTGTCAGGTTCAAGGTAAGGTTTTATCGGTCATGCGTCGTCTAAAATAAAGATGTGTTAATTCAATTCACTAACCATTCTCATCTAATTATGAGAGACTGTAGTTAAAAGGGGCATGACCTGTCATGCCCTTACAGTTTGATGTTTAGTGAACATCACAATGTTATTTTAGGAGACTTTGATATGGCAGAAGAATATGGTTTGCCCGTCGGGGCAACATTACCCGTATTTAGCGCCCGCGATGATGAAAATGCGGTTCATCAACTCAATGACCTGATGGGCGAAAATGGCTTATTATTGGCATTTGTCTATGGGACATGGTGTGCCACTTGTATTCAAGCCCTGCACTCCCTCACCCGTTATGCCCCCCAACTCCAAAAAGAAGGTGTCAATATTGCGGCAGTCCTCATAGATGACCCCGCAGAATTGCATAACTTCAAGATTAGCTCCCCCCGCCCCATCTCGTTCCCCTTATTGGCAGATAAAGATGAGAGCATCCACAACAGCTATAAAGCCGATTCATCAAAGGTCTATATGGTTATTGACCGCAACTTCGTTTTGCGTCATAAATTCATAGACTTTGACGGGACACAAAAACCCAACCTGCCCACCCTTTTAGCGGCATTTAAGGAAATAACCCCCGTCACAAACAACTAATCGGCGTTTTTCTCATATAAGGGGGGAAATTTATGCCTACAGCATGGTTTGGTCTGCTCATCGTCGGTGTGATAGCAGGCATTTTGTCGGGGATGTTTGGCATTGGTGGTGGGGTTGTGATTGTGCCTGCCCTCATCATCTTTTTGCAATTCACCATCACAGAAGCAACCAGTACCTCATTGGCGGCGCTCCTCATGCCTGTCGCTATTTTTGCCGTCTTGCAATATTATCGGCAAAATTTGATTGATGTTCGTGGGGCGGCGCTTATTGCGTTTGGATTGCTCATCACCTCATGGTTTGGGGCGGATATTGCCCTCAACCTCAATAAAGACGTACTCCAACAAATTTATGGTGTCTTTTTGCTCTATATGAGCTGGCGTTTTATAGAGCCACGTCAGCTTTATTTTGCGTGGGATGCCAAACGCAAAGGCATTGAACTCGAAAAACCAAAAGTGAGTGCCACCACAGCCCCGCCAAATGTGTCGCCACTTGTGCCATTGGGGATTGGTTTGGTGGCGGGCATCGCATCGGGCATGTTTGGGATTGGTGGTGGCGCGGTGATTGTGCCTGCCCTTGTCGGGTTTTTTAATTATGACCAAAAATTGGCAGTGGGGACATCATTGGGTGCATTATTATTGCCCGTTGGGTTGCCCGGTGTGTTGCGCTATGCGGCGGCTGGAACGCTAAACATCCCTGTAGCAATATTGGTGGCGGTTGGCTTGGTCATTGGGGCATTTTTTGGCGCACGAATCGCACTTGGCTTGCCATCTAAAACAGTTAAGCAATTGTATGGGGTATTTTTGGTATTTGTCGCACTCCGATTTATTTTTGGCTAATTGATTAATATTCTCAAACCCAATCTAGGCAATTCTTGACAATTGCCTAGACAATTTTGGGGTTATGATGAAATGAACATTAACATTTATCCTGTGGATTTATTGGTCATTTCTCATGTCTGCACAAATGCACGCTAAACTCCCCATAGACAATGCGGTGATTGAAATCAAATCAAATCAGCCAAGTTGTTGTCCATCATGCCATAATACCAGTAATTTTACGTATATTGGCACACAGATATGGCCCCTGCGCGTGGCACAAAAATTGGGTATTCCCCAACAAACAGCCCTGTGGCGCTGTGAAATTTGTCATACCACCATCACAAAATAAGGGCATGGGTGGGACATGCCCACATTTTCCCCATTAATTTTGTAAGATACCCCCTCATCTCTGCGTCATATCCCTATAAACTAATCACATATCACAAAGGATAATTCAACGTGGATACAAAACCAGTCAATGTCACCGATGCCGAATTTCAGAGCGAAGTTATTGATTATGACTTACCTGTTTTAGTAGATTTTTGGGCGGAATGGTGCGGACCATGCCGTGCAGTTGCCCCCATTTTAGAAAAATTGGCGGGTGAATATGCTGGCAAGGTACGCATTGCAAAAGTGGATGTGGATAGCAACCCTGCCCTCTCGGAATATTTTCAGGTGATGAGCATCCCCACCCTGATGTTGTTCAAAGAAAAGCACCTTGTATTTAATCAGGCTGGTGCATTACCAGAACCTGCCGTGCGGAGTTTGCTCGACCAACTGATTGCGCTAGAAATTCCAGAACATGATGAGAGCGACCATAATCACGACCATGAACATGACCACGACCACAGCCATGAATAATCAATAAAAAACGGGCGATTTACATCGCCCGTTTTTATTTACAGACTACTTATTTGGTGTGTCTCATAAATAGAACGGATATAAATGGGCGGACATACGCGCCTACAATTCGTCAAAATGGTTGGGTTTTGTACGGGACGACTAACGCAGTGTATGTCGTCCCAATTCCAATTTTCACCAAATAACTTATGGCACAATAAACGGCACAACATATTCTTGTAAGTCACTAAAATCGGGTTTGGCGACCAATATCCGAATTTGATAACTGCCCGATGGCAACGCGGGTAATATCCCCAATTGTCCATTCACCGAGTTAAAAATACGGTCTTGGAGGGGTGTCCAATTACCCCATTGCCCACCGATAATATCAATTCCAAAATAAGCGGCTTGGTCTGGCGAAAATTCGACCACACCCATAATTGCCATCGGCAAACTGACCACCTCATTGGGTTGCGGTGAGCTAATATATGCCGTCACAGGTCTGCCAAAACCACTCATACCCCCATATCCCAATAATTCAGCCGTACACTCAATGGTGGGCAAAAATGCCAAATTGCTCTGTTGGGCATAAATTTCGGCATTTGCCGCATCCGATGGGTCAATTGGAGGGGCAATAAACCATTGCTCCACCGCGCCCACGGTTGTTTGGATGGCTTCGATAGGAACACGACAATAACGCGGTGGCGGTGGTGGTGTCTGACCTGCACCCACTTGGAATTGAATGGCGTTGCCGATTTCTGGGGGCAATGCGATAACCACGGTGCGATATACCCCTGGGCTAACCAATTCGACATACGACCCACCAGTCGGAATTGCCAATTGGGGCGATTGCACATTTTGTTGAATGAGGTTGCCATTACCATCTGGAAGCATGGGTGGATAATCGAAAACATATTCTGGGATGGTACTCACACAGCCTGTAGCGGGGTCTGTGAGGCTACGCACATCACAAATGCGCGTATAGGTCAAACCAGATGGGGGATTCACCGTATCCGATACATGCTGACCATCCACCAAAAATTCGTCAAAATAGGTGGGCGAATTATATATTAAGTTGATGACCGTGTTCCAAATGGGGGCGGCACCCGCCAAACCCGATACACTTTGCATGGGGTCGCCATTATTATTGCCAACCCAAACCCCTATTGCCACATTGCGCGTATAACCGACTGTCCAGTTATCCTTAAAATCGTCTGTCGTCCCTGTTTTGACTGATGAGGCGATATTAGGGGTATATAACGGGCTATTAGACCCCATCGCAGGGGTACGTGCGCCATTATCGCCCAAAATGCTGGTAATCATGAAGGCGATACGTGGGTCTAAAACTTGCGTCCCCAAGCCTGTGCGTTGGATGGTCGCGCCGTTATGTATCCCTTTGGCAGGGCATCCATTTTCATATTCGTAGATAACGGCATTTTGGCTATCCAACACACATAAAATAGATGTGGAATTGACCAATGAACCTTGATTGGCGAATACCGTATAGGTGCGGGTGAGTTCCAAGAGGGTCATTTCTGCCCCACCAAGCGTAATCGCAGGACCATAAAGCGAGGCATCGCGTCCAAAGGTCTGAACGCCCAATCGCTCTGCAAATGCCAAAAAGTAATCTATCCCAACACTGCGGACGGTTTGTACGGCGGGGATATTATAACTATTGGCGAGTGCGCGTCGCATGGTCATGGGTCCGTGATAGTTCCGGTCATAGTTGCGTGGCTCATAGGGGTCTTGACCGGGTTGTGGGATAAGTACCCGCGTATCCCAAATCACATCCCCTGTCCCCATTCCACGTTCCATCGCAGAGGCATACGTCACTGCCTTGATGGTACTACCGGGTTGGCGTGGGCGGATGGTCACATTCACACGCCCATCTATGGCATCGTTGTTATAATCCACACTACCGACCATCGCCAAAATTTCACCAGTGACAGGATTCATCACCAAAACGGCGGCATTGGTCACATTATTACCCGCCAAATTTGCCACTTGTTGGGCGGCGAGGGCTTGTACTTCTTCATGCAAGCGCAAATCTACGGTGGTATACACCTGTAACCCGCCTTTAGCCACATCTTCTGGGCTATAGCCCAAACTCAGCATCAGGCTTTCGAGTTCATCAGTGGCATATACTGTAAAATGTGGCGCACGCAAATCAATGCTACTGTTGACAAACGATAACCCCTGCCGTATGGCATCATCCATCTCGGCTTGGGTGATAAATTTTTCTTCGACCATCTCAGTTAACACCTGTCGCCAACGCGCTTGAACATCATCTTGAATATCTGGTGATGGGTCGAGTGGGTCTAAATTGGCAGGGGCTTGTGGCAAGCCTGCGAGGAGTGCCGCTTCGCCTAATGTGAGGTCTTTTGCCTCTTTGCCAAAAAAGATTTGTGAGGCGGCTTGTGCGCCATAGGCGAGATTGCCATAATAAATTTCGTTGAGGTATAACTCCAAAATTTGGTCTTTGCTCATACGCCCTGTGAGTGCAATCGCCAGCAAAATTTCTTCTGCCTTGCGCTGGGCGCTCCGTTCTGAGCGATATTGGGCATCAAATAGCACATTTCGCACCAATTGTTGGGTGATACTACTTCCGCCCGTTTGAGCGCCACCCAAGCCCACATAGCCCAATAATGAGACGACAGTCGCGGGTATATCCACGCCGATATTGCTATAAAACGAATCGTCTTCAATAGCGATAGTGGCGTTAATCAGATAGGCTGGGAATTGGTCAATTTTGACGGTGGTTCTACGTCCCTCATCAAAAACCTCAAAGAGCGGTTGCCCGTTGCGGTCATAAATAAAGGTGCTTTGAAATTGCTTATAGCTATCGAGTCTCGATAGGCTCTCATTGAGCAAATCGCCAACGCGGGCATAAGCCAAGCCACCCGCCACCACAGTTAAAAGGGTAAACCCACCGCAAAATGTGATGAATAAGCCGATAAATACTGCCCAACATCCGACACGCGGGGCGCGTCTGCGCGATTCTCGTGATGGCAATCGGCTTTCTTGTGGAATTGCACCACGCGGGGGTGGCGGGGGAATAATTTGTTGTTGGGGTGGGCGTTGATACCGCACATCGTTGGGATTGGGAATGGGTGCAGATACCCGTTGATTGGGTTGTGTCATCTGACCCGATAGGCGCGGGTTGGGCATCGTGTTCTGGGGATGTTGTACCGTTTTCGATTGTACCGTCTGACCAAAATCGGGATTGGGGTCTAATCCACCCGTACCGGGGAGGGTTGGGGCAGAGGGTTTATTGGGCATGGTGACGAACATATTACCCACATTTTTGACAGAATCCACCTCTTCAGTAGGTTCTTGGGGTAAATTAAATGGCACATCGGTATCGCCTGTATGGGAGACGGGCGGGCGTGGCACAGTATTGACGAAATCTTCGTCACTCTCTTTTTTATAGAGAATAGATTCATCCTCTGGCAATCCACGCTTGAGTGGTTGGTCGCTGGCATGTAGGCGGGCGATTTCCTCAGCTTCTGGGTCTATGGATACTTTTGGTTTGGGGACGGTCATATCGCCTGTGACGACTGGCACATCCTCGGTATCGTCTTTGTGGATATTTTTTTCGTAGCCCGGTTCAACAGGTAAATTGAACGGCAGGTCATCGTCTTGATGGGGATTTTTGGGGTCATCTAGCATGATTATTTATTCCCGAATGCAAATAGAAGGCTTTTATTATTTAGTTTACCCTATTTTTTGCGCTATGCTGATAGGCGGATGAAATACGGTTGTGCTACGGAGGAAAAAATTTGCTTTGCGATAAGTTAAAATCCCCTATCCAAGTTGGAAAGGGGATTTGTAGTAAGGCTAATTATTCATCATCCGAAAAATCTTCGGTGAGTTCGGGGTCAACATCATTTTTACTGCTACCACGACCCGTTGTTGGTGTTTGTGGTACAAGGCGCGGTGCAGAGGCGACTTGTGCGCCAATTTCTGGCAATCCAAAGTGAGCGCGGATACGTCCTTCTATTTCGTTGGACATGGCTACATTTTCCAGCAAGAAAATTTTGGCATTTTCGCGCCCTTGCCCAAGCATCACATCACCATAACGGAAAAATGCGCCACGCTTTTCAATAACACCCAAATCGGTGCCTAAATCTACCAATTCGCCCACTTTGCTGATGCCACCTGCTTCAAAAAACATGATGTCAAATTCAGCTTCTTTGAATGGGGCGGCGACCTTATTCTTGGTCACGCGCACACGGGTGCGATTGCCGATGGTATCTTCACCTTTTTTGATGGATTGCAGACGGCGAATATCGAGGCGCACACTGGCATAAAATTTGAGCGCACGCCCACCTGATGTTGTTTCGGGCGAATTATGCACCACAACACCATCTACTACATAACAATGATTGCCTTCCACTTCAATATCGAAGCGTCTCATGCTACGGGTTTTGGGCTTGATATGAATATCCAAAATGGGCATGGGTACAGGCTCATCACGTTCACATGGCTCAATATTCAACGGGACAAATTGCCCACGGAATTGTGGCATCAGTTTGTATTCCATTGATGGATGCACATAACGGGCAATCAACGCATGGAATTTGGGTGTTTCTGCCTTATTGAAGGTGATATGACCGCGTGGGTTGGCTTTTGGATAAATATCATGTTGTTCAAACCATTTGACCAATGCTTCACGTTTTTCTACAGGCAAACCCATCGCCGCAATGCTACACCGATTTTGGCGGGTGCTATCAAATGTACCGTCATCCATATACCAAATGGCGGCGGCGAGTGGTGTTAAGCTGTTAATGAGGTCAAAACTGGGATTTTTCTTTTTATCCACATAGGCTTCTTGGTAAATTTGTGCCAATTCATACATGGGCTTGGTATCAAAACTCAAGCCACCTTTGGAATTACGGCGCATGTGACCGATAAGTCCTTCAAACAGGCTGGCTTTCCATTGGCAATAGGCATCTTGTTTTGCGCCATGACCAATGCGAAGCGCCACATTATAATCGCTCATATAGCGCATTGCGCCATCACCCAACACCGAGCCATAAACAATTTGCTCATGGGCAGGGGTCAGGTAATGCTTGACGGCAGTGATAAGTGTATCGCCGACCTCTAATTCACCTGCTGGGGCATAGCCATCTTCAGTGAGGAGCATGTGATTGGGGGTACAACCAAATTCACTACGCCCTCTGCCTTTGTTGGAATCTACAACGAATTGCAAAAAGTATTCGGCATTGCCGTTATCAAACCAATTCACGATTTTGCGTGGTTCAAACATGCGACTATCGGCATTATAGGACAATACTTCGACTTCGCGTTTTTGATTGACCAATTTGCCAATTTTTTCGGTGCTACCATCTGCCAATACCACACGGGCATTGTAATTGAAGCACCCAAACATGATGCCTACTTTTTCGCGTAGTTGATTGGTGAACATGACGGTGGTATTGGTGTTTTTAATCACACCCGCCAATTTCCGCAAGGCTTGGCTCATGAGGCGGGCTTGTAGACCGACATGGCTATCGCCCATTTCACCTTCAATTTCGGCGCGGGGGACGAGTGCCGCCACACTATCTACGACCACCACATCCAACGCACCAGAACGCACAAGGGATTCGGTGATTTCGAGGGCTTGTTCGCCTGTGTCTGGCTGGGAAATATATAATGTATCCAAATTTACGCCAATGCGCTCGGCATAAAGTGGGTCTAGGGCATGTTCCATATCCACAAAGGCACACAATCCGCCCCGTTTTTGCGCTTGTGCCACCACAGACAAGCACATGGTCGTCTTACCGCTCGATTCTGGTCCATAAATTTCAGTGATACGCCCACGCGGTATGCCACCCACCCCAAGCGCAATATCCACCGTCACAGAGCCTGTCGGGACGACTTCAATGACCATGTGACGGGCATCGCCCAATCGCATAATAGTGCCATCGCCAAATCGTTTGGTAATATCGGCTAAGGCAGAGTCGAGGGCTTTGGTTTTGGCTTCTGATGCTTGTGGGGAATAATTATCGCCACCTGCGGTTGCGGTAAACAAGTCATTCTCAGATTTTGGGGCTTTCTTTTGTCTCGCCATTGTTTTATCTCTCTTATGGGTCTAATGATGTTATGCGATTTGGGATTACGTACAAAGTATGCACTATGATAGCACAAAAGTTCTCGAAACGCAATAGGGCAAAATCATTTTTCATGGCTTTTTAGGGATTTTTTTGATGAGAAAAAATCAACCATCATTCACATTTTGAATGGTAACAAATTCTAATATAGGCTTGATAGGTTCTGGGATAGACTCTATTGTCGATAAGATGAGATAGTGTTTGGCACGAGTCATGGCAGTGAACAATTTTCTACGAATTTCGGCAAGTTCCTCGTCATCCATAACCATTTGAAATAGGGTATTGAGGCTAGGCAGATAGACCATCCGAAATTCCAACCCTTTCATGCGTTGAAATCCAGCGACATACACCCCGCTATTTTGCAAATTATCCCAGCGCCAGAGTGAGGTGTAATCATGCGCGAGGATAGCAATTTCATGTGGAGAAATACCCTGTGCAATGGCATTTTGAACAGCCAGATTAAAATAAGTGGTTTCTTCATCGGGTGTATTAAATATAAAGAACGATGGTAGTGAGCCAGAATTTAATTCATAAGAGGTTAAATCGGGTTCTGCGCGGTCTTCTATCAATTTGAGTTGATTATCACGTTCAATAAGGGTATGGGCAACCAAGCTAATCTCACGGGTAGACCGAAATGGCACACGCAACACTTTTGACCGTCCCAGCACAGATATGCCTTTTTCTTGCCACGAATAATTTCTAAAGATGCTTTGGGACGGATCATCACAAATCATCAAAGTACCATTGGGTTTGAGCAGAGATTTTATGACAGTCATCCAAGAAGGGGCAAAATCCTGACCTTCATCTATCAAAATAGCATCATAAGTGTATGCCGATGGATGAGATTGTAGAGCATTTATGGTCACAAATGGTACATCTGCCCAATCCATCCATGCTTTCCCCGCCTCTTTTTGTGATTGTTTATAATGTTGATATTGCTCCCAAATCCGATTAACCGCCTCGCGGTCTGCGCGAGTAAGGCTTTTGGCACGTCCGCGGCGGTCTGCGCTCATATAAGCATCTGAGGTATGAATCCCTTTTTCGATACGCCATTCAAATTCTTGTGCCATAAAATCGGGTGTAAGTTTGAGTGCATCAAGTTGTTTTTGTGCGTGCTTTTTGAGCCAGTCTTGGGTCACAATAGGACTATGCCATGTTTTAACCAAAATCTTGGCACAGAGGCTATGAAAATGCCGTACTTCAATATTGGTGTTCGCAGGCAAAATTCGCGCCTGCAAATCTTTGTTGAGGTCTTTATTAAAGGTCAACACCAAAATTTTGCTATCAGGGTACTGTTCCGCCATATATTGCACCCGTTTGACTAAAATCAGGGTTTTGCCACTGCCTGCCACACCTCGCACTAGCCGAATCGTTGCATTTTCTACCACACCAAGACTTTCTTGCGAGACATCTGCTTCTATAAACAATGGAATTTGTTGAGGCTTTTGGCTATTGAGCGGTTCTGTGATGAGTTGATATTGCGTGCGTGTGAACGTACCCGCAATTTGCCCGTGCATATCGGTTATTGCCAATTGCGGTTGTATCAGTTCACGGATAATATCCAATATATCCAATGTAATGGGCGTTTTGAGTGTAAACTTCCATGGTAGCTGTCGAAATGCTTGTTGCAAGTGTGCGACACTCTGTACATGCTCAACGCCTAAAAACGCCCCTTTAGGAAAAATGCCTTGTGCTTCAAATCGTTGAATAACTGCATGACGGACATAAGGCAAAATCACGATGGGTTGCCACGGGAATTTAAGTGCAGTCCGCCCACGATATTGCTCCCATAATTCGGCGCGTGCCTCAAATCGCTTGTTAAGGTCGTAGGCATAACGCTCTGCCTGTAGATAGGGATTTTCATGCGTCATCGAACCACCATTATAATTGGCTGTATGAATCACCTCATGATTACCTCCAACAAGGCGTGTCCAGTCTTTGACCTCTATCACCAAAACACCTAATTTGGCGCTCACCACAATAAAATCGGGTTTGCTATTAACCCCATCGGGTGTATTGATGCGCGGTTCTTGGACATAAAAGTAATCTTGTCGTGGCAAATCGCGTAGAAGATTGGCAATAAGACGCTCGCCCGCTGTACTCATGCTATAGTTTCCCTAATAATCGCCGATATATAGGCATTATATCCCAACTTAAACCAAATATTGGCTAAATAAAAAACCAACCTGTAACAAATTGCGCTAAATTGCATCTTTATAGATGTATCGGCAGGTGAACGCGAGCAGACACTATGTTTTTATCTCAACCACAGGGAGAAGCCAATAGTCCTCCCAATCCACATGAGGAAATCCTTCTCATGAGACGCGCACAAGCAGACCCACAAGCCTTTGCGCCCATCTATGACCTTTATTTTGCGCGGGTCTATGCCTATTGCGCTCATCGGGTGAATGCCCCACAGGAGGCAGAAGATTTATGTAGTCAGGTATTTTTGAACATTCTCAAATCTCTGCATACGTATCAGGGAGGGATGGTGGCGGCGTGGATATTCACCATTGCCCGTCATGTCGTGGCACATCATTATCGGGGCGAAAAACCCATTTTATCCCTTGATGGGTTGGATTTTGCCACCAGCGACATTGCCCCCTTGCTGGATGCAGAAGAAGAAAAACGGATTGTGCAGGAATTGGTCTCTGCGCTCCCCACCGAAAAGCGCGATTTGCTCCATTTGATGCTCGATAGCGGGCTTTCATCCGCCGAAATTGGGGGCATTGTGGGCAAAAGTGCGGGGGCGGTGCGCGTCGAGATTCATCGCATCATCCAAAGCCTAAAGAATCGTTATTTGCGTATAGTCGGGGAGTAACCGTGATGGACGACAACACCCAATCCATCTTATTAGAACGCTATTTGCTCGCATTACAAGCCAATCCATTTGCGCCACCACCAGCAGAACTCGACCCAGAATTGGCAAAAATGGCACAGCGATTATCTGCCTATTCGCGCACATCTGCCAAAAAATCTGCCAAAAAGCGGATTTGGGAAGATGTCATGACACAATTTGAAGCACAAGAAAACCCTATTCGTCCTATCAGAAAGGAAAAAACACGTATGTTAGCCACACGTACCCTACCACAAACAAAATCATCATCCTCATCATGGCTGTGGGTTGCTGTTGCCTGTATTATTTTAGTTTTGGGTGTTAGTGTCGCAATTATGGGCAATCAACGCCCCACCCCGCCACAATTTGGCGCAGGAATCAATTTAGCCCAAACACAGGTCGCCAGCCCTATGACTCCGACTATGCTCCCATCTGCAACACCGATTTCATTTAGCCCAATAGAGGGTTATGTGCCTGTTGTGACTGTTTATGTACCCATTCAGTGGGGCATGGAAATTCAAGCAGATATGTTGACGATTACGTATTGGGAAGCAAGCAGAGTACCATCAGGGGCATATCAACGTATTGAGGATGTGGTTGGGATGATTGCAACGACAGATATTCTGCGCTTTTTGCCACTGATTGATTATATGGTGATTGATAAGACCCTCGCCATGACGGGTATCCCAAATACGAGCAATATGAATATGATAGGTGTACCAACACTTATGCTACCAGTGGCAACTGCAACGGCGACCATCACAGCATCGGCGACATTCTCTGCAACACCCGCTTCCACACAATTACCTACTTTTACACCAACTGCAATATTCACCCCAACGGCACGCCCATAATGTAAAATCACACAGGCAGGTATTTGCCCTGCCTGTGTTCAGCAATTGATATATAAAATGGGGTTTTGTGCGCCTTTTATCAGATATTGGCGAATATCGCTCCCAATATAATGCCCCATTTCTTCGGCAATATGTCCCTCAAAATACCACCGACCTTTAGGCTCTTCTGATGGGTGCCATTTTTCGATTTTATAAACTTGTCGCACTAAGCCATTTGACACAGAAAAGGCATACTGAGCTTTATCTCGCCTTTTTCCGATTTTCCAGTTTTTACGGGTCGCCTGATAAAGGTCATCATCGGTCATCCTACGCTTATATTGTTTATTGATGATGATGAAAATCACGGGGATGGTAATTGGAATAATAAGGGCATCATATTCGGCTGTAATTTCGGCATAGGTCATTTGTCCCCGATAACGGGCATGATGCCCTACCACCTTATTCGATAAAGCGGGCAATCCGAGTAAATCTATCAGCGCACCTTCGACCTCAAATGCCTCTTTTTCGGTTAATCCATGCCGATGAATGGTAATATCTACTTTTTGTCCATCAGCATGAATAGCACGAATACGGTCTAATCGCGCATTTTCGATAATTTCTCTGCTTGCATCTTCTACATGGGCAAAAACACGATTATTGATGCCTTTGCCAACATAAAATATCTCATTATTGCGTGGGTCACGCAATATATAGACGTAATAGTCTAGTTTTTCACACACAGCAGGTGAAAATCGTTTATATTCCATAAAGTATCCCTAAAATAAGAATGGCGGACAAAATATTTGTCCGCCATTTAGTTATTATCAGTAAAATTTTTCCCTCACGGGAAAATAGGACAATGTACACTCTCACATGGGACACCATCACTATCACCGTCCAGTGAGAAATTCCCCGCCGAAAGACAGGCTTTGGCTTGGTCACAACTGATAAGCTGGTCGCAAGTAAAGCTCAGGCTTGGGCAAACCGCAGGTGAAGTGGTCGCAACAGGGCTGATGGGTGTCGAGCTGACGGGGATAACCACCTGAACAACCACATCGCCTGTCACAGGGTCAATAGCAAGTCCACCCGTCCCTGATGTGGTCGCATTCGACAAGAGCAAGACAAAATTACCCAACAAATAACCGTCTGCTGGAAAGCCATCATTGCTCAAAACCAGCAAATAACGCCCTGTGCGACTAATACGGATGGGTCCCACGCGCAACAAGCGATTTCCCGCTACACCACGAGACAACGCATTAAAATTGGTGGGGTCATCGAAGGGACTCACCGACACCTGATGCACGATATTGCTATCTTTTTGTTGGGCAGTCTCGACAATCAGCACTTGCCCTTCAATGGCATCAAAACAGTAGCCTGTGGCATAGCGACGGTCACGGGCATTAAAATAATCATCCACCCGTTGACCAACGGTAATCACTGGCAACACTTGAGATTCGCCGTTATAGGTGAATAGACATTGACCAGCACCTGCTTGTAAATCGGCGGGGATGAGTTCATCTAAGCGCAAACGTAATTCGGCAAATTGGCGGTCAGCTAGTGCAATCGTATCCAATGCGCCGATAACAGTGCCTTGTCCCACAAGGTTTTGTAAACCGGGTTGATTGCACACTTCGATATACAAATCAATGGCACGGCGCACATTGAACATCGCATCGTTAAATAGTGTTTGCAACGGTTCTAGGCGCGTATAATAGGCGGCAAGGAGGGGTGTGGCGATGGGCAAATCACTCGGTTGGGCGGGATATTCTGGACATGTGGCACGTCCTGTTAAAGATGAATCTGCCCATAAAGCGCGAATCGTATCGAGTGAGGGTTGCGCCAAATCTACCCGCGCCCGCATAAGTCGCAATAGGGCAATATAATCATTAGCGGTGGCTTGTGATAGGGGCAACGATTCGGCAACAATACCGTCTATTGGCAATTGGTCGAGGGTGATGGCTGTCGTAAATCCAAGCCATTGCGCCGTAACCCATCCAAGCGTCCCCTGATAGCTAATTTGCATCCAACCGCTACCTGCGGTACGCCCATGTACAGGCACAACTGTGTTATATGGCACACTGGTCAATTCTGGATAAGCGGTGCTAGGACCTGCCCGCAAGCGCAACCCACTGGTCAAACGGGCAGTGATGGCGCTGGTGGCGGTAGTATTGCCTGCACGGGGTGATTCAAATCCGCCATAGGGGATACTACGTGGGTCGGCAACGGGCAAATTGGCGATATTGCCTTCCAAAACACTCAGGATAGGCACACCAATCCAACCTTCTTCTCCGAGATAATCGAAGCGTAGCCACTCATTATCTGAGCTACGCGCATTGGCATCTACCACAAAGCCAGCAGGCACGCTTCCGCGTACTTCTGCGCCGATGGCAGGGATGATGCGAACATTGGCGAAATCAACAGTCACCACCGCCCTCACCATTGCTTGGGCTTGGGTGGGAATACTCATTAACACGCCAAAAATCATACTCACAAAGAGCCATAGGGCGAGTCTGGGCATATTAAGATTCCTCATCGTTATAATAGGGCGAATTTTTTAAGACATCAGGGTCTAACGGTTTGGTTTGCATCTGATGAACATCGGATTCTTTATGGGGCCACACAATAGTGTTCGATGTATCATCGGGATTTTTGGGCGGTGTGGCATTGGGTTTTTTGGCTTTTTGAGCATAACGTTGTTGCACAAACTGAATAGCCCGTTGCGATTGGGGCGTATTAATCCGCTTTAGGGCGGCATACGCTGTTTTGCGGACGACCTCATTGGGGTCAAACATGGCTTTGGCGAGGGGTTCAATTGCCCATTGCGCCCGCAATTGCCCCAAAATGGCGGCACCATTTCTGCGGACTTGCCACTCGGTACTGCGTAATGCCCCCAATAATGCCACTTCGACAGGGGCGCTTTCGAGTTTGAGCAAGGCTTCTGCCAATGCCAAACGCACCATAATCGGCGTTTTTGGTGAATTAAAGCGCATGACCATTGGCTCTACGCCTTCTTTTGCCGATTTTTCGCCCAATGCTTGTGCGGCACGAATCGCCTTGAGGTTATCTGTGCCATTCACATCATCAATGAGGCGTTTTATCTCTGGGTCAATGGTGCTAATCGCCATCATTTCCATCGTCTCTTGCGGGTTCAAATCTTTGCGCTCTTTTTCTTGTTGCAAAATAGAGAGCGCCGCCAAAATAGTCGAGCGTGTTTCTGGGTCTGTTTCACGGTCAAGTGCCGTTTCGAGGGCAGTAATGGCAGAGAACGCCCCTAACGCACGTAAAGCCGCCGCCGCCCGTTTGCGAATACTCACATCGGGGTTGGTGAGGGCATGGGTGAGTCCATCAACATCGGAATTGGCTTGTAAGCGCCAAATATCAGGTAAAAAATCGCTCATTGGGTGTTTCCTCAACACTGCCACACAGTCAACCCATTTTAACACGATTAGGCAACATATCGCTACTATTAAGCGACTTTACGTTTTTGGCAATTGTTCAGATAAATTAATGTTAACCATATTTGCGCCGATACCCCGCAGGAGTATCGCCCTGTTCACGCTTAAATGCCTTGCTAAAGGCAATATCCGATGTATAGCCGATAGTCTCTGCAATTTGGATGAGCGAAAGCCGTTCATCGCGTAACAATTGGGTCGCTAATTGCATCCGCCAGCGCGTGATATAGGTAAGTGGGGGAACGCCGATTAATTCAGTAAATTTGGCAGAAAACGCCGAGCGTGACATGGTTGCCACGATTGCCAATTTTTCGACTGTCCAATCATCCGCAGGTTGGGCATGAATCACACTGAGCGCAGTGGCAATTTGTGGGTCGCGCAAACCCGCCAACCAGCCATGCGCCTCATTGGTGGGGTCTGCTAACCATGCGCGAATCACTTGGATGAATAAAATATCTGCCAGACGGTGTAATAAGAGCGATTTTCCCTGCCGATTGGCATTGGCTTCATCCAATAACGCCTCAATCACCCGATTTAACCCATAATCGGCACGCGCCTCTGCACCAAAATAAATCACAGATGGCAGTAGCGATAAAATGGCATTTTGGTTAAATTCGGTAAAGGTGAACATGCCACACACCAGCGTGGTCTTAGGTTGTTCATCGCCCCAGCGCATCATTAAACACGATTGTGCTTGATGTTCCAGATAAATATCGCTACATACGGGAGAATTGGGGGCATCTGCCAACAAATGATGATTGCCATGTGGCAGAATGAGCAAATCACCTGTTTGTAGCAACATTTTTTCATCATCCAAAATAACCCAACAAGACCCTTCTGCGATAATATGAAAAACAGCTCCGTTGGATGGGTGAAATTGTAATGCCCATTCGCTTTTATTGATTTCAGATTGGCAATAAACCGTCCCACGCAATTGCAATACCCCTAAAACTTCCGCTAAGACATCGTGCATGTGGCAATTTCTCCCCATTTTGGACGATTAGACAAAAATAATGGATGATTTATTATAGGGTATCCAGAAAATAAAAAATATACTTATAAAAATCGTTATCGGGTATCTGGAGGAATAATATGTCAACTTTTCTGCTCATCTTGACCGCATTCTGTTTATATTGCACGGGGGCATCGTGGATGCTACAGGTGGTATGCTATCCGACTTATTTATTGGTTGGGGAAACCGAATTTGTGCCATTTCATATCAGTTTTGGACAACGCTTATTGATTGCAGTCGTGCCGATGGGACTCACCTGTTTGGCGATGATTGCATTTATCTTCATCCGCACCGACCCCATCCCCGCATGGGCGACATGGGTCGCGGGGGCATGTGGCGCAGTTATTTTGTTGACCACCGCCATTTTAGAAGTGCCAAAACATCTCAAATTGGATAAAGAGGGAAAATCGGATGCGCTCATCAACGGCTTGGTGCGAGACAACCTACCCCGCACCGCCGCATGGACACTGGCTAGTGTGATGATGATTTATTGTGTGAGTACACTCATCAATTAGCGTGTCTGAAAAAATAATGCCTTCTTCTCGCCAGGGAGGGTAAAATCGAAGCCACAAGCAAGGAAAAAATCTTCTGACGAGGTGATGCTCATCACCTCTAAAATTTCTTTTTCTCGTGCCAATGCGAGGCACGCCTCGACTAATTTACGCCCAATTCCAAGCCCTTGATGGTGTTTGGATACGGCGAGGCTTCTGATTTCTGCCAATTTGCGCGAATAAATTTCGAGCGCCACACATCCGACTATCTCGCCAGCTACTTCGGCAATAAAAAAGTGTTCCATCAATTCATCAAGTTCATCAAAGGTGCGTGGCAATAATTTGCCATCCTCTACAAAGGGCTTGATAAATTCGACAAGGGCGTGAATATCGGTTGGTGTGCCAGTCCGAATGGTCAGGCTTGGGGGGGGATTAATCATTTATACAATTCCTGCAATCCGCGCAATCGCATACGCTAAAAATAAGGATACACCTAAAACAAGCCATGCAACCAAGCGCCCAGAATTATGCGCTATATCTTGCCCTTTTTCTTCGATAGTGACCTGACCGAGCAAATCTACATAAAAATCTATGTTTTGTTTGCCATCGGTGAGTCGGCTCATGAAATCGTGTCCACTGACCAATTCCCATGTTTCTTGCCAATTATCGCCCAATTTTTGACGAATGGCTTCATCGAGGGCATTGCGGGCTTCTTCTGGTGATATAATCTGTGGTTCATCTGGCATAGGTGTCTCTTTATCAATATGTCGTGAATGGCAATTTTAACAGAATTCTGGCAGGGGCGTAGGGCGTTTTTTTGATATAATAGAGTTAATTTATAGCGTCACTCATTGAAGGAATCAAGTATGACCACTTGGATGGTAGTAGAAGACGAACCAGGATTATATGACATGGTACTCACCATGTATACATTGATGGGGGTGCATGGGGTGGCATTCACCACGGGCGAAGATGCACTCGATTGGATTGATGCCGTAGATAATGGTCAATTTGGCGATGAAATTCCAGAACTTGCCATGTTGGATATTCGCCTACCGGGTAGTGTGGATGGCACAACCATTGGGATGCGGATGCGCCAGAGCCATATCTTAAAGAATACCCGCATTGTGGTGATGACCGCCTATAAACTCTCAGCCACCGATGAAGCGCTCATCAAAGAAAAGGTTGGAACAAATACCATCCTTTATAAGCCATTACCCGAATTTGAGACCCTCAAACGGTTGTTGTTTGATATTGCACATGGATGAGCATTATTATTATCGGGCATGAGTCTTTCATGCCCGACAAACCCTATATTCATGCTATTGAATGAAATAGTTTTGTTGCATTTCATCCCCTACTCACCTATAATTCGTCTAAGATTAATGATGGATGAGTAAGCGAGTGGCATATGTTACAGTCTGAGTATTCGATACAATCCAGTCATCCCCCCCAATCAGAGCGATTTATTCAATCTGCCTTAGATGCGCTTTCTGCCCATATTGCTATTTTGAATCGGCAAGGTGTCATCATTGGGGTGAATGTGGCGTGGCGACGTTTTGGTGATGAAAATCATCTCGTAGACCCCAATTATTGTGTTGGGATGAATTATTTGGATATTTGTGATAAAGCGACTGGACGAAATAACCGTGAAGCGGGGATGGTAGCGGCGGGCATCCGCGAGGTTATGAATCGGCAACGTGACGAATTTAAGATGGAATATCCCTGTCATAGTACAACCCGCAAACAGTGGTTTGTATTGCATGTCACCCGTTTTAGTTGGGAAGGACAAGATAGGTTCATTGTCGCTCATCAAGATGTGACCGAACTCAAAGTGGCTCAGGTGGAACTCTCTGAAAGCCAAAAGCGGATTCAGGCAATTTTAGATAATGTGATGAACGGCATTATCACACTCGATTCACGCGGGTTTATCGAGACGGCTAATATTGCCGCCTGCGCCATTTTTGAATATACCGTAGACCAATTCACCTCACAGTCGCTAGACCATCTCATGGCAACCATGCCAAAAGATAAAACAATCCGCCAATTTTTAGAGGATTGGGTGACAAGAGTAGATAATGAAACTGTGGGCAAAAGGAGCGATGGGCGCACCTTTCCGATGTATTTTGCCGTTAGCAAAGTGGCTTTGGGCAATAAAACGGTGTATATTGCCATTATCCAAGACATTACCGAGCGCAAACGCCTAGAGGCGGAAGTATTTGAAAAAGAAAAATTGAGCATCGCACTACAAAAAGAGCGCGAATTGCGCGAACTCAAAAATCGGTTCATCACCATGATGTCGCATGAACTCCGCACACCCCTCGCTTCGATTATGCTCTCAAATGACCTGCTCAAATTGTATGGCGACCAAGCCCCCCCAGAAGAAAAAATGCTGTATATCGAAAATATCCGCCAACAAGTGGAATTGCTCACTGACCTGATTAAAGATGTGGCGACGATTAGCCGTACCGATGTTCACAATACCACCATGATGCCAGAATTAATCAATATCGTGGATTATTGCAAAAAATTGGTGGGCGAATTTAGCCTCACCCACAAGCAAACCCATCGCCTACGCTTTGTGAGTAATCATGACCAATTGAACGTGATGGTAGATATCAAGCTCATGCGCCAAGTATTTAGCAATCTCATCTCGAATGCGCTGAAATATTCGCCAAAAGGTGGGGATGTTGTGGTAACGGTTGGCGATGAGGGACGATTTATTGAAATTCGGGTTAAAGATAGTGGTATTGGCATCCCAAAAGCCGACCAACCCCATTTATTTGAGCCGTTTCATCGCGGGTCAAATGTGGGAACAACTCCGGGTACAGGGCTGGGACTCGCTATTGCCAAACAAGCCATTATTTTACATAACGGTACGATTGAGGTAGAAAGTCATGAGGGGAAAGGGACGACCATTCTCGTGCGCTTGCCTGTGCATTTTGAGATGGAAGATTAGCATAAGGGGGCAATACCATGTGTTAGGGTGTGCCTGTAGGGGCATGATATATCATGCCTCTACCTTAATATATTATTGCGCCCTTACGAACTTACAAGATATTATCCGCTAATAATCGTCCCAACACTGTGGTCGCCACACACAGCACGATATAAATCATCATCTGCCCAAAAATTCATGACCAAAATCGGCATTTTATTCTCTTGGCACAAGGTAAAAGCAGTCATATCCATCACTTCAAATTTATTTTTGATGACTTCATCGTAGCTCAAGCGACTATAACGAGTGGCATTGGGGTCTTTTTTAGGGTCAGCCGAATAGACACCATCCACTTTTGTGGCTTTAATAACAATTTGAGCGTGAATTTCTAAGGCGCGTAAGGCGGCAGCGGTATCGGTGGTGAAATAGGGGTTGCCCGTACCTGCTGTCATAATCACCACACGCCCTTTTTCGAGATGTCGAATAGCACGTAGGCGGATATATGGTTCTGCAATCGTATTCATTTGAACGGCTGTCTGAACTCTGGTGACAATACCCTCGCGTTCTAGGGCATCTTGTAATGCCAAGCCGTTCATCACAATACCAAGCATCCCCATGTGGTCAGCCGTTGATTGTGACATCCCGCGCTTAACCCCTTGTTCCCCGCGCCATAAATTGCCTGCACCAATCACAATCCCAATTTGTACCCCCAAATCAAAAATGCGTTTAATTTTGATAGCGATGTCTTTGGCACGAGCAGGGTCTATGCCAAATCCAGCATCACCAGCGAGGGCTTCGCCACTGAGTTTGAGTAGAATACGGTCATAGGCTTTTTGGGTCATGGGAAAAATCCTTTCTAAGAATTATGCAAAAAAAACGGACTAGCAAATGCTAATCCGTTGGTGTTTTGTGAACATCCAGTGTGTGATAAATTGGGATGGGATGTTCGCCAATATCCCATTTTTATTCGGCACTTTCTTCTGTTGAGGCATTTTCGCCCAACGCGAAGCGTGCAAAACGGCGAATTTGAATACTTTCGCCCAATTCTGCGACCACTGATTGTAATAATTGTTCAATGGTCTTGGAATCATCTTTGAGAGAAGATTGTTCCATCAAGACAATATCGCTATAGAATTTATCCATACGCCCTTGCACGATTTTTTCCAAAATGTCAGCCGGTTTGGTGGCATTTTTGGGGTCTTCTTGCAAAATGCGGAGTTGAACAGCTTTTTCGTGTTCGACCAATTCTTGTGGCACTTCTTCACGGCGCAGATATTGTGGCGCAAGGTTGGCGATATGAAGCGCCAAATCTTTGGCAAAGGTGCGGAAAGCAGGTGTATTGGCGACAAAATCGGTTTCGCAATTGACTTCCACAATCACACCCAAGCGGGCATTAAAGTGAAGGTAGCTTTCGATGACACCTTCATTCATGGCACGACCAGCACCGAGTTTTTTATTGGCTTTGGCGATGCCTTTCTCGCGCAACCAATCAACCGATTTTTGGATATCACCATCATGAAGTTCTAATGCTTTTTTGCAATCTAAAGGACCTGCACCACTGATTTCGCGCAAATCCTTGACCATCTTGGCGGTAATTTCTGCCATAGTGATTTATTCCTCATCCTCAAATAATTTAGAATCGCGTAATTTAGCGAGGGTTGATGCGCCGAAGTATTTTTCGTCGCCAACTTCCTCTTCTTCTTCATAGCCCTTGCGGGAAGCATAGGTGGTTTCATCCTCTTCGAGAATGTCCTTATCACGCATATCGCGTCCTTCAATCACCGCATTGGCAAAGGCTTCGACAATGAGCTTGATGGCACGCATGGCATCATCATTACCGGGAAGCACATAATCAATGGGGCGTGGGTCGCAATTGGTATCGAGCAATGCCAACACAGGAATATTCAAGATGTTGGCTTCCTTCACGGCGGTGGATTCACGGCGGGTATCTACCACAATAATGAGTTCTGGCAGACGGCGCATTTCACGAATACCACCCAAACGCAAATTGAGTTTGTCAATTTCGCGGTTGAGCATGAGGGCTTCGCGTTTGGTGAGCAGTTCAAATTCACCTTTTTCGCGGCGGGTTTCTAATTTTTTGAGGGTGTCAATACGGTCACGGATGGTACGCCAATTGGTGAGGGTGCCACCGAGCCAGCGTTGATTCACATAAGGCATCCCGCAACGGACAGCTTCTTGGGCAACCGTTTCTTGGGCTTGGCGTTTTGTACCGACAAACAACACATTCCCGCCTTTTGCCACAATATCACGAACAAGGTCGTAATAGGCATTGAGGTTGGCGATGGTTTGTTGCAGGTCAATGATGTGAATTCCGTTGCGTTGGGCAAAGATATAGGGTGCCATTTGGGGATTCCACTTTTGAGTGCGGTGTCCAAAATGCACGCCTGTTTCCAGTAATTGCTTCAATGTTACCGATGAAGGCATAGTGAATCTTTCTCCTAAAATAGTATCGTGTTTTAACTAAGCACACCCGTCATCCCATTGTGACCGCCTGATAATCAGACGACACGCACAATTAGTCGGGGCATGTGAAATTAGCTGATGTAGGCTTATTTACCTGCATCAAACCGCGCAGTAGTGTAGCATAACGTGGCAACTTGCACAAGATAAAACCACTAACTGCTACAATTCGCAAGTATCTCATTCTTTACAATCTCTTAATTATACAGTAATTGACAAACTACCTCACTTTTTGATATATTAAAAAAGTAAATTTCAACACACCGCACATGCTTTCAACACACCCCTTGAATTTACAATTTTCATAGTTCCTAGATACCTATTGGGGAATACAAAATCTGAAAGTTTCGTAAATTTATATTACAAGGAGAATCAAGATGGAAATTTCTAAACGCCTTTTTTTTGCAAAAGGTCAAACTATTAAAGCATTGTTAATTTTATTTGCAATGCTAATTATGGTGTTTCCAGTATTTGCCAACACTAGTGGTTGGTCGTTTACTGGGACAGTCGCTGGTCGTGTTGTGAATGGTGGAAACAATGGTATATATCATAATATGACTGCAGGCTCACTAACAAACAGTGGGAGCATTTGGCCTACTTTTGCAAATCCTGGTTCAACTAGCCCATCCCCATGGGTATTTGAAGTCTGGAAAGATAATGGGATTTTTGATTCATTTATATGTGCCTCATCACCTGTTACTACCGGAACGACCATAGGGCAAGGTACATCTTTCAGCCAGGGTTGCGGAACTATATCTAGTGGAAGCTACTATCTTGTAGCTTGGCGTGCCACAACAGATGGGCGTTCATATTCAGCATCTGGCTCATTTTCTAGTTAAAACTTAGCTTGAAATTTTCATATTGGTGTAGTGGCATGATATGTTATGCCACTACTATTGTAAAACCAAGAAATGTAAATCTTATAATTAGCTATTGAGATAGCTCTAATAAGCCATTAGATTAATTTTTTAAGAGGAGTCGTTACACATGCAGATTATACTGGGTGATTTAGCTGTAGATGTCTGGTTTATTGCACTTGGAATTCTAATTGTCACACTCATAATTTTATGGCGCAAAAAACATAGCTTATCTTATCTCCTCTGCTTCTCTTTTTTTGGAATATATCTGGTGTATGGTATTGGGAAGGTATTTTTTCCTATCTATATAAGTGGGCGATTTGTAGATGTCATGAGACAACAGCCTTCTTTGCTAGACATCAATTTGATACCTTTCTATTTTGGACCCTTTACCACGCTATCGGATGCTTTGTCGGGTTTGATTCTAAATATTATTCTAACAGTGCCATTTGGCTTTGGATTGAATTTTATTATGCGGGTCAGGGCAAAGAACTTTATTTGGTTAGCCCCTGCCGTTGGTTTTGGAATCGAGATTACCCAGCTTATCATTTCTTTAATACTGAGATACCCGTATCGCGTTATTGACATTAACGATGCCCTGATGAATACATTGGGCGTTTGGATTGGCTATGCCATATTCAGGCTTTTTTCGTGGATCTATCGATGGGCAACCAAACATTTTCATATCAAGCACGAAGGGCTATCGGCATATATTTATCATGTTGTAGTCCATCATACCCGACCAGAAAAAACACCTGAAGAAACGATCTTTAACACTACAAAAACACAATGAATACTACCAATTTATTTTTGCTATCCGCGTATTCCGCCCTGCTTACCCCTCCCCCCACCGATTGAACAGGCAAGATACTTCATTTGCTGATATTCAAAATTAGTTAGGATGGGCATTTAGCACTTCCTAGCCCATATCCCCTATATCATCGCTAACCCACCGATTGCGGTACGTTTGGCAATATGGCGCTATAATGGGGCTATTGGTTACGCTATTTTTTGGAGATGTTGCCCAATGAAACGATTCATCCTATTTAGTCTGATATTACTCACACTAGGGGGGGTATTCCGCCCCGCCCCTACCGTTGCACAACCCCTCAATATGCCCCTCGTGATGCTCATCGAAGGGGATTTGTGGACATGGAATCCGCAAACCGAAGCCCTCGTCCAATTGACCACATGGGGATACAATTTTAAGCCCGTGATGTCGCCTAATGGCGATTGGGTCGCTTATAAATCGTGGGCGACTATCACCGTAGATGCCATTAATGCCAATGCGCCGATGAACCCCGTTGAACCACCCGGTAATATTTGGCTCATAGACCCCTTTACAGGGGATGCCATCCGCATTGCCGACCAACCCGCCGATGCTGTATTTGGTACAGCATCGAATGACCGTTTTGTGGCGCGTTCCAACCCTGTATGGTCACTAGATGGCACAGAAATCGCATGGACAGAATTTATATTCCCAGAATATGCCAGTCAATTGGTGGTCTATAATATCGCCGCCCAAACGACCCGCATTGCTATAAACGGGTTGCCAATTGGGTATGAACAATCGGGTCCTGTAGACGTGGTTTGGGGTAATTTTGGGATTGTATACCCGACCACCAATTATAACGCTGGTACGGAGCAATTTGAGGACACTTATTATGTATATGACCCTAATGGTGGTGGTGGATTCAACAGTTTCACTATCGCCGACCAATATGAGGTGAATCATGGCGCGTTTTGGTTCACAGGGACAGAATTTATCAATGGCATGGATAACGGGGTAGCGATTATCACAGGGAGCAATTTGCCCAAATTGGTAAACCCCCTCACAGGTGTTACAAACGATTTTATGGGCATGTTGGTGGGATATAGCGCGTGGCAAAGCCTCACACAAGGCAATTATGTGAGTTTCTCACAATACAATGTTGGTAGTGACTATGGGCTTATCTGGTCATCTCAAAGTTCAGATGGGCGCTTTTTAGGCGATATTGGCACGAGTATCAGCTATTTTGATACCTTCTCCAAGATGGCGATTTCGCCCGATGGCTTGAGCGTGGCATATATTGCCGATGATGGCAGTGTGTTGGTCTGGCAAAATGGACTAACCATACAATTGCCTGTGAGCAATGTCGAAGCAGTGGTATGGTCGCCTGTATTATGGACGACCAATTACCCTGTGGGTGGCTGATAAATCACCTAATCCTTTTTATGGCACAATTCCCCACAAGCGAATTGTGCCATCTTCACTCGCAGTTGCTAACCGTGTGCCATCCTCATTAAATAACACCTGCGTGATGCTATCGGTATGTGTATCCAACGCGGCGAGTTGCTCCCCTGTTTCTACATTCCATATCCGCACTGTGCCATCAACATAACCAGAAACAAGAAGCTGATTACTAGGGCTTAAATCTAGCGCATAAGTGGCATTGCTATAATTATAGTAAGTATCATCCTGATAATAAAAGTTAACTCGTTGACCCGTTTGTAAATTAAAAATCTCTATAGGCATAGGGTCATCATAATTCCATGTGCCAATTGCAAATAGCGTTTTATCATCGCTTAAGGCAATTGCATGTATCACATTATCAGACGTTAAGCTGGTTTGTATCTCTCCTGTCATCATATTCAACGTGTGAATATCATAATCACGACTCCCCATAAGATATAGTAATTCTAAATCATCTGAAAAAATGCCTTTTCTTGGGAAATTTGTGCTAATTGATGAAATAACCATCCCTTGCGATAAATCCCATATTTCGAGTGCCGTCTCACTATTCCCATAACCTCTTGCAATTGTTAAAAGATTTCGTTTTAACGCAACTAAGTCTATATTATCCTTCCCTAAATATAGCTCTTGTGTTTCATGAGTGCCGATATTGTAGCTATATATCCCATTGAGACTATCTATTGTCCGAAGAAGATAAATAAGTCTATCACCATCAGGGCTTAATATGGCATCAGACATAGATGTGCCTGATGGGTATTCAATTTGGCGGGTTTGAATTTCTGTCCCACTAATTACATGCTCTTTATTTCCATTTATACCATAAGCAACCAATTCATCTGTATTTTGAAATGCTATTTGCACCGTTTTATTCGTAAAATCATCAATATTGCCTATTATTTGACGGGTTTGAACATCCCATATTTGGACAGTATTATTTGAGAGTGTAATCAATAATTTAGAGCTATCTGGGCTAAATGAGATTTTATACTTCCAACTAAATGTTGGAAGTATGGGAGGTGAGGAATATTCATAATGTCCCCAAACATAAGTGAATAAATGTTGATTGGTATAGGCATCCCAAAAAACAATTTCTCTGTGTGGTAAAGCGATGGCTAATAATGCTCCATCTGGGCTATATTCAACATCATATAGCCCCAAATTGAGATAATCTTCTGGATATCCCTCAAATATTGTTTCATTATTTTCTACATCCCACACCCCCATGTTAATAAACACGCTATAGGCAACTCTCGGCAATGTTGGATGATAAGAAACAGCCAACAACTCAATACTAGAACCGCCAATGTTTGTATAATTATCAACCTCCTCTAATAAATCTTGGAATGAAATGGTATAAACGCCACCACCATCTGTATGCCGATTATCAGAAAGTGTTACAGCAACCATTTCCCCATTGGGGGTAAAATCAATATCGGTAGCACCCGCACCCTCATAAACTTGTTGAGTGGTGGAAATTAATTGGGCATCATCGCCTGCCATTTCCCATACACGAATTGTCCCATCATCCTGCCACGCGCCAGAAACCAGCCAGTCACCACTCGGATGAAATGCCAATGCGCCCACCCCATCGGTATGACCTGTGAGGGTGGCGACCTTTTCGCCAGTCGCCACATCCCATAGGTGAATATCGGGGTCAATAACAAATTCATCGGTGCTACCCGATGCCAATAAACGCCCATCGGGGCTAAAAGCGATGGTTGTCACGGCTCCACGATGCCCATTGAGCAAACGCGGTTCTTCATCCAAATTCTGCGCGTCATATAACCAAATCCCGCGAGACCCTGCTACTGCGATAATCGCCCCATCGGGTGAATAAATGGCATTGGAAATCACGCCACGCCCAATCACCTCTAATTCGGTCAATTGGGCGATATTATCGGCTGTGATAACCCCTGTTTCATCCTGTGCATGGGTGGAAATAGTGACTATCACACACATCATCATTGTTACGAGCATCCATCCACGCATCATGTCACCTCACATAGCACTTCGATTTTGGGGAATTATATCAATCGGCTCAAAATTGCGCCACGACTGAATTGTCGCGCTCCCCATGTGTATAAAAAGAAATCCACCGCCCATACAACCGCCCCTAATAAGAGGGAGACGCTCACATCAAAATAGATGACACCCGCCGCTTGCCCGATGAATAAAACGGTTATCGGCAAAATCACAAATGCCCCCGCTTGATAGGCTTCCTGAAAGGTACTCACCCGCGAAGATGCCCATACCGTCACCCCCAAGCCCATACAGGCAATAGCAGGCACAACCCATATCAACAACACAATCCATGACCAATTAGGAAATATCATCATGCCAAAACCCGATAACATCACCCCATTCACCACCACCCCATACATAACGGCGCTGATAGCTGTCAGAATCATGGCGGTGATGAGCGGCGATAACCATTTCGCCAAATACAATTCAAAATCGCTCAAGGGGGTATACAAGAGGGCTTCGAGTGTTTTGCGCTCTTTTTCGCCCGCAAAACTATCCGCCGCCACAATGCTCCCCGTCATAACGGGCAACATCAAGAAAAATGGTACGAATAGGTACATATAAACCAGATACAATGACTGTGCTTTTAGATTATCTAATCCCGTAAAAGCGGTATCTGTGACAGGAATATTTTTGATGAGACTATCAAATTCACCGATTGCATCAGCAAATTCGCTCTCACCACTAGGGGCATTGAGATATAGCACGCCGACCAACAACGGCATCAATAATGTGAAAATGATTGGCAATATCAGCATTGGTGCAACCACCATTTTATTTTTGAATATCACCAGCAAATCTTTACGGATAACCGCCCGAATCCCACGCCAATTCCACTTCATCATGATACACCTCCTTCTGATTTATTATGGAGCGCAAAATAAATATCCTCTAACACCGATTCTCCTGCTTCCAGACCATATACACGCACGCCCCGATTGACCAACATCGTGAGTAAATCGGCGATGGTCTCTTTTTTGTTGATGGAAAAGCGCAAAATCTCCCCGTCTAGGATAATATCGGTCACACCGTTTATCATTTCTAGGACAGATTGCGCCTCTGATAATTGATTTGGCGCGACTTCAATATGATATTGGCGCGACATACCGACTTTTTCTGCCAATTCGCGTGCTGTCCCAATAGCGACCAAATGCCCTTTTTCCAGCACAGCCAGCCGATGACAGAGCCGTTGGGCTTCTGTGAGGTTATGGGTGCAAATAAACACCGTTGCCCCTTCATCTTTGCTGATATGGCGAATCATGTCATGGACGGCGCGGGTCGAAATGGGGTCTAGGCTACTGGTAGGCTCATCCAAAAATAATAGGCGAGGGCGATGCAGAAAAGCACGCGCAATCGCAAGGCGTTGCTTCATCCCTTTGCTATACCCGCCGACCTTATCCGTAGCGCGGTCTGCCAAATCGAATTTTTCTAGCATATCCGACACCCGTTTTTTGACATCTCCGCGTGGCACGCCATACAAATCGGCAAAAATAGTCAAATTTTGCACAGCCGTGAGGCGCTCATCCAATGCGGGTGTTTCGGTGAGGACACCTGTTTGTGCGCGGAGTAGTTCCCCTTGTGAATAGGGTGATAATCCCAACACATGCGCCATGCCACTGGTCGGTTCTAAGACCCCATTCAATAAGCGGATGGTGGTGGTTTTACCCGCCCCATTATGACCCAAAAAACCGAATACTTCCCCTTCTTCAACGGTGAGCGTGAGGGCATCAACAGCTTTAGTGTCCTTAAAGTGTTTTGATAGATTGGTGGTTGTGATTGCGAGCATAAAAATCCCCTATGGTGTGAATTGATATAGGTAGTATAGCGCGTTTATGGTGGCGTACTATCATCAGTCTGATGGGAAGATAGTAGCGTTTTGTTGAGAGTGGTTATCTGTTAATTTGATTGCTCGTCGCCAGAAGCTAAAGCATCTGGCTATTCATACTAAAGCCCCATAAATGGGGCTGATATGCCCAAATTAGTGGGGCAAAATAGTCTTAAAAACCAAAAATTCCCTCAAAACTGGCAGTTCAGCCTGCTTTAGCAGGCTTTGAAGATATTAGGCAGGTGCTTTAGCGCCTGCCGTAAGATGATTCGTTTTGTTGAGAATGGTTGCCTGTTTTGTATTTTTATGGTATTTTTTATAAAACATATTTTCTATCGTATAAAACGGAGTCTCGCTATGAATGCAGATGCCTTTCGCCATCTCTACAACTATCATTTTAGTGAAAATCGCAAGCTATGGGATGCGTTTGTCATGCCCCTATCACAAGAACAATTCACACAGCCCATCGCCTATTCGATAGGGTCTGTCCGCAATCATATTGTGCATCTTATGGCTGTTGATAATGCGTGGTTTAGCGGGTTACGAGGCGTTGAATCCCCAGACTGGCTCAAACCAGAGGATTTTAGTGATAAACAGGTCATTCGGGAGTATTGGGACACTGTAGAAAAAAATATGCGCGATTTTTTGGCAAATTTGCGCGATGACCAATTATTCACCAAACCCATTGCTGATAATGAAGAAGATAAAGACCTCATCATGTGGCAAGTGCTGATTCATGTGGTGAATCATGGCACAGACCATCGCGCCCAATTGCTCCGCTTAATCAGCGATTTGGGGGTAAAAACAGCTCCGCAGGACTATATTTTCTATGTGTATGATAACTTAATGTAATGCGTGTTATCAGAGCCTATTTTTTGGGCGCAATACGACTGCCAAGCCCTGTTGTTGGTCAATTAGATATTCGGTTAGGGTAGAACCAGATGTTTGCGATAGGCGATTCCCAAGCCCATCATAAGTATATGAGATGCTATCATGATTCAACACCCGCATCAATTTGTCGTATGTGTAGGAGATGGTGGTATCCTCCCTTCACGTTTTGTTGCCTTATTTATAATAATTCTATTTATGGAACTAAGTGGCTATCTTGCGATTTAATATCCTTATAACTATATTGCCTTTTTAAATAATAAAAGATTACCATCGCTAAGAGTTCAATAATTATATATAACCATATCCAAATGATTATAAAACTTACAGGATTTGTATCTTTTTCTAAAATCTTATAAATGCTGGTGCAAAAAAGCAAAATACCTCCTAAAAAATGCCAAATACCAATAGATATTGTATGCTTTCCTTCTTCAATAATTAATTTAGGTCTCTTAAAAAAATTAGTTCTAGGAGATGATATTTTGTATTTTTTAGTTTTCAAGATTTTATATCCATCAATACATAACACAAAACTATATATTATGGATAAGAGATATAAAAAAATATTCGATTCCATTTTACTATCCAACTATATATGTTATTTAACTTCAATAAGATACTACTCAATACTATAAATAATCTCTTATTGAAGTAGGGTTAAAATTTATTATGGATATAGAGTAATCGTTTCTAAGCGGCGTGACTGGCAATCTCGGTCACATGTACTTTTAGACTCTGAGTGAGCCACGAAACGCCCTAGACGCATAATAAGTGGGCGCACTATTGTGATACACAAAGACTTTGCCATAGCGATAATCGGCAAAAATCGCCCCACCGAGTTTTCTAATATCATCAGGTGTTTTTATCCAACTCGATGTTTTCGTATCGAAATTTCCAAGTTTTTGCAATGCACGATATTCTTCTTCCGTCAAAATCTCAATGCCCATGCTAGTCGCCATCCCAATGGCGCTATTTTTGGGTGGATGTTCTTTCCGAGATTCCAACCCTTCATGGTCATAACAAACACTTCTGCGACCATTAGGGCTTTCTAGGGAACAATCATAAAAAATATACTCGCCCGTTTTTTTATCATAATCAACAACATCGGGTTCACCACCTGTTATTTCCATTTGATGCAGTGACCACATTTTTTCTGGCTGTGATTCTATCTTGGCTTGCACATCAGCCCATTGAATACCGACGTGGCGGTTCATATTTTTCTCAAAACGGGCTTCCAATGTGCTGAGTAGTTCTTCACGTTCTTCTGCGGATAAGTCCATAGGGGATTCCTTCTCTTAGTTCATGCTAGTGGCGGACATACGCGCTTCGCGCTAGTCCGCCATTACGATTCTGCCTGTTTTGGTGATGTAATGGCTGTACTAGAGCCTTTAGGCTCGTATGTCAGCCACAAAAGGGCGGATATATCAATTTCTCCGCCCCATACACAGATTATAGTCCTAATTTGTCACGGGCAACGCATCACATTGCCCAGATTCATCCACAATATCAGAGCGCACCCACTCGCCCGTCTCCAATTGCCACCACACCAAACCATCATCACCGATGGCTTGCCCAATGGCACGTACTGTCGCGCCATCATCAATTTGACCCGCAATATCCACAACGGTACTCGGTGAAATACGGCGGTTGATGGCAGACCCGCGATTATTGGTAATTTCGCAACGGATATTTTCGCCACGCACTTTTACATCTACGGTATAGGCATCATAATTCACTGCGCCAACACGTCCATCGGTGGTGAATGCGCCCATAACCCATGTCTGCGCCAAAATAAAGCGTTTACGGTTATAGAGAGGCATCAACGGAAATTCGCCATCTACCCCGAATAAGGCTTCTTCAATTTGGGTATATAAAGCGGTACGTTCTTCCACATCTGCCACACGACGCGCTTGGGCAATTTGCTCATCTACCGAGGTGCATCCGCGCACAAAGAAATTGTTGATACCACATTCGATGAAACTGGCGTAACTATCGGCATCGGCGTAATCTGCGCCCCATCCCATCGTGAACATATTGGGGCGTTCTTCTGCTGCTGTGCGGATGGGATTGACCAGCGTCAACAATTCATTAAATCCGATTTCATTGATGGTGAAGCGAGCGAGGTCACAGCCAAATAAATCTACCCATTGGCTGACCACATACGTCCCCCAACTGCCTGCACCACGAAAAACGGTCATTTTCACTTCTGGCAAATTTTGACAATCGGCATAGGGAGAGAGTGCCATTTGTTCACGGGCATAATCGGGGTTATACCCCACCCCTGTGACTTCTGGTGCGCCTGTAATGCCTTGTGGGATGAAGGTAGTGACGGGTTGGTCATATCCAAAACGGACACGTTCCACAAAAGCAGTACGGTCAATGGCGGCGGAGAAGGCACGGCGCACATGCACATTGTCAAATGGGGGTTTATCGGTAGAAAATCCGATAAAAAAGGTCGTGAGTTCTTGTAATTCGACCAATTGCCCTGTAAAGGCTTCATCTGCCCGTACAGTTGCCACTTCGCCAATGGGAACGCCCGCAATATCGAGCAAGGCATTGCGATATAAATCGAATTGGGTGGCAAATTCTTGGACGAACACAATATCCACCTCTGCAACATTGCCCCCATTCCACAAATCGGCAGGATAAAATGGGTTGGCAAGCAGGGTGATGCCGATGGTGGGCAAGAATCGGCTCAAGGCAAATGCCCCACTGGTGACGATATTATTGGGATATGCCCAATCGGTATTGAGGGCTTCTATTGCCTCACGCGGTTGTGGACGGAAGGCGGGGATGGTGGTCATGGTCAAAAAATCACCATGGGGGTCGTTCAATGTGATGGTAAAGGTGGTCGCATCGGGCGCGCTGGCTTGTGCCAATGTGCCGTCATTGGCAGTTTGACCATCGGCACAGCCCGCAATGCGCTTGGCAAATACATCCACCGCATAATAGCCATTTTGCAGGCTATTGCACATGCGTTGGACGGTATAGACCATATCCTCGGCGGTGATAAGGCGTTGTTGCTCAAATGCGAGGGTTTCGGTGTTATAACGCACCCAATAGACATCATCACGCAACAAAAATGTCCATGTTAAGCCATCTTCGCTCACAGACCATTCATTGGCGAGTGATGGTAAAATGTCGCCCGTTTGGGGATTAATGCGCGTGAGTCCGATGAATAAATTGTTGGTGTAGGTAATATCCTCTTGCGATTCTGCAAAGAGGGGGTCAAATGTATTGGGGTCGGCACTACTGGCAATTCTAAAAACGACTGGTTGGGGTGGTGTGACAGGTTCTTCTTGGGCAGACACCATACCCAAACATAATAATAGCCCTAAAATCATGGCAATAGAGAGTTTCATGGCAGTTATCCTCTTTATAATGTGGTGTGGACGGCATACGGTAGCCGTCCCTACGATATGACTGATTGTATCATCAACACGATAATCCGTTCATAGACCATATCCCCACTCATAGGCTACGCTTACCCTATGTGAGCAAGTCGGGCGTGAGGTGCGTCACACGGTTGATATAACGAATGACCATTGTGCCACCCACTTCCAAATCCACACGGGTGACGGCGGTGTTATAATGCCAAAAATCGAGGCGTGGATTGGGGGCAATATTGATGAGGGCTTTGAGCAATGAGTTGATGAAGCCCCCATGCGATACAATGGCAATTTTATCATCCTGAGAACGCGGATTTTCTGAGCGCATGACCAAATTACTGCTCACCCGCATCGCACGCGCCAAACACCCTGCCCAATCTTCACGTCCGAGCGATTGTTTATACCATCCATCTTCTGTAATGGCTTCTGGGATGACATAATTGGGGAATTCTGCCATGATTTGTGAGCGTGTTTTACCACCCAATACCACCAATTCGCCATTCTTTTCATAATGGATGCCACCGACTTCATGCACATCTAGCCAAATATTGGGGTTCAATCCCAATGCTTTGCTCAGGGGGAGTGCGGTCTGCATAGCGCGATACATGGCGCTACAATATAGGTGGGTGATGGTATGTGGGTAATGATTAGCGCGGTCTGGGGAACTATCGGGGACGCGCACGAGTTCTTCTAAATTTGGGGCAGTGGCTAAAAATTCCGCCACTTTTTGCGCTTGCTTGTGTCCAATTTCAGTGAGTTCTGGGTCATGGGAACGGGTACTCCATGTGGCTTCTGTGAGCCGATTATTCACCGATTGTCCATGTCGAATAAGATAGATTTCCATGCGTGGTAATCCTTATGCTGTCACAAATAGAGGGGTAAGTTTAGCATGGGATTGTTAAGAAATAATGGGCGGATTTTTAGGCTACCGTTGACACATTCCCAAAAAATGCTATGATGTAGAAAGTATCAATTTGTTAGGGGCTGTGGTGGAATCGGCAGACACGATTGACTTAAAATCAATTGCCGCAAGGCGTGTGGGTTCAAGTCCCACCGGCCTCATACAATAAAAAAATCCCCGTAATGGGGATTTTTTTTATTTTCCCGCGGACATGATATATCATGTCCCTACGGGCTGTTTGTGTAACGGCGCAACATGTTGCGCCCAGAGGCATACACTATCCCTACGGACTCGGTTCTGAACACGATGGATAGCTATCATACCCTCGCGCCCAATCTTCCCCATAAAATGCCAAATATTCTGATATATGTGATGACCAATATTCGTTATCATGCCCGCCAAGCGTATTGATATTATAGACATGGGCAATTTGCCGTGTGGCAAGCCGTGAGGATAAATCTTCGTTACTTGCCCGTGCGGGGTCTGGCGCGGCGTTATCCAAATAAATCCGCAAATTTGCCTCTGGCAAGATAGCAGAATTGGAGGCGATTTCATACGGATTAAATGCGGCTGGCACTTCGCGCAAACTGGATGGAAACACACCGCTATGTGCGCCGACGATCCCAAAAATATCTGGAAAACGAAAACCCACGCTCATCGCCCAAAACCCACCACGAGAAATCCCTCCAATGGCGCGATAGTTGCGGTTTTGCCAAATACACAAATCACTTTCCAGCGCGGGCAACAATTCATCCATGATGTAGGTTTCATAGGAATTATTCGGCGGAAAGCTGTTTATCGTCCCCAAATTACCCAAATAGGGCATCACAATAATCATCGGTGGCAAAACACCCATGCGAATGCCCTGCTCTAAGGTGGTAATGGTGCCAATATCTTGCCATTGTTCCTCGCGGTAACTCATGCCATGAATGAGGATGAGCAACGGAAAGCGTTTATTGGTCTCATAATAACAGGGTGGCAAATACACATCATAGCGCAAATTTTCCCCACTGCCCGTCACACTGGCAAAATCATTCACTTCAGCAATTTGTCCCGCATCACTATTACACGGAAAAGGGGTATTGCTTGGCAATAGGACGGGTGTATTGGTCGGGAATGGGGTGTTGGTCGGGATGGGTGTATTGGTGGCGCGTGGGGTTGGAGATAGGGTCGGTAATGGGCTAACCACCACCGCTATGGGCGTTGGGATGGGTGCCATGGGGTCACACGCAACAATGAGAAAGGGCAAAATGCCCAATAGGAGGTATTTTTTAATCACCACGAAGAAGGGTATATAATTTTTCACGCGAGTTATCTTTCAGTAACGGCTCATCCAATACCACAGCATCTAGTCCATATCCGACCACAGTCGTCAATTGAGCAATGCTGACGATGCACGGGCGGAACATCAACCGCATATTATACGGCTTATGGACTTGAGCATGTTTTAATAGGGCAATATTCTCATCTTGAGAGTTAAAATAATCGCCTACCCCAATACTCACCGCATGAGGTCCCATCGCTACCGCCATATCAAATTGCTCGGGGGTTTCTGCGTGGATAATGGCAGTCATCCGCACACGCAAGGCAATACTCACCATGCGTTTTAGGGCAGTATCGGAGACCAACGGAGCATATAATACGATTGCAGATGCACCAGAAGCCCGCATTTCTAAGACATGATATTCGTTGAGGGCATAATCGAAGGTGATGACAGGCGTATTTTTGACACCCAACGACACCAACAACAAATCATTTTGCCCTTTGCTATATACACGGCTATCTGTGAATAGGGCAACTGCATCAGCGCCTGCCCGCACCATCCGTAAGGCTTGTAACACAGGGTCGTAGGTTTGGGCAAGCGGGATATAGCCAATAGTCAATATCGGCGCATTATCGCGCACAGTATTGAGGGATGGCAAAGGACGCTCACGCATATCAGAAAGCGCAATCACCGCTAATTGCGGGGCGCGTTGTTGCCGATTTTCGAGCAACAATCGTTTTACAGAGAGGATTTTTTGCACGTCATCGCTCATGGGTGCTGGCTAATTGCCGGGCAAAATGCCCGCATCTTGCGCCCAATCCCAATCAAAGGTCTTACCTTGTTGGGTAGAGCCTGCCATCTCATCTAATTTTTCCATATCAAAAATACTATCATCCACAGCAACATCCCCGCCAAAAAGGGCATCTAAATCCATATCTTTGAGGGGTTCTAATTGCTTAATGACTGGTTCTGGCTCTTTGGGTTTATCCAGAGGGATTTCCGCACGCGCCAGTTCGATGGGTTCTTCTTTAGCTTCCACCTTCTTGACATGTTGACGTTTGGGGGGTTCTTCTTTCTTAACAGGGGGCAATACCAAGAAGGCATTCGCACCCAATAGACCAATGAGGTCTTCTACAGCTTTGCGCCCATACCGATTGACACCGCCAAAATTCCGCGCCCCTTGTTGACCATCGAAAATTGCCACCAAAAAGTGGTGCAAGCCAACGGATAGCACAAAAATATCGAATGTTTCGCCATCGTAGAGTTGTACTGTCGAAACCTGACCCGCCACAAGGTCTTTGACGCTGTAATTAATTGCCATCACAGGGCTTAAAATTTGTGCCAAGCTGACATTATCGGCATAACCCGCCGCGCCAGATTCGAGCAAAATTTCGCCAGACCGACTGACCAATAAGGCAGACATAGAGCCAACATCACTGCGGAAAACATCCACAATCGCCTTAGAGCGGGTAATTTCCAAATTGGGGACTGGACCTAAATCTATGGTCTCGGAATTGGCACTCACCGTAGCGGTGGTATGTTTGGCACGGAGCATGGCTTCGTGACTTTCTAGCCCGGCAATGAGGACGCGCAAAAATTGATGAATATCTATTGGACGACCCATATATACAAATGGGGAATCGGCAGATGTTTCATCATCCAAATCGGCTGGGTCGTCTTCATCACCCAAAATAATCACCGAAGCATCGGGGTTTTGTTGTTTGACCCGCAGGGCAAATTCAAATCCCTTCATGTGTTCATCCACATTAAAGGCAGTCACGACCAAATTGGCACGTTTTGTCTCTTCTAATGCGTCTACACTACTCGGCACATCAATTTGAATGATGGATAAATCGAGCAAATCCATCGCAGAACGAACAATCCGCGCAATTGCGCCCGTTGCATCTACTGTGATAATGCGTGGTATATTCCCCATAAAAATAAGCCCTTACCCAATGATTGCTAAATTATCCACTGTAATTATAACGCATAAAAAATGATTGAGTACCATGAAAATGATTTGAATACTCGCACACACACTTCAATTGTACTACAATTTCCCAACCGAAACCGTTAACACAGGACTTATTTATCATGACTTATCAATTTGCCCCCATTTTGGTTGTTGCCTTTGCCATAGCGTTAGGGATGACACCCGTTTCCCGCCAGATAGCCATGCGCTTGGGGGTCATTGACCGTCCCAAAAAACGCAATATCACCAAAGCACCAACTCCGATGCTGGGCGGATTAGCCATTTTTACCGCCTATAGCCTATCTCTATTCCTATTTATGCCAACATCACTTTATGGCACATGGGCATATATTTGGGCGGGGACGGCGATTTTAGCCATCACAGGGGCAATAGATGACCGCTACGACCTGAGCTGGCGCATCAAAATGCCGATGATGGTGTTGGCTTCTGTGTTGATGTTGGTGGCAGGGGTTAATATCAACCTGTTTCAGACTCCCTTCATTGATTATCCCATCACCATCATCTGGCTGGTGGCGCTCACCAATGCCGTGAATTTTATGGATAATATGGATGGGTTGAGCGCGGGGCTTTCTGCGATTGCTGGCGGATTTTTCTTGTTATTGGGATTGGCACAAGATATCCCCCTCGTCACTTGTATGGGCGGGGCAATATTGGGAAGTGCATTGGGATTTTTGACCTTCAATTTTAACCCCGCCAGCACCTTTATGGGGGATATGGGGGCATTGGCGCTCGGTTACAATTTGGGCATACTCGGCATCCTCATCGAATTTGATACCAAGCCGATTGGGGTCACATGGATGATTCCGATTTTGATATTGGCACTCCCGATTTTTGACATCAACCTTGTGGTGTTCACACGGATTAGGGAAGGGCGCTCGCCTGTGGATGCGGGCAAAGACCACACCTCACATCGCTTGTTGAGTGTGGGGTTCACCGCACGCATGACCTTGCTTATCCTCTATACTGCCTGCCTGCTTTTTGGCAGTTTGGGCATTTTAATCAGCACCTACCCCGACCTCACAGCATGGCTAATTGGGGTTAGTAGCCTCGTTTTATTAGCGACACTTTTTGTATTAATGATGTATTTCAGAAGGCGTTTTCAGCTCTCAAAACCGTGACGAATCGTTAATTTTTGCAAACACAAAAATAAAGACCTTCATGAAAAACAAACCATTTTGTTATAAGTTTTGAACAAGAACAAATAATCTGTTCAAAACTCGGTCAAAAATGTTCAAAACTCCCCAAAAAATGTTCAAAACATGTTCAAAACTTTTGACACTTTATGAGTAAATCATGAGTGCCAGATAAGATTACAGATTTATTACTGTTCAAAACTACCTCTTTTAGAACATATAATCTTGAGTTTTGAACAGGGGGTGTTCAAAACTTATAACAAAATATAAACCATTTCTCCACAATTCATATCCCAAATTTGGGATAAGTTGGGATATATATCCCTCAAAATCCCAAAAAATCCCACACCTGTAACAAACCTGTTATAAGTTTTGAACATCTTTGAACAGCCCTACTACTATAGATAAAGATATAAACACTCCCCCCAAAAATTTGGATAAAATTCAAAAACAAAACCCCCTCTAAACAAAAAAATTAGGTGGTCATGTGATACACTTAGGCTATTCCAAATAGAAAAAGCAAAGGCATTTGACACATGGGAGACACAATAGACATCGGGTACATTCAGCAGTTAGAGGCGCAAGTCGCAAACCTCAAATTGCTCTTAGAAATCAACAATGTTCTCAACACCATATTACTCAAACCGACGATTAACATAGATGCCCTATTGGGATATTTGATGGATGCCGCTGCAAAATTGACAAATTCGCAATCGGCATCCGTTATCCTTTGGAAAGAAGATTCACAGGAATTGTTCATTGCGGCAACAACAACCGATGCGAGTAATCTCATTGGGAGAATTGTTCCATTGGATAGCATTGCAGGGACAATCTTCAAAGAACAAAAAGTGGTACAGGTTGATGATGCAACTCATGACCCTCGTCACTATGAGGGAATTGACCAAACCAATCAATTTGTCACAAGGTCGTTATTGGGAGTTCCCCTGATTGCCAAAGATAAGGTTATTGGGGTATTGGAAGTGATTAACAAACGTACCCTTCCATGGACAATAGACGACACTCGTAATTTGACCATTTTGGCAGGAGAAGCGGCTATCGCCATTGAAGTCGGTCAATTGGTGATGGCATTGCAACAAGCCAATATCGAATTAGCAGATTTAGATAATTTGAAAAATGATTTTATCGCAATAGCAAGTCATGAATTACGAACACCGCTTGGAATCATTATGGGATATGCGAGTTTTCTCCAAGAAGAGGATGATGCCTCTGTGAGTGAACAAGCCTCTAAGGTGATGGAAAGCGCCATGCAATTGCGCCGTATCATAGATGCGATGATTAACCTACGCTATCTCAAACAAAAAACGGAACAATTGCAACGTGAACCTATTCCCTTGGGTGCAATTATGGATGATTTGCAACATGATACTCTCGCTGTAACCAGTGGCAGAACACATCAAATCAAATTCATAACGGATGATGTGCATACACGTGTTTTTATAGACCGTAGTCGTTTATTAATGGCGTTGAATAACGTATTGAGCAATGCTGTCACCTATAGTCCACAAGGAGGCGCTATTGAAGTACACGCATGGGCAAATCCCGATGGCAACGAGGCAACCATTAGCATTAAAGATGCTGGTATTGGCATTGATGGCGAGCAGTTAGACCGTATCTTCAAAGAGTTTTATCAAGTAGAAGACCATATGGTACGCCGTTATGGTGGGTTGGGCATTGGCTTGAGTATTACGCAAGCAGTGGTCGAAGCGCATCATGGCAAAGTATGGGCAGAGAGCGATGGACTTGGTAAAGGGGCGACCTTTTTTATGACCTTGCCATTGGCGGAAACTACCGAATAGGACTAAGATTAAAGAAAAAGTAAAAGACAAATACTGTTTAGGAGCAATTTATGAGCCTCTCGTTTACATGGTTGGGACACTCAGCATTTCGGTTAGATATTGATGGACATGTCGTCCTAATAGACCCGTTTTTAACAGGTAATCCCCTCTCCCCCATTCGCCCAGAGGATATTCAACCAGAAGTGATTTTGGTGAGTCATGGTCATGGCGACCATATTGGCGACACAGTAGATATTGCCAAGCGTACCAATGCAAGCGTTGTGAGCAATGTCGAGATTATCGGATGGTTACGTAAACAAGGTGTCGAAAAAGGTGTGGGGATGAATATCGGTGGGACTGTCGATTTGGGGTTTTGCAAGGTCAAATTTACCATTGCCCATCATAGCTCATCATTACCCGATGGCGCTTATGGCGGAAACCCACTCGGATTCGTCATCAGCACCGACCAATATAAGGTGTATTATGCGGGGGATACAGCCCCGTTTGCAGAAATGGCGTGGATTGGCGACATGGGTATTGATGTCGCATTTTTCCCAATTGGGGATAAATACACAATGGGTGTAGATGACTCGCTCAAGGCGATAGAACTCGTCCATCCCCGCTTTGTTGTACCCATGCACTATGCAACCTTCCCCGCCATTATGCAAGATGGTGGTGCATGGGCAAACATGGTGAACAATACCACTAGTTCAACCCCGATTGTGTTGGACCCTGGTGGTAAATATACTGTCAACTGAAAGGGTAAAGTTTTTAACATGGTAACAATCAAGCGTATCGCAGTATTAACCAGTGGTGGTGATGCCCCGGGCATGAATGCGGCAATCCGTGCCGTAACACGTATCGCCATCAGCAAAAAGTGGGAAGTCTTTGGGGTAAGACATGGCTATGCAGGGCTGGCATCGGGCGATTTTCGCCCACTTGGTCCCCGCGATGTTGGGGGCATTATCCAAATGGGCGGGACAATGCTCGGAAGCGCCCGCTCAGAAAAATTTAAGACCGAAGAAGGTCAACGTGAAGGGGTGCGAAATTTACGCCAAAAAGGGATTGATGCGTTGGTTGTCATTGGTGGCAATGGCTCTCAAACAGGCACACATGCCCTTCACACACTTGGGTTTCCTGCGATTGGTGTAGCCTCGACGATTGATAATGACCTCTATGGGTCTGATATTACCATTGGCGTAGATACAGCACTCAATATCGCGCTAGAGGCGATAGACCGCCTCAAGACTACCGCCTCATCGCATCAACGCGCTTTTATGGTAGAAGTGATGGGTCGTGATTGTGGTTATTTGGCACTTATGGCGGGGATTGCGGGTGGCGCAGAAGCCATCGTTATCCCAGAACGCGAAACACCGCCACAAGAGGTTGCCGATATTCTCATGGCGGCATATGACCGTGGTAAGGCACATGGGATTGTGGTTGTGGCAGAAGGCGCAAAATATGGTGCAGATGAATTGGTCGCCTATTTCAAAGAAAAACATGAACAAGTTGGCTTTGAATTGCGCTCCATCAAAATTGGGCATGTGCAACGGGGCGGTGCGCCACTCGCTACCGACCGTATCCTCGCTACACGGCTTGGTGCAGAAGCAGTGGAACAATTATCAAAAGGCATGTCTGGGGTATTAGTCGGTATGATTGGCAACAAAACGGCTACCACCCCTCTTGTTGAAATTGCGGGCAAACACCGCCCTGTAGACCCTGCATTGCTCGAATTGGCAGATTTGTTGGCGAAATAACAGCATAAAACCCAGTATCCGATTGGTAGTTGCACAAAATACACCATCCAATGGATACCTATAAGGGCGCAACACGTTGCGCCCTTATACACACCCTATTACAAGACATATCACTTAAATTTTTTATAGAAGGAGATTTTTTATGCTGATGCGTCGGTTTTTCTTATATCTGTCACAAGCAAAATGGGCGCGGGGACTCGTGACCCGTTTTTTTATCGCACGGCGGATGGCGCTCCGCTTTGTCGCAGGTGAGACATTGCAAGAGGCGCTCGTTGCGACCAAAACCCTCAATGAGGCGGGGTTATGGGTCACACTCGATTATCTGGGCGAGAGCGTCACCAGCGCCGAAGAGACCGATGCGGTTCGCAAGACCTATCTGGATTTGCTCGACAATATCCATAAACAGGGCTTAAACGCCTCTGTTTCGTTAAAATTGACACATATGGGCTTGGACATTAGCGAAGAGCTTTGCGTCACCAATTTGCGCCATATTCTCAATTTGGCACAAAAACACAATATCCCCGTCACACTGGATATGGAGGGGAGCGCCTATACCGATGTCACCTTGCGCTTGTATCGGACTTTGCGTGATGAATATGTCTATGGGGCGTTGGTTGGGACAGTCGTTCAATCTATGTTACGGCGTAGCATGGAGGATATGCGCCAATTGGCAGATGAAGGGGCGCGAATTCGGCTGGTGAAGGGCGCATATTTAGAACCAGAAGCGGTGGCATATCCGCTTAAAGCCGATGTGGATAAAGCCTATGTGGATATTATGCGCGATTATTTCACCCATATCCCGCCAGCCTATTTAGAATTGGGGACACATGACGAAAAAATGATTGCGAGTGCTATTTCGCTGGCACAAGAAAATGGTGTCTCGACTGATAATTATGAAATTCAGATGCTCTATGGCATCCGCAGAGAACGTCAAACAGAATTGGCAAAAGCGGGTGTAAAAATGCGCGTTTATGTGCCATTTGGTGAGGCGTGGTATCCCTATTTTATGCGCCGATTGGCAGAGCGCCCCGCCAATGTCTGGTTTTTGATGCGGAGCATGTTTAGTCGTTAATCCTATCCCCCCAAATAATATGCAAGTTAGTTTTTAAGTACGGAGTATCTTTTGTGGCTGACATACGAGGCTGAAGCCTCTAGTACAGCCATTACACCTCAAAAACAGGCAGGAGTGTAATGGCTGACTAACGCGAAGCGTGTATGTCCGCCACGCCTTAAAAAGTATTTTACACCGTCTTTATTTACTAACAACCATTATATTTGGGGGATATTTATTTGTGATGACGGTTCAAAAAACAGTCCGTTTCTTCAAGCCATATCTACTTTTTTCGTTTATGCTCATCTTATTAGTTGGTGTAATTTTGGAGATGTAGCATGTATATCAACCCAGAACATCCTATTGTTCAAGCAGTGGCAAATCAGATAAAACAAAAAACGAAAACGGATGCCGAAGCATTAGAAGCAATTTTTTACTATGTACGTGATGAAATTCTATTTGGATTTCATCCAGAAGTTGACCAGCTTTCAGCCTCAGAAATTATTGCGCGTGGAAGCGGGCAGTGTAACAATAAAAGCATCGTTTTTATCGCACTTTGCCAAGCACTCAATATTCAATCCAAGTTGTTTTTTTCTGATATTGACCGTTCTATACACAGAGGTTTCATCCCCTCATGGGCATATCGCCTATTTCCAAAACGGATTTCACATAGCTGGGTAGAGGTTAATGTGGATGGTCAGTGGCATCAAATAGACGGTTATATTAATGACGAATCGCTTTTTGAGGCGGGGCGTAAGCGTCTACTTGAAGTTGGTTGGAATTGTGGTTATTCCGTTGCCGACCCGACTCAGGCGAGTAGTGAATTTTCACTTACCGATAAGAACTTTGTTCAAATGGCGGCTGTTACGACACATCATGGCAGTTATGTAGATCCAGCCGTTTATTTCAATTCGCCGTTATATCAAAATCAGCCAAAGGGTATAAAACGACTATTATCTAAATTTATTCTGAGGCAGATGGATTCCCGTGTGCGCGACTTGCGCGAATCGTATCGCAAAACCTCTCAAATTTCAGATAATAATGCTAATATTCAACGGATAATGGCGACTACCTAACCTAAATAGAAGATGGCGTTAACTTACCTTTTTGGCTATTCCGAATTTATTGTGATGTTGAGCAACTCTATTGATGTTGAAACACATTCTCATCATGCGATTCAGCTAACCGTTGGCTTGGAGCGACCCGTTATCGTACATCACAACCAACAGCTAATTTCTGGTACAGGCGTTTTTATTGCCAGCGATATAGCCCATGTCTTGGATAGTCAAGGAGGGGCAACGATTACTTATCTGGTACATCCTGAAAGCCAACTGGGTGTTGCTCTTCGTAGAGGACTGTTAGGGGAGCAACCCATTGGCATCCTCACAGATAAACACCCATTGATTCATCATGAGTGGGCATCTTTGAATTGTGAATCAATGAACCAGATAGCAATGGCATTTTGGAAATCACTGCCCCACTATTTGGCAAATAATTCACCAATTGACCCACGTATTCAAGCGATTTTTCACTATATTCATAAAATGGATATCGTTAAGGTTTCTGTTCATACGCTGGCAGATAAAGTACATCTTTCACCATCCCGTTTTATGGCGCTTTTTCGGAAAGAGACAGGTATTGCGTTGCGACATTATGTATTGTGGCATCGCTTACTAAAAGCCTTATCACAAATTTTGGCGGGTATGTCATTCACGACTGCCGCACATGAGGTTGGGTTTGCTGATGCGTCACACTTAACCCGTACATTCAAAGAGATGTTTGGAATTACCCTACAAAGTGTTTTTATGAGTGGGGAATTTATCCAAGCGACTTTCTGTGATGAAGAAATTGAATAATTTTTTATGGCAATCACTTATAGTTAAATTTTTATGAATTAACCCGCATTGCCCAACGCATAAATATCGCGCTTATGCCACCCGCTTATATCGGCTAATTCGCGCGATATATCTTTCATCGAATCGCCATCGGCACGCCGTTTGGCGATTTCATCGCGCAATTGAGATTCTGTCCATTTTTGCGGGGCAATTTCCACTGCCCCACCGACCACAATGACAATTTCCCCGCGTGGCGGATTTTTTTCAAAATGGGCGATGACAGAGGAGGTATCCCCGCGCACGAATTCTTCAAATTTTTTGCTGATTTCCCGCGCCACACATATCGGACGCGCCCCCAATTGGGTTGTCATCACCTGTAGCGTTTCTATCAACCGATTAGGACTCTCATAAAAAATGAGTGTGTGGCGTAATGGGGCAATATCCGCCAAAAGTGCCGTTTGGGAGCTGGCTTTGCGCGGAAAAAATCCCAAAAATAAAAAGGTGTCGGTGGGCAATCCAGACCCAATCAATGCGGGTAAAACCGCATTTGCACCCGGTAGTGCCTCTACCCGATAGCCCGCCTCAATCACGGCTTTCACCAATTCATAACCGGGGTCGCTAATGGCTGGTGTGCCTGCATCCGAAATAAGCGCCACATCACCATTTGCCAATGTGCCAAGTATGACATCTAGTTTTGTGACCTTGTTATGTTCGTGATAACTGGTCAGAGGGGTTTTGATGTCATAGTATTGGAGCAAAATATGACTGGTGCGTGTATCTTCTGCGGCGATGAGCGCCACCGTTTTGAGAAGTCGTAAAGCCCGTAGGGTTATATCTTCTAAATTGCCAATCGGCGTTGGGACGAGATAGAGTGTTCCCAAAAGTGAACTCCTGTGGGGTAAGCGTCAGGTTGAGCTATTCATCACCAAAATGAATTATGCTATTATTTGGGCAAATGATGAATTTGAGTAGATGGAGATGTTGTGCTAATGATGAAACAAATTCGTGTGGTAATTGCTGTTTTGGTGCTACTGGTGGTGATGATTGCCCCTGCACATGCCCAAATGGATACAACGGCGTGTGCAGAAGTCGTGCCAAATGGCGAAATTCCCACTCCCTGTATGCGTTTAATGGAATCTTTTCCCGCCCCAACGGTCTTAGAAATCCCACAAGACCGCTTTACGTTGGATTATTATGATTTTTGGCGCGTGAATAATACGCAACCCCCTGTATATGATGCTCCGGGTGGCAATGTCATCCGCAATATGCCTGCTGGCTTCAACTTTATCAATGTGGTCAACCAAGTAGAGGGTTGGGTACAGGCAGAAAATGGCGAATGGTTTCGTGCAGAAGATGTTCTCCAAAACGACAAACTCTCTTATATGAGTGGTGTTCGCATTTTGGACGGACTCGAAAATCGGTTTGCGTGGATTTTGGGGACAATGTACACTGTGCCAGAACCGAATGGCGCTCAATCTCCAGAAACAGGTCGCCTGGTACAACGCTACGATTTGGTGAATATTTTTGCCGAAACGGTAGATAGTGAGGGATGGCGTTGGTATATGGTTGGACCCAATCAATGGGTTGAACAACGGATGGTCGCCAAAGTGTTTAAGATTGACCGTCCAGAAGGGGTAGAAGGACGTTGGGTGGCAGTGGATTTGTATGAGCAGACACTGGTCGCCTATGAAAATGACACCCCTATTTTTGCCACACTCATCGCCACTGGTATCCCCGGATTTGATACCCGCGAAGGGGTTTATCCTGTATGGGCGCGGTTAGACCGTGACCGTATGTCTGGCTTAACGGGTGCGCCCAATGCGTGGGATTTGCAAAGTGTCCCCTATGTGATGTATTTTGACGAAGGGCGTAGTCTACATGGGACATATTGGCATGATAATTTTGGGTATCGTCAAAGCAAGGGGTGTGTCAATTTGACCATCAGCGATGCCAGTTATGTATTTACGTGGATGAGCGAAACGACCGTGCGTGACGAAGAAGGCAATCCATTGAATTTTGTCTATGTACATAGTTCTGGGGAATATGTGGGTGAAGGCGCGGCGACTAAATAAGTGTGTCTGGTGATGATATGTGTAGGGGCATGATATATCATGCCCCTACAGGGCAATTTTTTATCTAGCTGATGGCATCGTAGCCAGGACCCGTAGAAAAGAAATCATAATTGGGTTGAATATCGGCAGTCAAATCTACGATTTCACCTTCTTTGTGGGTGACGAGTTTTTTGGTGGCAAAATCTAAGCGTTCTTGCTTATCTGCCATTTTATAGGCACTTGGCACTTCTTCTTCGATAAAAATCGCTTCAAAGGGGCATTCTGGCACACATGCGCCACAATCAATGCAGGTATCGGGGTCAATAAAATACCAGGGCCATTCGGCTTCGGGTTGACCGGGGACGATACATTCGACAGGGCAAACTTCCACGCACGCGCCATCGCGTAAGCATAAGCTGGTGATGATGTGGGTCATAATGAGTCTCCTCAAATTAATTTTTACGAATAAATCACAAACCACATAACTGATGTTATTCTGATTGTATGCACCCTATCATAACAACGATTGACACGGGTTACTGTGACTTTTGTTGGATTTGAAGAATCATTTTTTGTGAAAAATAAAAAATGTTTACTGAGGTTAAATTTGTGAGAAGTGGGTCTCTGCCAAGTGTTGCAAGCCGTCCCTATCGGCAATGACGATTTCACGTCCTTTTTTGCGGAGTAGCCCCGCATTGAGCAAACCGCGCAATGCCCGACCAACGACCTCACGGGTCGTCCCCAAAATGGCGGCAATTTCTTCTTGTGTCAATTTTGTGGGTGGCTCGGTGATATGTTCGGCATAGGTGGTTTCGTGCAAAAACAGCTTGGCGAGGCGTGCGGGAATAGACCGAAAGGTCATATCTTCGAGGCGTTCCAGATAATCACGGTTTTGATGTGCCAATTGTTGGACATAATTTTGCAATAAGGCGCGGTCACTCGCCAATAGGCTAATCAGGTGGGCATGGCTAATCACCCACACCGCAGTTTGTGTCACTGCTACTGCGTTAAAGGGGTTACTATGACCATCCACCGCCGCCACTTCGTTAAAACTGGCGAGTGGGCGCAACAAACTGAGTGTGTGTAAGCGCCCTTCGCCATTCATCCGAAAAATGCGGACTAACCCCTCTACGACAATAAAAAAACCAGCGCATTTATCCCCTTCTGCAAAAATAGTCGCGCCTGCTTGAAATTGGCGACAATGGGCGTGACTTTGCAACTGTGATAATGCGCTTGCGTTGATATTGGCAAAATAAGGGATTTTATGCCAATCTGTCATCATCCCCTCACAAAATTTGTGCCAAGATAATCATCGAAATCATGAGTATGCCTGCCAAAATAAACATATTGCGAATATCCACCACGACATGATTATAATCGCGCTTCAATTCGTCATAACTCACTGTTTTGGTGGGATGTGCCAATTGATAGGCGACTTGCTCTTGAGTCATAAGTTCGCGTTTTTTACGATTTGCCTGTACCACTTTCGGTTGAACAGGCGCAGAGGCGCGGGTCGTTCCAACGCCAGTAGACGGGCGATTTTCACGGCGGGCGGCACGTTTTGCGGCGGCTTCTTCGCTAGGGGTCAGGGTTTTGGGGGTGTTGGCAGATGTGCCGACTGGTCTTTTTTCACGTTTTGCCATGGTTTGGTTGTCCTTTTAATTGATACGGTCTGCAAAGACCACAATGCGTTGAGTATTGACGCGGTAAGGATAGCACGAAATAAGCGTAGCGGTAGGGACACCTGTGTTTTGCATGACCCAAACATCGGTGGGTTCTACTGTCCGAATTTCGCGTATTTCATAGACATAGACATTGCGTTCAGTTTGAATCGTGAACTGGTCGCCCACTTCGAGCTGGTCTAGGTATCTGAATAATTCCCCATACACATCATTATGTGCTGTCAACGCCACATTGCCTGTGTCATCACCAGGTCGTGCGCCATTCAAAACTTGCCCAACCCCTTGCTTGAGCGCATCCCAATCTGACCCTTGTACGATGCTCTCATCCAAATTCAATTTGGGAATGCTGATGCGGAGTGCTGTTTCGGGTGTTTTTGCGGGACGTTCAATGGTGGGGGTATCGAGTTCGGCTTTGACCAATGGCAATAGATGGCTAGGGATTTCATCTTGTTTGAATTGTATCCCGCCCGATTCTGTGATGATATGTCCACCGGGCAACACCACATCATTCAATTTGAGGCGCAAGACGGCAGTTGGTTCTAGGGTTGGCACCATGGCAGAACGGGTCGCATTTGCCTCTTGTTGAACAGTGGCGGTTTCAGTTTCTAATTTTTGGATGGATTGGAATAATGCCAAGCCCATAAATATCAAGCCAAACACTGCGGCGACTTCCACCAACAATAGCGACATATTCACAAAACGTCGCCATATACGGTCACGCGCTTCTTGTTGCCGTTGACGCAGATGGGCAATATCCTCATGCAAGGCTTTTTCGTCCTCATCAAAACGGGGTGTAGTCGTTTTGAGGGGGGGCGGTTGCACCGATACGGGCGCGGGTGTAGATGGACTAGTTGTGCCATTGGATAGGGCTTCTAGCTGTTGATTGATAATTTCTGAAATTGGCTTTTCTTCTGCCACCACTTTGGGGGCATCGGCGGGCAATACACGCCCACTTTTTTGCATACGGCGCATTTGTTTTTCGCGGGCTTCACGCTTGCGAATCACCAGAATGCGTTCTAATTCTTCGATTGTTAAATCTTCTACAGGGCGTTTATCACGATACGTCATGTTACGGGTAAATCCTCATTCACTTAACGGAATTTTCGATGCGACTGCAAATACTTCGCGCTCAAAAAACCAACGGATGGGGGCAACATCAAAAAATAATTTACGAAATAGGGCAAATATTGGGTTTTCGGTGCGATTCTGTGGTGGGCTATCCAGCCATACTTTGCCCTTAAATCCCGCTTCTTTGAGTGTCCGTCCCATGCTCCATAATGATTGTTCGTTCACATGGACATGCTCATTGTGTTCTACCAAAAATTGGCGCGGGTCTTTGGGATAATTTTTCCCCTGCCCTAGCAATTGACGCACACGGCGCACCACAGGATAGGCATATTTATCATACCAGATATTCGGGGCAGTATGGACGATGAAGCTCCCATCATCCTTCAAGACACGGCGCACTTCGAGTAATGCTTGGTGCAATTCCCACGGGTGCAGGTGTTCCACCACATCAAACATCAATACACGGTCAAAGGATTTGTCTGGAAATGGCAATTTTTTGGCATCTGCCAAGCCAATGCCTGTTTTGCCATCGGCATCGGTGAGGTTGCCCAAGACTTGTTGCGACATGCTCACGGCGACAGGGGCATAATCTATGCCATAGGCATCGGCACCGAGTTTGGCACAATGCTTGAGGATTTCGCCACGTCCACAGCCCACATCCAAAATGGTCATGCCTGCCCGCACTTCTGCTAAGGCAAAGGCGGCGGATAAGCGCCGTGATAGATGTTCGCCCTCCGTCTGCACAAATTCATCATACCCTTCACAGGCATGAAGGAAATACTCCTCTGTATAGAGGTTGGGGTCTACAGGGGCGGGATTTTGTGATTGTTGTGTCATTGAGTCTCTCTATCCGATAGGCAACATTATGTGTTGATTATACGGCATAAGCAAAAGTCCATTCAACCGATAGTTTTCGGTGATTGCTATACGGTGTTGTTTTTTCAATAACGAATTCAAGATAAATATATAGGGCAATGACACAATAAGTTTTTATTAATTACGATTTTCCAACCTCTTACAATTTGTAAGAGGTTGAGGTCAAAAAGAAACATAACCCTTAATAATACGGCAACTTATTGACTACTTTTTTTTCTTTGGTAGTAAAGGTTTTTCTGTAATTAAATCGTATCCTACTGTTTCACTTAGCTCTTTTGCTTGCTTATAAAAAAGACGTGCGACCTCCCAAATAATATTCATAGCAATGGTGAGTGTAACAGCTTCAGCCTCATTTAGTCGTTCACTAGCGAGTTCTTCTGCCAATCGTGTATAAATGAGAGCATATTTGCCAAAATGGTCGCGTGGATTTTCTTTAGGGGTAATTTCTAGGTCTTGGCGTAATTGAGCAGTTGTGCGACTCCACAATCCCTTATATAGTTTATCTGTTGTTTGGGCATACATTGTTGGTAAGGCATCCATAACGGCATTTTTAAGGGCTTCAACAAACCGCTTGCGCGTTACAATGCCTTCGATTCGCAATGTAATCCAGCTATCTGGTTTGCCAATCGTACGATATTCTTCAACTACACGGTCAAAAGAGCGAAATAAACCTAATTCGGGGTCTTCAGTTTCTTCAAGACGTTCTGCGCCAACTTTTGCTAACCACAATTTTAAGGGTTCTGTTTTTGGTGATGGAATAGATTGTATCAGTCGTAATGCTTCTTCTGTATTAACGACATCTGTGAGCCTCATTTTGCCATCATCTGCCATTAGCTTTAGCTTTTTTAAGGTTAAAAGTGTTTCATTACCTTCTTTTTTGAGACGACCTTTTAAGACATGATAGTAATTTTGAGCGCCTTTTTTATCTGTATCAAGCAATATCTCAATAATATCAACTAAACTGTAATACCATTCATCGTTGTACCATTTTTTACGGATAGTGCTACCATCAATTTGGATATGGGGGGTAATATCGGACATATAATTTCCTTTCAACGCACTTAATTTTCAAGATACTTGAATTATAAGATGGTTGATAGCGAAATGCAAATGAATGATTTGGCATTGTGGCGTGATGAATCCAAGCGATAATAGAATTTTATGCGTTTTAGCCAATGAGAAGGGGAATACAAGCATGAAACGAATCGGCTTAATTGGTGGTATGAGTTGGGAATCATCGTTACTCTATTACAAACTCATCAATGAGGGTATCCGCGCACGGCTTGGCGGATTTAATAGCGCCGATTGTGTGATGCACTCGGTCAATTTTGCCGAAATTGAAGCCATGCAACAATCTGGGCGTTGGGATGAGGCGGGGATGCTATTGGCAAAATCGGCACAAAGCCTAGAAAAAGCAGGCGCAGACTGCATCCTGTTATGTACCAATACCATGCACAAGGTTGCGGATGCCATTTGTGATGCGGTATCGCTCCCCTTTATCCATATTGCCGATGCGACTGCGGATGCCATCCGTTTGGCGGGTTATACACAGGTCGGTTTGCTTGGTACACGCTTCACGATGGATGAAAATTTTTATACCGGGCGCTTGACCGATAAATATGGCTTAAATGTCCTTTTGCCAGATGCCGATGGACGACAATTGGTGAATCGGGTGATTTTTGATGAACTCGTGCGGGGTGTGATTCGAGATGAATCGCGTGAGGCGTATATTCAGCAAATTCAATCCCTCGCAGAGCGTGGCGCACAGGCAGTCATTTTGGGATGTACAGAAATTGGTATGTTGATTAAGCCAGAGCATAGCCCCATCCCAACATTCGATACAACCATCCTTCACGCGGCATCGGCTGTCGCTTTTGCTTTGGATTAGTCTATAGCTTATCAATCAAGGGGCAAGCGGATGCTAAAACGGCTTCCCTTGCCCACTTCGCTAGTGGCATCAATCTCACCCCCATGCAAATGGGCGATTTGCCTTACAAATGGCAATCCTAACCCCAGCCCTGCATTAGTAGCTAAATCGTTGCGCCAGAACATTTCAAAAATATGGGTCAATTTGTCGGCGGGGATACCTTCGCCCATATCAGTAATGGCGATAAATAGATTGGTATCCGTTAGGCTTGTGGAAATGGTGATGGTGCTATCCATGGGGCTAAATCGGCTGGCATTTTTTATTAGCTCTTCAATTGCCTCATATAATAGGCTTTGGTCGCCATGTATAATGGGCAGTTTGCCCGATGGTATATAAACCACAAGCGGTTTGGCTTGCCATCCGCTACTAATTCCTGTTAGGAACAAATCTATATCAATAGGGGCGAATGTGGGTTTGGCGCTCTCTAAATAGGTGATTTTGAGCATCATATCTACCAAACGATTAATGCGAGGGACTTGCCCTTTGATTTGCTCCAAATTTTCTGCCCTCTTTTGGACATCATCTATCCGCTCAATGAGATAAACACTATTGCGGATGATAGCAAGCGGTGTTCGTACCTCATGAGATACTTTTTCAATGAATTTGGTCAACAAAACCACCCGTTCTTCTTCTAATGCCAATTGCAATTCACGTTGTTGAAATTGACGTTGACGGGTGACATCGCGCAACATAATCAGCAACCCAATGGGCTGTTTATTACGATATAATGGCTTGGTTTGGTATTCCAAGTACATCACACTCCCCAATTGTGATGTCGCAATAACATCGCCAATCTTGAGGGATTGCAATTCTGGAAATACAACATGAACCGATTTACCGATATATTCATCCTCATCATGTAATCCTTTTAGGGTTTGTGCAATACGATTTAATTCGAGGATATGTCCTTGCTGGTCGGTGATGATAACGCCTTCTGGGATTTCGGATAAAATCAATGGATGGGCAATTGGGATAATATACAAAAAATGCTCGCGCAATAAGATTTGCATCAAGATTAAATCGAACACCACAAAGCTAATGGAATAGGGGTTATAGAGCATAATCCACTCCACACCTAAATTTTTTAGAATTGTGGTGCTAATGGCGCTGATAACCAAAATTAGAAGCCCAATGAGTAAACCCCGATATTGCCTTTTGATAATACCTTCTGTTCCACGAAGTGATAAGATAAGCATGACGCTACAGACAGCAACAATCGTCGTTGTAAAGGCACTATGAACAAAAAACCACCAGCTAAATTCGACTTCGATAAAGGTAAAATTATTGATGGTGATGATGTGAAAAGACTGATAAAACCAACCATGCAATGGGTCTGTGCCAATAATGACAATATGAAGCAATGCACTAGCATACAGTGGGATGATGTAGCGTGTGCGTAACCACTTTGTTCGACCAGTATATGCGATGATGAATAATAAGATGTTGGTAGCGCCAAAGGTTGTTCCAAACAATTGTAGACGCGCAAAAGTGTAGGCAATATCGCGTGTTGGGCTAATTAAAATAGCAAAATTCGATACAACCACCAATGTGCCAGAAGCTGTTGTCAAAAAAAATAGCAACCCAACAATCTTTTTGCGTTGTGTCCATGCGTAAATTGTCAATAAGACGGATGTTATCACCGATAAAAAAATAATCAAAAAATAAAATGTGGCAACCATAATATTATCCTTTGTGGAATTATCCAAGATAATAACGTATTAAGTGGCAATATGGCACAAGTTGGTCTGTTAAATTTTTTCAAAAAGTGACGTATAATAAATACTGCGATTGTTTCCAATTTATAGGACATTTCATATGACCAGAAAAGCCTATGTCTATCCATTTACCGCCATTGTTGGTCAGGAACGCATGAAACGCGCCCTCATCCTCAACGCTATTGATATGCGAATTGGCGGGGTATTGATTCGGGGTGAACGTGGTACGGGCAAATCTACCGCCGCCCGCGCACTCGCCGCCCTTTTGCCAGAAATTGAGGTCATTGCCGATTCACCCTTCAATGATGACCCACGTCATCCTGATGCGTGGTCAGATATTAGTCGTGAACGCTATGGCGATGGCACCCCACCCCCAATCGAATTGCGCCAAATTCGCTTTATTGACCTGCCTGTGAGTGCCACAGAAGACCGTGTGGTCGGCACACTCGACATCGAAAAAGCCATCCAACGTGGGGAACGTCATTTTGACCCCGGTGTGTTGGCATCGGCTAATCGGGGCATTTTATATGTGGATGAAGTGAATTTGCTCGATGACCATGTGGTAGATTTGCTCCTCGACAGCGCCGCTATGGGTATTAATGTGGTTGAGCGCGAAGGCATCAGCTTTAGCCATCCCGCCCGATTCATTCTCATTGGCACAATGAACCCAGAAGAGGGCGATTTGCGCCCACAACTATTAGACCGTTTTGCATTGTCGGTAGAAGTGCATGGCATCAATACCGCAGGCGATCGTATGGACATCGTAGAGCGCCATATCGCCTTCGAGACGAATCCAGAAGCCTTCCGTAAGGCATGGGCAGAATCGGAAAAAGCACTTGGCGATAAAATTGCCACTGCCCGCGAATTGGTTGACCGTGTGGGATATACCAAACGCGATATTATGATGATTGCCATGATGACCAGCAATATGCGGATAGACGGGCATCGTGCTGATTTGGTCATCCTAAAAGCCGCCCGCGCCCATGCCGCTTATGAAGGACGTACCCGCATCACCCGCGATGACATCCTCATGGCGATTGAACTCGCTATTCCGCACCGCCTCAAACGTGGTCCGTTTGCCGATGCGTATGTGAATATGGAAACCCTCTCCAGCGACCTTGAACAAGTCGAAGCCACCCTCGAAGAAGGGGAAGAAGGGCAAGTGGAGCAAGGCGAAAATTCTAATCAACAAACCGAAAGCAAAAAAAAAGCCAAGAAGTAGGTGATACAGGGGAACAATCTTCCCCTGATATTAACCAAAGCCAGCCTTCCCCCAAAGAAGCATTCCAAAATCAGGATGCCAATTGGTGGGAAGGTGGCAAAAAGGTAGACCCCACCCAAGAATTTACCGCCCGCAAATTGAATACCCCTTTGGATAAACTCACCCGCAAGAGTAGCGGACGGCGTTCTTATACGCGCACAGACCGCAAACGGGGTCGTTATGTCCGTTCACGCCCTGCTGGTGATGATATGACCGACATCGCGTTTGATGCGACCCTACGCGCCGCCGCCCCCTTCCAAATTCAACGGGAAGCCGAGAAAAAAGAACGCAATATGGCGTATGCACTCAATAAAAGTGATTTGCAACGCAAAGTGCGGGTGCGCCGTGCCTCAAATCTGATTTTATTCGTCGTGGATGCCTCATGGAGCATGGCGGTATCGGAGCGTATGAACGCCACCAAAGGCGCGATTATGTCCCTGCTCACCGATGCCTATCAACGCCGTGACCGTGTAGGGCTGATTGTGTTCCACAAAGACCGTGCAAATTTGGTCTTGCCACCCACCAATTCGGTGACATTAGCGAAACAGGCATTGGTAGATGTGCAAGTCGGCGGAAAAACACCCCTCTCGGCGGGATTACTGCTCGCATATGAGACGACCAAGCGCGAAAAATTATTGCATCCCGATATTATGCCCCTCATCATCTTATTGACCGATGGCGCGGGAAATGTCTCGATTAGCGGGGATATTCCGCCACAAGATGAGGCACATCGCATCGCACGGCTGATTAAAGAAGAAAATTACCGTACTGTGACGATTAACATGGAGCATATCGCCTTTGACCAAGGGTTGGCGGCAAAATTGGCAGAAAAATTGGGCGGTCCGTGTTACTCATTGGGGCAATTGAAAGCGGAGACACTCTTAGAAACGGTTCGTGCAGAAATTGGGAATCGGTGATTCGTATAACGGTAAGGGCGCAACATGTTGCGCCCTTACAAACTCGCATAATAGCCCTATAGACCAAAATTCAAAATGCGACTGGTCGCACGACTTCTGCGTTGACATCATACACATCAAATGTCATCGCAGGAACATGTAACACGCCATAGGTATGTGAGGTGATGCGGGAACTTTTGAAGGTATACACCGAACCCGGATTAATCACACACCCTTGTTTAACACGTACAAACATCGGCACATGCGTGTGTCCTGTAATCAGGACATCGGCTTGCAACGACCCTAGCATCATATCGAGCAAGGTGTTCGATACGTGGTCACGGTATAATCCCCAAAGATTGCTCCCCGGTTTGCCATGACACATAAATAACTTTACGCCATCAAAACTCCCCCGCCAATCGAGTGGCAGTGTTTTGAGAAAATGAGCGTTCTCTGGTGATAAATCATAAAACCACTCATCATGGTTGCCTCTGACAGTTTGGATATTACGCTCACGAATAAGTGATACCACACGATTTTGTTCAGGACCTCTCCCGACCAAATCGCCAGCACATAATATATGGTCAGCGTGATGAACGTTATCCAACCTATCTAAGACAGTTTCTAGCGCCCGATAATCTCCATGTACATCTGAAATAACACCTATATTCATCCCTATACTCTACTGGTGAATTCATAATGAATATATTATAACTCAAATTCATCAATTTTCCCGACAGAGTTTAGAGAAATGGGTAGATAATTTGTACGAAATTATTTGTTAAATTGCGAAAAGTCAATTTCACCATCGGCATCCCGCTTGAGATTTTTGAGCGGGTCATCAGTTTTGGCGGGTGGTTTATCATTTCCGCCAACGGGACGGCGAGGGGCTGGTGTCGGTTTTGGTGCTGGCGCGGGTTTTATCACCTCATCAGTAGATTTTTTGGCGGGTCTGGCTGGTAGCTTCTGTAAAAATGGGCGTGCGACACTAAAATAAACCGATGCGCCCAACATTATCACCGCCACACCCATCCATACGACTGCCCAAAAACCCGATGACAACCCAAAACTACACGCCATTTGCACGGCATCGGTCATCCTATCCCCATTACACTCACCCCCCATGCGCGTGAGCGAATTAATGTCTAAGATGGCATTGGTGGCGGTTATCAGTGCCAAAACTGTGAGGAGCAATTGGGTTAAATGAGGTGTGGCTTTCCATGCCATAGCTATGAGCATTAAGCCGAATAATACACCTACCACCATCGCTGTCCATGCCCCACTCGCATCTGGACGGGCATATAACACCGTGAATATCACCAAAAATGCCCCTATCACCGCGCTATAGGTGCGCGGATGGGGATGACGATAGAGCAGATAAAATAACACAGAGCCAAACAGCGCCGCCCCCAAATATCCCGCAGGCAAAATCAGAAGCCGTGACCCGCCCACAGTGGTAGCGAGTCCAGAGCCATCTGGCGAAACAGTGAATTGCAACACTTGTCCGCCTGTGATGATGGCGGCAAGGCTATGGCTGGCTTCGTGGATATAGGTCACAAACAGGCGTAGCGGATAGGTCAAAAAAGAGAGTGAGGGGGTATTCCACAGAACATAGGTGAGTATGCCCCCAAAAAAGAGGATAATAAGCGTTTGGCGACGGTTCATCGTCAGTGGTTTGGGCTTTGAATTGGTCATGCGTAAAATATCCTAATTCATGATATAGTCCATTTGTATAGTGTACGCTAAAACTGAAGGAAAAGTGTTATATGACGACTCCCGATGCACTCCGTTTCGGCACAGTGGGCGCACCATCAACCACCCCAAAAAGTGGCACACCATTCGCCATTGAGCATACCAAACAATTGGGCTTGGGGCATTTGGAAATCGCATGGGTGCAAAGTGTCCGTGTGACCGATGAATCGTGCGCCGAAATCAAACGTGCCGCCGAAAAATATGGCATTTCGTTGAGCATCCATGCCCCGTATTACATCAACCTCAACAGCCAAACAATCGAATTGATGGATAAAAGTGATGAGCGTCTGCTCGCCGCCGCCCGCAAAGGCTTTTTGGCGGGTGCGAAAGAAATTGTCTTTCATCCGGGGAGTTATCATGGGCAACCGCCCGAACAGGTCTATGAACGCGCCAAAGAAAAAATGATTGAACTCACCACGATTTTGCGCGAAGAAGGCACACTGGTCAATTTGCGCCCAGAAACGATGGGAAAATCTGCCATGTTTGGCAATTTGGATGAGGTGTTGCAACTCAGCAAAGATGTTGAAGGGGTGTTGCCGTGCATTGATTGGGCGCATTTGCACGCACGGCGCGGAGATGGCTCATTTAACAGTTATGCCGAATTTGATGATGCCCTCAAAAAAGTGCGCGAGATGCTTGGTGAACGTGGGATAAAAACCCTCCATAGCCATATGAGTGGTATCGCCTATGGTGCTAAAGGCGAAAAAGAACATCTCCCCCTCAATGAAGCCGATTTTCGCTATCGGGAATTGATGCAAGCCTTCGTGGATAATGGCGTAGAAGGCTCTGTGGGGGTAGAAGCACCTGAACCGTTCCATGTGGCAGATTGCCTCACCTTTCAGGCGACCTATCGGCGTTTGATGTCACTCAAAGCAGGCGATGTGCCAAAAAGTGAGGATGAGGGGGAAGAATAGCATGGCAGATTTAAGTTATGTCAAAGCCAAAGTTGGCACAATAGAGGATGCCATTGAATCAGCAAATAAAGGTGGTTGGAATATCACGATTTTTTATTCGGAGCAAACTAAGAAATGGTATGTTTATGGGGGCGACCAACTTATTTTTAACAGCGAAACCCGCGAAATGGTGGATACTTTCCTGTATGGAATGGGTTTTGCATTGACGGCTATGCCAGATGGTGGGTTTGAGATATTAAAAGAGATTTGGGGGGAGTGATGATTATGGAAAAACCATATCATATTAGGGGACTTAAAATTTTAGATATGGATAAGATTGAAGAAATCTTATCTATGCTGAATGAAAACCATTGGAATCTTCACCTTGAGCAAAAAGATGCCCTTTGGCAACTTATGAATGGTGAGCAAGTGGTTTTTGTGTCTGATAATTGGGATATGATTTACATTTTTATATGCGGGATGGGGTTGGGCGATATGCCTGTTGCTTTTGTTGATGGCATATTGAAGTTCAGAGGGCTAATCCCATGAAAAAGATTGTTTGGGAAAACGTCTGTTGGTCAATGATTCAACAATCGTAAAAATTTCTTTCTATTCCCCTCTTATTCGCAGTCCATCGCTTGCTAAAACTGCTATCCGTGTCATAATTGTAATGAAATGCAATATATATTTAGGAGAACAAGGACAAACCCCTATGAGACGTAAATTTATACTGGTAACACTGTTCCTCACGGTATTCATATCGGCTTTTGCCAGCACAGCATCTGCACAAGACCGTATCACTGACCGCTACAATCAAATTTTGGCACATTTGACCAGCTATTTGGGATTATCTGCGCCCATTCAATTCCTCGATTCATGGACATGGGAAGAAATTGTCGGTAGCAATTCTGGGTTTGATTGCCCCGCCCCCGGTGTTTCGTATCCATCATCACCCAATCGCTACCTCAAATACACCATCAATTATGATGGACAACGCTATGATTATCGCGTCAATGGCGATGGCACGATTTTGGTATTATGTGGTGCGAGTGGGCAACCATTAGCACGCCTCGAAAATGGCGTAAATGTCCTCACTGCATTGCCCCCTGCGCCTACCCCAACCGCAACAACTGTTGCGATACCTGTTGCCCCATGGTATGTGTGGTTTTATATGCCGACAGCCGATAGACTGATTTTGTATAATCAAAACGGCGAAGTGGTAACGGTGAATCGCCCCCGTATCGCCAACGAAGTCCTCGCATCTGATAATTTGAAAATGGCATTCTCACGCGATGGGCGTTATTTGGTGCAATCAGTCAAAGTATCACCCAATATCCCCACCCTTTCGATTTATGATTTTGCCACAGGCACGATTAGAAGCATCCCCCTAGCCGTCACCGATACGGTTCAATTGGGCTTTGGGAATGATTTTTATTCGCCTGCTATTGGGTCAACCTATATCTTCTCGCCTGATTCAAAATCTGTGGCGGTTGGTGTGGCACGCTCAGATTCGCCAGAATTTAACGAATGGCGTGTGATGGTGATAGACCTCGCTACAGGGTCAATCACCAAACAAGTACGCCATACCGAAATTGCGGCTATCACTGTTGCCCCATCGGTAGAAATCACCTCAGCTCTCACTGGATTTGGGTCATTCTTCCCCAACATTGTCTATTGGGATAATTTGGGCAATATCCATTTCCAATTGATTTATCAATTTGCAGGTGGGGCGCTCACCTACCCTGCATTGGCATGGAATCCGACCACCAATAGCGCCACCGTTAGCCCGTATAATCGGTCATCTATTGATCTATTGCCAACTGATGGGAGCATTATTTATACCGACAATGAACCAACTCTGCCTGCATTGCCATCAGAAGGCATGTTCCCAACCCAAAATGTGATTCGGCGCGGATTGCCCATCGGCACATCCATGACCCCACAACAATTATTCACCACGCCCATTTACAATATGTATGCGGCGCGTTGGACAACGGGTGGCACACAAGTCGCATTTTTGTTTGAGGACAGCATCAATCCTGCCCGTTGGGGTATCTATACCATCGGTGTTGGCGTTGAACCATTTTTACAATTGTCAGATGGCTATGATATGCTGGTCGGTGTGAGCAATGGCGCTGTCACCACCGCAGAAGGGTTTGATACCTTCGTTGTTACATGGCATCAAAATGGCATCACCCCCACCAATATCGGCACACTGCCCCCCATGTCTGGCAATCCAAGCATCGCCTGGGCGCAACCCTTCAATTCTGCCTTTGGGTTGACCAGCTTGGTCACAAGCCCGACCACTGGCACAACACCACCATCCGTCTCTGCAACCCCTTTGCCATTGGCAACCAGTAGTGTTGTTATCCCTGTTGGGGCGACTGTCTTATGCACAGGCGCACCCGTGAGCATTGTACGGGTGGGTATTGCCGGGCGCGTTTTTGTCGGTGGCGTGAATAGAGGTCCGTTGAATGTGCGCCAAACTGCCAGCACCACTGCCCCAATTTCCCGCATTATCCCAGAAGGGACACGCTTTGATATTATCGGCGGTCCACAATGCGGTGAAGGCTATACATGGTGGCAAATTCGCTTAGATGATGGTGTGGTGGCATGGGTCGCAGAAGGCACTAGCGCCCAATATTTCATTGAACCAGCCCCATAAAGTCACTCGCTTGCAGATATAGATAAACGAAATACCGTAAGGGCGCAACCAGTTGCGCCCTTACACATTCTCCCCCCAATTGATAGAAAACAGCAAATTTTATGATTTATCTCAAGAAACGGGTAAAATAGGGATATTGAGTTATAACGAAAAAGGATGACGCACGATGTCCGATGAAAAAGCGCGTGAATTAGAAGAACGGGGGATTCAGGCGGCAAAGGCGGGCAACAAGGATGAAGCCCGAAAGTTGCTCCAAAATGCCCTCCGACTCAATCCCAATAGCGAAAATGGCTGGTTGTGGCTGGCGAGTGTATTAAAAGAGAAAAAAGAACGCCTCCTATGCTTGCAAAAGGTACTCGAAATTAACCCTAGCAATGAAATGGCGCTTAAAGCGGTGCGTGCCTTTGGTGTAGACCCCAACCAACTTGTGCCACAACGCGGGTCACTATCGCAATCGCTTGCCGATGACGATGAAGCAGGTGGTGATGCGAATATCCCTATTGCCAATGCAGAAAAAATCGCCCAAAATCAGGCGGAATTGGCGCAATTGCTCCAAACCTATGATGCACAAAAAATTCCACCTAAAAAAGTACAATGGGTAAAAAAGAGCAAAAATCGGGCTGGTGAACGCGAAATTGTTGTATTGCGGGCGCAAATTGGGGCGGCGCTTGCCACATTTGCCACAATCGTCGTTGCACTCGCCTTCTTTGCCATTAGCAATAGCCCCGATATCCAATTGGTGTTATTTGGCGCGTCTCCAACCCCACGCCTGCCAACATCCACGCCGACGAATACACCGACCAATACACCGGGGTTTACCCCCACACCATCACCGACCAAAGATTTTACGGTAGAACCGACTTTTACCCCATCATTAACCCCTGCTGACCCATTGGTGTTGGTGGCGTGGCCCACAGGCGTTGAAGAACGCACACCCTTGCCCAGCCCTGTTTATTTATCGGTGCAATTGAATAGCCCGCTCTCAACAGCCGTTATCGCACTCCAAAAAAATGAACCTGATGTGGCATTGCCACTCGCCGCCACCGAACAGGCACGGTTAGGCAATTTGTTTAATCCATATCCCGCCTATTTGCAAGCAATTGCCTATGTGCAGAATAATGAACCCGATTCTGCTATCGCCATTTTGGAAGAGGCAGAAACACGCCTCAACGATACCCAGAGTTCGAGCGCCGTCTCGCGGGATGATGCCCGTCAATATGCCCCGCTCATCAATTTGGGATTTGCGCGGGTATTTCTCCAACAAGCCAAAAACGCCCAAGCACGCGGATTGACGGGCGAAGTTGCGCGGTTGGTGGCACTCATCAAAGAACGGTCAGAAGCCATTTTGATTGATTTCCCCACGTTTATCGAAGCCTATATCACCTTATCAGAAGCCTTTATGCTGGAGCGCGATTATAGTGAAGCCATTGCTCGTCTTTCTGAGGCACAACAAGTTCAGGGATTAGAGGCAAATGTCGGGCTGGTCATCCAAAAGGGTGAGGTCTATTTGGCACAAGCCAGACGATTGGCATTAGAAGGCAATGCGTCTGGGTCTCGTACCGCTTTTGATTTGGCAGAATATCAGGGCTATTTGGCGACCTATCTCAATCCATTTATTGAGCGTGGGCATGGCATACGTATTGAGGCGGCTATCGCACTGGGCGACCCCGGACGCGCTGTGATTTATAGCCAAGAATATTTATTTTACCTCCGCAATAGCGCAGAAGCCTTTCGTCAATTGGGGAATGCGCGTGAGGCAGAAGGCAATGCTGACCTCGCATTGAGTGTTTATGATATTGCCCTAGAAACAGGTGGGAAACGTGATGTGGTGGCAGATATTTACCTGTCACGGGCGCAATTGTATATCAACGAAGGACGTTTTGCCGCCGCATTAGCCGATTTGAATAATTCGCTGGAATTGCGCGATGATATTACGGTGCGCGTCCAACGGATGCGGATGGCGTATGCCGCAGGTGATTACGAAACCGTAGAAACCGATTCGGCATTATTACTCGGTTCTGGTGCGATTAGTGATAGCGAAGTGAATCTTTATTTGGCGCGGATATTGATAGACCGCGCAGACCCCACTGATACCGATACCTATTCTACCGCGTTGGGATTGCTCAATCGGGTGACGACAGAAATCCCTGCCGAGTTGCTCCCTGTGGCAGATGAATATCGGGCGCGGGCGCATTTTGTACTCGGCAATTTGAGCGATGCGCTCACCAGCATTAATCGGTCATTGGATGTCTTGCAAACAGGGTCACGGCGCTATTTGCGCGGTCTGGTTTTTGATGCACAGGGCAATTTTGCCGATGCGCTCAATGATTACGAGTGGTTACTCACATGGGATGAGGTGTTCGATTATCCCTTCATGGAGGATGTGGTGACGCGGATACAAGTTATTCAAACCACATACGCACAAGCCACCGCCACTGCCCAAACTGCCACCCAAACCGTATTGGATGCTACGGCGACCATCAGCGCAGACCGTACCGCCACCGCAGAATTTATCGCTACCAGCACAGCCAGCGCCATAACACCGACACCAACCGCTACAGAACAACCATGACGTAATGGCGTGTAGGGCGCATATAAATGGCGTTTAGAAAATAAAGATGAAATGTGTAATGGCGCAACATGTTGCGCCATTACAAAAAAACGACCTGTTTTAGGGATTTGCTATGTTGAATATGCCATTTAGCCTATAGAATTGGTGTTGATTCTCATTTGCCCCTCATGTCTCTATCGGGTAAAATAAATGCGTTATTCAGTTGAAAGGACAGCAGTCATGCTTAAAGAACGGTCTAAATCCAAAAGCAAAAGCAAATTCCCCAAGCCAAAACTCACCTATACGATTGATAAAATCGAAGAGGCACTCGGCGACAAAGCCGATTATTTCCTCAATCATAAAAGCACCACCATCCCCAAAGAGCATATGTATTTGCCCTCATCCGATTTTATAGATAACTTCTATACACAAACTGACCGCAATCCCCAAGTTTTGCGGAGTTTGGCGCAGATGTTTGGTCATGGACGGTTGGCAAATACGGGTTATTTGTCTATTTTGCCGGTAGACCAAGGCATTGAACATTCGGCGGGTGCATCATTTGCCCCCAACCCCACTTATTTTGACCCTGCATCCATTGTTGAACTCGCCATCGAAGGCGGTTGTAACGCGGTTGCGTCTACTTTTGGCGTGTTGGGCGCTGTGGCACGTAAATATGCCCATAGAATCCCCTTCATGGTCAAAATCAATCACAATGAATTGCTCACCTACCCCAACAAAGCCGACCAAATCATGTTTGGGACAATCAAAGAAGCATGGAATATGGGTGCTGTCGCTGTCGGTGCAACGGTTTATTTTGGTAGCCCAGAAAGTGGTCGCCAATTGGTAGAAGTCGCACAAGCCTTCGCCTATGCTCATGAATTGGGTATGGCAACCGTTTTGTGGTGCTATATGCGTAATTCCAGCTTCAAGGTTGGCGGTGTCAATCACGAAACATCCACGGACATATCCAGCCAAGCCAATCACTTGGGTGCGACCATCCAAGCCGACATCCTCAAACAAAAATTGCCCGTGAGCAATGGTGGTTTTAAGGCATTGAATACAGGCGGGTCATCTTATGGTAAATTGGATGACCGCATCTATACCCATTTGACCAGCGACCATCCTATTGACCTGACCCGCTATCAAGTGGCGAATGGCTATATGGGACGCATCGGGCTGATTAGCTCTGGTGGTGCCAGTGGCGATAATGACTTTGCAGAAGCCATTCAAACCGCCGTCATCAACAAACGCGCAGGCGGGACAGGTCTTATCTCTGGACGTAAGGCGTTCCAACGCCCGATGGCAGAAGGCGCGGCATTGCTCCAAGCCATCCAAGATGTGTATTTGTGCGATGATGTGACCATTGCGTAATTTTTGATATTTCCGTGTATGTTATTGTAGTAGGGGCTTGCCATGGCAAGCCCTTACGTTAAGTCCCTACCATACACACCTAAATAAATAGGAATTGTAGGGGCGGACTAGCGTTAGCGTATGTCCGCCCTTATACATTACCCATAGATAGCGAGAAAGAAAGCCGAATGAGTGACAATTCAGACCCACGCGCACACTATACCCGCGAATATTTTGAAAAATGGAATTATTCCGATAGAGGCTTAGGGCGCTTTAGCATGTATTGGTTTGCACGGCGCTATTATGCCAGCCTACTCCGCCGATATGCCCCGCGTGATGGTGGCAAATTATTGGAATTGGGGTGTGGATTGGGGCATCTGCTCGGATTGCTACAAGACGATTTTGCTTGCATCGGTATTGACCTGATTGACTATAGCATTGAGCAGACCAAAATCAACGCGCCCAAAGCCGAAGCCTATCAGATGGATGTATCGGATATTGGGCAATTTGAGGCGGGGACATTTAGTGCGGTGGTGGCGTTGCATTTGGTGGAGCATCTACCAGACCCACAAGCCACCATTCGGCAAGTGTATGACCTACTCAAACCCAATGGTGTGTTTTTATTCGCCACACCCCACCCTGAATATAGCTTTCGGCGGTATAAAGACCGCGAAAATGATGCCATCGGCAAAGATAAAACACATATCAATTGCCAAGTGCCATCGGTATGGAAGCAATGGTCAGAAGAAGCGGGATTTGTCGTCAAAAAGCAATTTGGCGATGGGCTATGGGATGTCCCCTATTTCCCTATCATCCCCAAAGTGGTGCAATTTGGCATGTTTGGATTGCCCGCCTTCGCCCAAGTGGTCACACGCACCACATGGACACCCCTTTCGATGGGTGTGAATCAGATTAATATCGTGGTGAAAAAATGATAATTCGTTGTGTATATAGTGTGGCGGACATACGAATCTGACGATTCTAGTCCGCCATTACATCTTCAAACTGGGGTATATGTAATGGCGGATTAGCGCAAAGCGCGTATGTCCGCCACAGCATCCAATATCATCCTAAAAATTGCTTCTGCACCGTATCCACGAATACCCGCGCAATGGCAGATTCTTGCCCAGTAAATTTATTATCGGCTTGCATCGCTTTGGTGCGTTCCATCAACGCCTTTAGTGACATATAGTGTTCAATATCATCACTGATAATCACTTCGCCATTGGGGAGCGTTGTCATGAATTGGCGGATAAAATATGCCATCTGCTTGGGTGTTTCGAGCATGGTATTGAGCCATGCTTGAGCCGATTCTGGCGCGATTTTTAGCCACATAAACACAACATCCAAAAAGTCGCGGGTTTCGACAAAATCGGGTGCTGTGACTACTTTTTCAATTTTGGCAATCACCCATGGGTGCAGTCGTGGCAAGTCATCGGCTGTTACCACCCTATCCCGTTCATCAATAAAGCCCACATAGCCATATTTGCCATTCAGTTGACCAATGGTGAATATCAAGGTGAGTGGGACAAGATTTGCCCCGCCATTTTTTAGCCCTGTCTCAATTATATTGACGTGACTATTGGGGTCGGTACGGCGTAGTAGCTTGAGGAGCAATTGCACCAATTCTGCCCGATTTGAATCGTAGCGCCGATATGCCACAGGTGGCTCCAGGTTGATGAGCGAATCGCCAATATCCAAAAAGGCTTCTATCATGGGGCGTAAATTGCTCATGGGGACATGTTGCACATTGTCGCGTAATTTGCGGAGCAATGCACCCACTCGTGGCGGATTTTGGTGGGCAAAGGCGACCAGCATATCCCCCATCCGCTTTTTATCTTCACCCGCAGAGAGCAAAATGTTGAGTTCAATCTGCGAGAGGGTGTTATTGAGGATGGAGAAGCGGAAATAGTTGTCAAAACATTCTGGCGCACAAATCCGTTTTTGTTCACGCCAAATTCGCTCGCTGGATGGCGCATAATCGGCGGTGAATTTGGGGAATAATCCCACCAAAATACGGCGAAGCAATTCGTCATTTTCTGGGAATTGATTCACCATCAATTCCAAAAATTGTTTATGAGCGGGTTGTGCTATGCTACCCGTCAGCAACAATTTATTTCTGCGAATCACCTCATACGCCTCTGGGACGAATACCCGCAATGCTTCGATGGTGACAAAATCGGGTGGATAGACCATGCTCTTGACGGCGGGAAAGGTCACACTGATGGTGTTGATAATCCGCAAAACATCGCGTGGGGTATTGATAAATTCATGGACATCGCCTAAATAATTGACTTTGCCAAAAAGGGAGACATCAAATAAATCGCGCTCTGGTGTTTCGCCAATGAGTTTATCTACTTGTTCAGACATCAACCGCAACATCTCGGCATGGTCGGTGAGGGGGAGCGCAAAACCGACCTCGACAATTTTTTCGAGATATTCGTCCGCAGGATAACCCAATGCTGTGCCTAATGAATTTAGGACAATATCGCGGTCAAATGCTAAGAGGTAAATCACATTGGGAAAATCGGCAATGGCTTTGATGGCGGTGAATAATTGGCGAATTTCCTCGCCCATTAGACGGTCTATGTCGTCAATGACCACCAAAATGCGCTGTTTTTGTTTGCGTAGTCGGTCTGCGATTTGCTTTTTGATGGCAACCACATCATCAGTAACGGCAGGCAAATTGCCCGCAATTGTGCCTGTCACACGAATAGGGCGGATGGGCGTTTTAGAGACAATTCGCCCCAATTCACGCATGAGGTCTAACCCTGCATATACCCGTTGTTCGAGTTTATTGCGGAGCGAAATTTGCACCTGCTCAAAAAAGATGCGGATGAGGTTTTCATGACCAGAAAACCACCACGGGTTAAATCGGACGATAATTGGACGGTCTTCTATGGCGAGTTTTTCCAGATGATGGAGCGTAAATTCCACGAGGGTGGTTTTGCCTGCGCCCCATGGTCCATAAATTGCCATCACTAATCCCTCTGGGGGCATCATCGCCTCAATGCTTTTGGCGAGCATGGTGGCAAAGCTATCATAATTCAGTAGGTCATGGGTGGGGTCGGTGAGGGGTTTATCGGCTTGGAGTGAGTGCGGCTCATCACCAAGTGGTATATCTGTTTCAAAATCATCTGTGGGTGGTTGGGACATGAATGCCTCCTAAAATTGTGCAAAGACGGGAGCGGATGGGAGTCGAACCCACCGTAGCCTGCATAAACAGCCTACCATCAATTTTGAAGACTGTGGCATCCACCGGGACACAACCACTCCCACCATCAGTTATAGCACAATTTTATGTCATGTCCTAGTCATCACAATAAAAACCCCTCATAGTGAGGGGAATTTACGCATCAAGTTAAACCATTCATGGGATGTGGGCGCAACAGGTTGCGTCCTTGCCCACATGCCTAAGATTAGTCGGTGACAACAACACCCTTCCAAAATGCGACACGCCCGGTCACATGTTTAGCGGCTTCTTTGGGGGTTGGATAATACCACGCGGCATCGGGATTGGTTTTGCCATCTACTTCTACTGTGTAATAGCTCGCCAGCCCCTTCCATGGGCAGGTGGTATGGGTTTCGCTGGTCTTAAAATATTCCATGTTGACAGATTCTGCGGGAAAATAGTGATTGCCTTCTACGATGATAGTCTGATTGCTCTCTGCCAATACAACGCCGTTCCAAGTTGCTTTTGCCATAAATCCATATCTCCTATTTAAGTTTCTATCTAACTTATAGAAGGGCTTACATCGCGCTTTCTTACAAGACCTATATTGAGCAGGTGATATATCTACATGCCAATTGAATCGTGGGGCATGACAGGTTATGCCCCATCTACTACAATAACCCCAAAAGATTTTTATCCAACAATAAGGAGTATTTTTTGATGACCACTTATGAAACCATCCTCACCGAAATCCCTGTGGCGGGTGTCGCGCTCATCCGCATGAACCGCCCACAAGCCCTTAATGCGCTCAATAGTCAGATTACAGGCGAAATTTTTAGTGCGATGGATGTCTTTGACCGTGACCCCTCTATTGGCTGTATTATTTTAACGGGGAGTGACCGCGTTTTTGCGGCAGGGGCAGATATTAAGCAAATGCTCGATACCACCGCCGTCACTATGATGTCTGGGGGCGATTTTACCGATTGGGGGCGTATGCTCAATGTTGGCAAGCCCATTATCGGCGCAGTCAGTGGTTTTGCACTCGGCGGTGGATGCGAAATCGCCATGATGTGTGACATGATTATCGCCTCAGAAACGGCTCAATTTGGACAACCAGAAATCAATTTGGGTATTTTGCCCGGTGCTGGTGGAACACAACGCCTCACCCGCGCTGTTGGCAAAGCGATTGCGATGGAAATGTGCCTCACAGACCGCCGTTTGAGCGCCGATGAAGCCAAACACTACGGATTGGTCAACGCCGTTTACCCCGTAGAGGTTTATCTGGCAGAGGCGATTAAATTGGCACAAAAAGTCGCTTCTATGTCACAAGTTGCCACACGCCTCACCAAAGATGCCATCAACAAAGCCTTTGAATTGAGCCTGAATGAAGGGCTTAATTATGAGAAGCGCAATTTTTATTTGCTCTTTGGCACAGAAGACCGCACAGAAGGTATGAGTGCCTTTGTCGAAAAACGCAAGCCAACATGGAAGCATAAATAAAGAATTGATTTGTGAGGATGTTGGCGATGCCATCCTCACGCCCCGTTCATTGTGTAATAATTCACAAGCATTAACGTTTTGTTAAATATATCCAATCCCTATTGTGTAATTTGCATAATAGGTGTATATTGAAAACATAAGCGAATAAACAAGTTCAATAAGGATGAGTAACACATGTTTAACAACGAATACATCGCCAAAAAAATGCACGAAGACCGTCAACGTGAACTCCGTGGTAACAATCGTAACATGATTGTTGAAGTTGTGACTGAATATGCCGAAGAACAACGCGAAGATGCACGGCAAACAGAACGCCGTGAAAATCGCGGTTAATTCTTAACTCGCAATCTCCTCCGTTTTGCAAGTTTCACATATCAAAGCACCCCAATAATTGTTGGGGTGTTTTGATTTTCGGTATAATAGAGATATGGATATTTTATACACGCACCAACTGAATGGCAATTTAGCCTATTTACCGCGCTTATTTACCCATATCAAGCAGATAAGCACCCAATTGACCCACAAACCCCTTTTATTGGATTTAGGTGGGGCATGTGCGCCTACCGAGTGGCATTGTGAGGTCACAGAGGGACGTTCTGCGCTCATTGTATTGGATGCAATGGGCTATCATGCAGTGACTATCACCGACACCCTTACCTCTGCCAGTTATGATAAACTCAAAGACCAAGTGGCGATGGCATTGGTAGATGAGACCAGCACGCCTATCGTCATGGGCGCATTGCTATCGTGTTCGCCACGCCTCATTCCAGATGCCCCTATGCTCAAAATTTGCCTCACCCCTGCCGATAAAACAGGGGTGGTGGATGATTGGTTATATCTCAGTGCGATAGCATCGGATGAAATTGGTATTGTGCAATTTGACGAGGGAATTATTCAGCATAGAATTGAGAAAATCCCCACCAAAACACCCCCCAACGCCACCATTAGCGGTGTGGTAGATTTTGTATTGGCAGAAGCACGGTACTATCAGTCAAAAAAATAATAATCACGGCACAGTTATCACCATCACCGTTGAGGCGGGTAGGTCATCATTGGGGAAATCGAATTGCAAATTGACCCCATGCACACCGTCATATTGCCCAAATTGGATGATGAAAGGGCTACCATCGGCGGGAAAATCGAGTGGGATGTCATCCACAAACATATCCCCCACATGCCAGCGCCATCCTTCTAATGCACTGCCCCCTGTATTGATAACACGCTCATTTTGGGCATTATACACATGCACAAATGACCCTAAAATCAGGTCTTTGACTTCTGGGGCGATAAAATCCACCTGCCAAAATAATTGTATGGCATCTTCTGTCAGTGTATAGCCAATCAGACGCAAGCCTTGCGTGGTGGGGACATCCATCCGCACCGATACCATGTCTAAAATTTGCTCATGGCTCGGTAGGTGATAGATATAAATCGTTGTGCCATCTGTTAAATCCAGCGTTTTTTCTGAAAAATTCAATGGGGCATCGTTCCCAACGGTGATATAAGCCCCACCATCGGCGGGATAGATGGCAAAAGAGGGGGCGCGATTATCGCGGATGAGGGGGAATGTGCGCCCTGCAAAGGTGTTCATCACCCATTCGGGCATATCGGCAAAAACGGTGCCGTCAGATGTTATCTCACCCCCCAATTGCATCCCGACCTTAATCGGCAACGCACCAAGCCCATGCGCCCCAGGTGTTGCCTGTGTTTCTTCACCAAAACGTCCACTATTGATGAGCATCAAACATGCCCAAAAAAGGATGAGTCCCAATCCCAAAACCGTGTAACGGAGTTGAATCAATGGCGGTAGCAGTGATTTGAGGGTTTTCATCCCCAAAACCGCCAACACAGCGCCCATCGGTACACCGAGTAATTGATAAAACGGATGAACCAGATTGCCTGTATAGCTCATAGAGATGATGGGGATAAAAAACCATACCAACACAATGAGCATGACATCTTTTTGCGAATTACGCCGATAAAGCGCAGTGAGCGCCCCGCCAATGCCGATGAATATCATCAGCAACCCCACATAATGCACGATTTCCGTGATGGCATGGCGGTTGGTCATATCCCCCGCAGGAGCATCTACCCCGCGCACAATTTCGTAACGCGCCCCTGTGACCAATCGTACCGCATGTTCCCATCCATCTGGCGTAATACGCGACGGATTTTGCCCAAAATCCGCTAATTCGGCTTGTATACTGCCCCAATCATTGATGAGGGTGATGGCATAGGGAGTCGTTATGATGATAAAAATCCCCGCGCCGATTATCACTGCACGCCAATTGACCCGCCGATAAAATATCAGCAACAACAAGGCAATCGGTACACCCCATAAAAATGCCAATAGATACGAATTAGCCACCAATGCCAATAATATGGCGCTGATGATGAGCCTACGGGCGGGATAGCGCGTTTTATTGAGGAGTACAGGGGTTAATTGCCATAAAATGGCGGTGGCATAAAATGGCAATAGCGATTGCACCCATGTGGTACGACTATATTCAATCATGAAGGGGTTCACCGCCAATATCAGCGCCACGAGGAGCGCCCAGCGCGTCCCTAACACATGACATGCCACACGGTATCCCATCCATACTGCGAGGGTGTTGAGGGCAATCACCAATATTTCTACGCCCAAAATGGAGCGTGTCAGTGCCACAATTGGCAAATACAGATAGCCTGTGATGGGCGCATTGGCAAATAGGACCGATGTGCCTTGTCCAATGGTCGGAAATATGCCGTTGTCGAGTGTATTGAGTGCTTGCCAAATGGGATAGGCTTGGTCTATGTTGTGTTCGATATAGACCAAATAGCGAAAACGAGCGATGAGCGCCACCGCCAAAATGCCCCAAAGGAGCAAGGTTTCCAATTTTAGGGGGGATGATTTTGTGTTCATGCGGACATTATAGCATGAGGAAGATGTGCATAACATATTGCACCCTCATATCCCCTATTCAGAATACCTACGCGCGATTATGATAGCAATATGCTTGCTATATCCGTTTTTCTCATCATCGCTTTTTCGAGCTTTGTCCAAACTGCTAGTGGGTTTGGCATTGCACTCATCTCTACGCCCTTGCTCATTAACCTGATGGGCATTGGGATAACTGCCCCATTAGTGGCGCTTATTGCCATGCTTTGTCGGTTGGTGATGCTCATTCACTATCACGAAAGTTTCAATTTTGATGAAGTCTGGCGCTTGATGATTACTGCCACGCTAGGCATCCCTTTTGGCTTTTTTCTGTATATCAGCCTTAATAAGCACACCGTAGAAATCCTTTTGGGTGTGATTATTGTGGGATATGCCGTTTTTTCCCTCATCAGCCCAAAAGTCCCGCCGATGTCGGATAGCCGATGGGCGTATGGATTGGGATTTATCGCAGGGGTGTTGGGTGGCGCGTATAACATGGGGGGGATGCCTGCTGTTATTTATGGCACAGGGCGCAGATGGTCGCCAAAGACCTTTAAGGGAAATTTGCAATTGGTGGCATTGGTCACAGGCACATTGATTATCATCACACGCGGGGCAAGTGGGGAATATACACCAGATGTTTTGGGATTATTGCTCATTGGTGCGCCTGCCACAGTGTTGGGTGCTGTATTGGGATTTTGGAGCGATGCTTACTTAAAAGGGATGCTTTTTCGGCGCGGGGTGTTATTGCTCATGCTGGTCATTGGGCTAGATTTGATTTTTTAGCCCACATAAAAACCATCCAGAGAGTTTTCTACTGGATGGATAAAGAAAGTCTAAATTTTTTAAGGCATTACCAGGTAATGATTAAGCAGTTTTGCGTGTTTCTACTTGAAACCGCACCGCAGTCCGTTCTTGTCCATCAATATCCACTTCCGTGAAGTAGGGCAAAAACACAATATCAAGCGAATCGCGTTCCAAGTAACCGCGTGCGATAGCGAGGGCTTTTACGGCTTGATTGACAGCGCCCGCGCCAATAGCTTGTACTTCGGCAGTGCCACGTTCACGAATGACACCCGCGATTGCCCCTGCTACTGCTGTAGAGCGCGATTTAGCAGAAACCTTAATAACATCTGCACTCTCATGATTTTCAGTTTTTCCGTTATAATCATCATAATTATCAGGGGTTGTATTGTATTGGTCTACCATTGTTAGCTACTCAGCTCCATCTTCTAGGTCGATTTATGAAATTCGTATGGATTTTTACATTGTACAATGAATTTTATTACGAGTCGACATGAAATCATGCGATTTAGAAATTTCTTAACTATTCTTCATTCAGAGACTCTGAATTAAGATAATTTTAGGTAAAACTTTCTGAAAAATTCATTTTTCTAGCACAAACGTGAGAAGAATTGATAAAGCATAAACGATTCATCAAGGTTTTGAAAAATGGCAAAATCGTAGTTGAGAGATTGAAAAAAGTGAGTTATACTAGATTCATTAAACAACACTTAACCTTGTCACCAATGATGCCGCAGTTATTGGGACAAATAAATAACCACACTAAAGCGATTTAATCTACAAACTAATATTTTCGATGGCGGGGGCGATACATACGCTCTGTGATTTGTGTTCTCTAATAATCACAGGGGGGATGGTGTTGTCGTCTGTAAAAATAAGGTAGAAATAAGATGGAAGGACAGCAGGCTTGGGATATTACATGCCAACAATTACAGCTATTACTCGATAGAAACGGCTACGATACTTGGATTCGTGGTGCATTTTTCATTGAGATAGATAAAGACGGTGTATTTGTCATTGGAGTACGCAACGATTTCGTGCGCCAAATGCTACAACAACGCCTCTATCGCAATGTACGCCGTGTATTGAGTGATGTGACAGGCAAACAATATGAATTGCGATTTGAAATTCGCAAAGCCCCTGCCCCAGAGCCAGAACCAGAGGAAGAAATGCCCCTGTTTCGGTTGCCAAAGGTGGAAGAGCGTCCCCAAGTCCAAATTCCACTCCATGAATTAATCGCCAGCCCCAAACCGATTCAGATTGAAGGCATTCCCCTCAATCCAAAAATGTCCTTTGAACGCTTTATCCCCAGCGAAACCAACCGTATGACCTATGAGGCGGCGTTGGCTGTCGCAGAACGCCCCGGACACAACTATAACCCGTTCATGGTGTATGGCGGGGTTGGATTGGGCAAAAGCCACATCCTCCAAGCCATTGGCAACAATTGTGCCAAAATGGGTCTAGGGGTGATTTATGTGTCTGCCGAAATTTTTACCAATGACCTCATTCATGCCATCCGCACCAATACCACCCAATTATTCCGCCAACGCTACCGTGAAGCCGATGTGCTGTTGATGGATGATATGCAATTTATCATCGGCAAAGATGCCACCCAAGAAGAACTTTTTCATACCTTTGAGGAATTGCATCGGTTCAACAAGCAAATCGTATTTGCGAGCGACCGTCACCCGCGAGAATTTACCGATGTAGAAGACCGTTTGCGCTCCCGTTTTGAGGCGGGTTTGGTCACAGATGTGCAACCCCTCACCTATGAGGCACGCCTCGCCATTGTCGAAATGTGGACATTGGAGCGCGAAATTAGCATAGACCGCCCTGTGCAAGAAATGATTGCCAAAAAAGCCTATCATCATGTGCGCGAATTAGAAGGGATGTTTAATCAGGTCATGGCAGAGACACGTTTTAAGAAAACCACTCTGAGCATTGCAAGTGCTACCCAAACCCTACAACGGTATGAGCGCCCCCGCCATCATCTGAAAAAAGCCTCTACCCAAGATATTTTACTCACCACCGCCGATTATTTTCATCTGAGCCTCGATGACCTCACAGGTAACAGTCGGCAGACACGGATTAATAATGCCCGCCAAATCGCCATTTATCTCATGCGAGAACTGACCGAACACTCGCTCAATCAAATTGGGGAGATGCTTGGGCGCACCCATACAACCGTTTTGCATAGCTATAATAAGATGGCAGAAGAGATAAAAGCCTCTGATGATTTGAAACAAGTCATAGAACGCATTAAATCACGCTTGCCATGACCAAATCGGGGGGCATGACCCCTTCATGCCCGACCATTATTTGCATCTAAATTCTGTAATGCCTCGACCATCTTTTTGGCGGCAATGCCACGATGACTTAACTCGTGTTTGATTAATTCATCCAATTGCCCAAAGGTCTTATCATAGCCTTCTGGGATAAAAATGGGGTCATAACCAAAGCCTTTACCTTCATCAAATTCGGCTAATGCAATCGAGCCATGACAAACCCCGTGTGTTTGGGCAACAATACCATCTGGCGATGCCACCACAATGACACATTCAAAATAGGCGCGACGATTTTCTGGTGCAACATCGGCTAATTGTGCCAATAAATGTTTTCTGCGCCCTTCTGCGGTGTGAATAGTGCCATATCGGGCAGAATAAACCCCTGGTGCGCCACCGAGCGCCTCTACACATAAACCACTATCATCGGATAATGCCCATTTGCCACTGGCTTTGGCATAGGCGAGTGCTTTGAGCTGGGCATTTTCTACGAAGGTTGTGCCAGTTTCTTCAACATCCATCGTGGATAACCCCACATCGCGCAAACTGAGTAAACGGACATCTGCCCCGGTTAATAACACCTGATATTCATTTATTTTGCCTAGATTGGTTGTACCGATTACAATGTGACGCACTTTACCTACCACCTCCTGAGTTATGTGAGATAATTGTTTGAAAATAGAAACCAGAGAGATATTCTACCATGACCAATCCCAAACAATTGTTAGACAAATATGACATTCAGCCCAAAAAGAGTTTAGGGCAAAATTTTTTGCATGACCCAAATGCGCTGGACAAGATTATTTCTGTGTCTGAATTATCGCCTACCGATACGGTACTCGAAATCGGCGCGGGAACCGGGGCGCTCACCGAAAAATTAGCACAAACGGTTAAGCGCGTGGTGGCGGTGGAATTGGATGACCGCCTATTCACCGTATTACGGGCAGAAATGGAACGCTACCCGAATGTGGAATTACTCTTTGCCGATATTTTGCAGGTGAATCTTGCCGAAGTCATGGGCGATGACCCCTATGTGGTGGTGGCGAATGTCCCCTATTATATCACCAGCGCCATTTTGCGGATGTTGCTCGAAACATCACACCGCCCCACACGCCTCATTATGACCATCCAGACGGAAGTGGCAGAGCGCATTATTGCCAAACCACCTGATATGAGTGTGTTGGCGGTGAGTGTGCAATTTTATGGCACACCCGATATTGTCGCCCGATTCAACCCCGCCGTATTTTATCCGCGCCCAGAGGTGGGAAGTGCGGTTTTGCGCGTGATAACGCATGATGCCCCTGTGATAGATGTGCCAAGCGAGGCATTATTTTTCCGTGTGGTGCGGGCAGGCTTTGGTCAGAAACGCAAACAACTCAAAAATTCGCTGGCGAGTGGTTTGGCGATGAAATCCGAAGAAGCGGGGAATTTATGCACCCAAGTGGGCATAGACCCTATGCGTCGTGCCGAAACGCTCACCCTGCCAGAATGGGCGGCATTGGTTCTGGCATTTGCACAAAGGAAAGAAAAAAATGGATGAGCCAAGATTAAGAAAATTTCCTGCCGAGATTTTTGGCTTGCCCTATACTGATTTATCATCAGAAGCCCAAGCCATTCGCCAAGCACAACATTGTCCATTTTTAGACGGAACTTGTAAAAAGCCTCGTAAAAGTGAACCACATATCAAAGTGGGGATATGTAGTGTTGGCTATAAATCAACATCAGGCGATTATAAGCCTGTGATTGTTTGCCCACATCGCTTTGATTTAGAGGTGATTGAGAAAATTATCCGACAAAATTATTTATCGGGACAAATTACACTTCTTCCAGAAGTGTCTTTAGGTGCAACTACTGGCTCAGTAGATTATGTTGCTGTTCATTTGATAGATGATGCAATAGATGATTTTGTGTGTATCGAAATTCAAGCCGCAGGCACAACGGGTACGCCATGGCAAGCGGTGCTTGACCATCGCCAAACAGGTCAATTTGCGAGTGATGCTTACCCTTATGGGATTAATTGGGCAAATGAGTTTGCCAAGACGATGATGCAACAAGCCTATAAAAAGGGATTATTGTTAGAGCGATGGCATAAAAAATTGGTGTTTTTTGTGCAAGATGTGGCGATGGATTATTTGGTAGCTTCGTACGACACACAAGGTTTGCATGAGGTGCATGAGGACGATACAATTCATTTTTGCGCTATAAAGATGCGTTGGGATGACCAAGAAAACCGATGGAAACAATATATTCATCAACGACTCAGCACAGATACTGATGGGATTCGCAGGATGCTTGGCGGGTTATCTGAAGAATCATTGCCTACCCAAGCCGATTTTATTGCTACATTGACGAAAAAACTTAATCAAAAAAGGACATAACTAAGGCGGTTTTGAATATTTGCGATATATTCTTCGCTGATATCTATCCCAATTGCATAACGATTATGATTGAGTGTTGCAAACAGTGTACTACCTGTCCCAACAAATGGGTCTAATATAATGCCGTCTGGTGGACAAGTGGCTAAAATAGGGATACGCAATAATTCTTGTGGAAACGACGCATAATGATTGGTATGCCGATTCTTGACCGTATCTTCTGGTACAAGTCGCCAAACATCAGATGGAGCAAACCCTTTTACATCACTTTTCATGATGAAAAACCCTTTTTGTTCCAGTTCTCTGGCGCGTCCACTGGTTTTGCTACCATTACCGTGTAATGTCCGTTGATTGCCACGAATCGTCATCCGAAAATCTACCACCTGTCCATCACGGATTTGTTGGAGTGTTTCTTCTAGTGCCATTAACGCATTTTGCTTTTCTTGTTCTGTGAGCAAAGTAGAATTGGCAATTTGTAAGCGATATTTTTTGCCACTAACCCCTGTGGCTGAAGTCGCATTTTCGCCCGTAGACATCGGCATGAGGCGTGGCTTAATGCGTATACCATCCATGTTATAGTAGTAGCGTTGGCTTTTGACAAAATGGAAGATATGCTCATGATTATTTTTCAAACGGTCTGTAACGGGTTGTGTGCCTTTCAGTTTTTCCCAAATGACATCATTTCGCAAAATCCATCCACTATCTTGCAGGGCTAATGCCACTCGCCATGGGATACCCATCAAATTTTTATTGACATAAGTATCACCCAAATTAAGCCATAATGACCCAGATGGTTTTAGGACACGTTGAATTTCGCAAAAAATTTGTGTTAGATGTTGTATATACTCTGGTAATGTTTTTTCTGCCCCAATAATATTGGAAGTTTGGTCATCATGGATGGCATACTCGCGTAATTGCCAATAGGGAGGCGACGTAATCACACAATCTATGCTATTCGATGGAAAGTCTTTTAAGGCACAATACGCATCTGATAAAATGGCTGAATAACGGGCTTTTTTTTGAATCACGGCGTGAATAGTAGCGTTTTCCATAACTTGTACCCATAAATGTTTGCTTGAAAATTAATCGTAGCACAAAAGTGCTTTGTGGGCAATTATGAGACATTTAAGCATTTTTTTACGTAGATAAGTTACAATAGAGAAAAGTTAACATCACACAAGACAAGGCGTGTTACATGATTCGCTTTAAGGTCAAAAAACAAAATTATGCGTGGTTGGGTGGGCTAGGGTTGCTCACCGTTTTCGCGTTGCTCTCCCCCAATATCAGCCCATTGGCGGGAATTTTATTCATTGGGGCATTGGGTGTCGCCATTGCAGGTACATTGATGGATATAAACGAATCACAAAATGCCATCAAATCTATCTCAGAACGGGTAGCACGGAGTCGGTCTGGTCAAAGCCCACAGGCACAAGAAGCCGAAGCTCGTGCCAAAAATCGCCCACAATATCGCCCTACCGCTATTCGTATGATGGATATTGGCATTATTGCCACTCAAACCAGTGATGAAGGCATTTCTATGCGCCGTGCGCGGGTGGTATCGAAAGATGATGATGGTATACGCCCATTCATCACATTGAGTGTCCCATCAAATATGGTAGATAGACAAGCCACGATTCGCTTTGAAATGACAGACCATAGCGGGAAAGACCAATATATTCACGAAATGCGCGTATTTTTACGTGATGGCGATATGAACATCCTCGCAGAAAATCACCTGCCGATGATGGATAATGCCCGTATCACAGGCATGGGTGAATGGGATTTGCGCGTATATGTAGATGGCAATCTGATGGGGGTTCACGATTTTAATCATACCCTATCGCAATTTGAACGCCGCCAACGCTTATCTGGCAACAAGCAACAACCTATGATTGAATCGGATGGCGAGGTTATTCGTGCCGAAAAACGCCTACGGGCAGAAGATTTGAATGTTCCCCTCAGCTTAGAGGAACTCATTCGTCAACAATCAGATAAAAAACAAGGGAGTGTGAAATAACCCCATGTGGTTTTTTTGGTGGAATGGACAGGGCGGTGGTGCAAGATTTATATGGTGGTTTTTCATCATATTTTTTGCCTTCAATTTTTTCATGCGCGGATTTTTGCCGATGGTGATACTTGCTGTCATGGCATTTATGATGATTCGTGCTATGCGTGGGGTATCTGAACTCACGGGGGATGAATCATCACGACGCAGACGCACCCCCTATACATCATCACGCCGTGTTCAGGTTGGGGAACGTCCAAGCACCGTCATTATGCCTACACGGATGCCAGAGCCAGAAGATACTGCCCAAGAACATGCTATCATGGCGGCGCGTGCTGTGGGGATTAATCCACAAACGGCTTCTATCACCCCAATTGATATTGGTATGATTGCCTATGATGCCGATGAGACCACCGTTCACCGCACTTGGCGCATTGCCGAAGATGCCGATGCGCTTCAACCCTTCGTCAATTTGCGCGTCAAACAAGCCGCACGCGGACGCTTGCGCTTTGAAGTACGCGATGATAAAGGGCAAATGGTCTTTTTCTATGAGCGCGATTATTCTTTCTCTGTGGGCGAAAATCTGATTATGCCCCCTGCCCGTATGCCGATTGACCAATCATCAGATAAAAGTGGCGTATGGACATTGCGCGTTTTGGGCGATAATTTGCCATTGGCTGAACATCGTTTTGAATGGCACGAAGCAGGTAGCACCGATTTTGAGGGGACAATCGGCGCAGATGGCGAAATCAGCGATGAGATGCGTGTGGCGCTTGCCCGTACCCGCCTAGACCGCATGAGCCTAGACGAATTGTTGAATGATGAAGGGGATGAATCCGCCAAAAAGCAAGGACGGTGACCTAATGGGGAATTTTAGGCGGGAAAAATCGCAAAGTAGCTATATAAATAAGTACATCCGGTATGCTCCTAATATTGTGGCTATATTAGCGACTGTTTTTCTTTTCTTAGTTTTGATTCATACGGTGCCAATAGTCGCGCTTTTCTTTTTAATTACAGGCACTATTGGATTAGGTCTTAAAGCATTTGAAATTGATACTAAAATCAATCCTAAGATATTTTTTTCCGAAGAATATGATAATGATGCCCAACTTGCGCCAAAAGCACATTTAATTAGCTTATCCCCTGTGCCAGATATTCAAGAAATTGCCCAATCTCATGCACTCGATGCTGTTCAAGCGGTAGACATCAATCCCAATTGGGCATCATTATTGCCACTTGATATTGGCTTTATTGGATTTGTCCTCAACAAACCGACCATCTATCGGATTACCCCTATTCCTAGCACGATTAATGCCATACAGCCTTTCGTAAAATTGCGTGCGCGACATGCCACCAAGAAACAAGTGCGGTTTGATATTCAAGATGATAAAGGGGCAGTGGTTTTTCGCTTTGAGCGCCAATATAAACTCCGCATTGGCGAAAATCTGATAACACCGCCTTCGCGGATGCCTATTTTATTAGATTCACCCGTCAATGGGTTGTGGAAATTATGCCTTTGGGTGAATGATGAGCCATTGGCAGAGCATCGCTTTGGTTGGGAAACGCCATCTGGTGGAATCGTGATGATGCCAGTGAGTCAAGATGGGGAAATTAGCGAAGAACTCACATCTGAATTTGAAGCATACATGGATGAAATGAGCCTAGAGGAATTGCTTGGTAATGGTGACCAATTGTCACAAAAAAAGAATTAGCGCACCTGCACAAAATTGACCACTGCCACATTTTGGTCACATTCTTCACGGGTGATGATTTGAAATGGCTCAGAAACGGGCGTATTGCTACTATCGAATAATTGAATCCGATAACTACGGATACGTGGGGTGCTACCCAATGCCAATTCAAACCCGCCTGCCCCTAAATTCAGCGATGACCCACTATTCACTACCACATTGAGGCGTGTCGGTTCTTCAATATCCACAATTTGTACCGCATAGCCATCGAGTGGCTCATTATTGAGTCCTGTCACCGTCCCTGCAATACTCGACCAGTTGCAATCACGCCCATTGGCATTGGGGATATATAACACACCCGCATTGCTAATCATGAAGGGTTTATCTCCTGTGGGGGTATCCAGTGGCTGGATAACGATGGGTTGATTATTTTGTAGCGGGGTAATGGGTGTTGGTGTGGCAGAATTGCCAGTTTGTGATGAAAATTGGGCGGTAGCGGTTTGGTCGGCATAATAACGTGCCAATGCCTCAGCATCAGGTGTCCATGTTACTTCAACAAATGTGGTCGCAGGGGGCAATGGATTAAGCGGTGTCCATGGGTCACGCCAAATGCTGACGAATATGACCCCTAGCGCGATTGTGCCAATCATAAACCCCAATGCCAATACATCATGATACCATTTGCCATAGCCAAAACGATGTTTGCGCCCTGTTGGCTGTGGTGCTGGTGGGCTGATTGGCTTTGGTGCTGGCGGGTTATCTTGTACTGGCGAAAAAGAAAGTGGTGGATAGCGTTCTGATGTATCCACTTTGGGGAGTGCTATTTTTGGGACGGGTGGCGTGCTTGGGATAGGTGCTGGTACAGTCACAGGGGGGACGGGTGTCTGTTTGGTATCTTCTACAGCAAAGACCTCATCCCCCAACCGCGCTAAATCGGCTAAATCTGCCCCAAAATCCAATGATAATGGCTCTGTGGGCATCTCTGGCAAGGTTAGCTGTGTATCTTCAACCAGTCCCTCATTGGGACGGGTATCACCCGCCTCATCCCCTTCTATAGGAAAGAGTGAGGCGGGCTTATCCAGTTCTTTTTTGCGGTCTTTGCGACCAACACGGCGAATATTGCCCGTGAGGTTATCATCATCACCCATAGATTAACGGTCTCTGGTTTGGATAAAACGTAACACGGCACGATTTTTGGCACAATCTCCGGGGAAGGTGACGCGAATATTATCTGAAATTGGCGTACCACCCACAGATTCTACGCGCACAAAATAAGAGCGTGTATTGAGGACATTGGAAATTGGCACTTCCCAACCCGAAATTTCGCCAAAGGTGGTATTTGACCCTGTATTTGCCACGTTTTCAAAATCGCCTGTATCGCTAAATACGCGGATGACATATTGCTCGACCACAGGTTGTCCGTCTTGTTGTAACACACTGCCACTAACACCTGTCCATGCACATCCCGCCGCATTTGCATTGGGCAGGAATTCAATTTCACTCCGCAAAGCGAAAAGGAAGGGGGAGAGGGTTGGCGGTAGGGTCGGTGTTGGACCTGTCGGCGTTTCTGTGGGTTGGGGTGTCGGACTCACCGATGGCGTTGGGGTCATGCTAGGGGTATCGGTAGGACCTGGTGTATTGGTAATGGTGGGTGTGAGCGATGGGGTATAGGTGGCGGTAATGGTGGCAGTTGGGGTAGATGTAGGGGTTGGTGTGCCAACAATTTGCAACGCCGCTCTATCGCCCACGAAACGGGCAGAAGTTGGCGATGATGGAATCCAGCCAGACCCGCCATCGGGTAAGCGTACCTGATACCAATCACCATTCACCGTTACCCCAATAATTTCGAGGGTTGTGCCTTCTGTAAATTGCCCCACGATTTCCGATGAAAAATCGGGTTGAATATAAACAGATACCGACCCAGCTACCTGTGCTTGTGGTGTGGCGGGGGTGAACGATGGTGTGATAGTAGGTGTTAGGGTGTCGGTTGGCAAAACAATCGGTGTTGGGAGTGATGCGATATCCAGCACTTCTTCTGGTGCTGGTTGCAACATCAAGACGACCACCACGGCAATTGTCCCCATGGCGAGGATAAAAAATAGTAAACTGAGAAAATTATAAAGCCCTGTGGCGCTCGATTTTTGCATAGTTAATTTATCCCGATATGAGTCTTACTGCAACAAAAGTTCCCCAACCAACGGTGAGCAATAAAAAGACGATGCTCAACAGATTATAGAGACGTGCTTGTGATTTTTTCATACTCAAATTTCCTTACTAATTCAAAAAGCGTTCGATAGTGGCGGCTTCATATTGGCTATTGAGCCACGTTTCAAATTGATTTTGGCTATCTTGTACACTTTCGCTATCAGAGCTGGCGCGGGTGCGCGTCTCTAACACTTCCACTATATGATACCCCAAATCGGTGAGAAAGGGGTCACTAATTGTATTCAGTGGCAAGGATAACGCGAATTCTGCCAGTTGTGGCACAATTAGCACATCGGCTGTGAACCATCCCAAATCACCACCTTGCTCACGGGTGGTCACATCTTTGGAATATTCCGCCGCCATTTGCCCAAATTCGGCATCGCCTGCGCGTAACAAGGTCGCCAGAGATTGCGCCAAACCTTCTTCATCCACCAAAATATGACGGGCATGAATTTCGATTACATCGCTGGTGGTGGGTTGGATAATTTGTGCCTGCACCTTTTGGGTGATGAGGCTATCACGGGTGATAAGGCGATACTCTTCTTCGCTCTCAAATAGATTTTCTGCCAGCCATGCTTGCCATGCCACATCATCTGGCACAAGGGTGCGGAGTTGGGCGATTTCTGCCGAAATTTCTTCTTCAGAGACCGTAATCCCCATTTGGGCGGCGGCTTGGTTGATGAGTGTTTGCTCTATGAGTGTATTCAGCACCAATTCTGCAAACGCATCATAACTGGTGGTTGCGCCCAAGATGGCATTACGCGCCAATGCGCGGTCAAATTGAACTTGAGTGATTTCTTCATTATTGACCCGTGCCACAATGGGAACACCATTGCTATTGAGGGGCAAAGCGGGTTCTAAGGATTGGGCAGACAGGGTCTCTGCGGGGCGGGTGATGGGTGGTGGCGTGGATGTCCCGCTTGAGCATCCGACAAGGGCAAACAAAACAAGGAGTATCATGACCCCAATGATGTGACGATAACGCAGTATCACAAATAAATCCTTTGATGATGTTAGATAATCACTGCTATTATGCAATTGGTTAGGCTTTGTGGCAAGTCGAGATTAAAAAATGCTATAATAACGCTATATCAACAGCGAGGAGAAACCCAATGCCCAACTGGACAACTTTCGAGGCATTTCTGAAAGAAGCACAAACACTACCCGCCGATAAACGGCAATCCTTAGTAGATGACCTGTTACGAGAACGCATTTACTGGCCCTGGGTGAATGGCAATATGGTCACATTCATTTATTCCGCACCCAACACCGTCCGCGTTGCGTTGAATCTCGATACCATCAAAACAGACCCCCCATTCGCGCCCATGCAACGGCTCGAAGGCACAAGCCTGTTTTATGTCACCCGACAATTTGAGCGTGATGATTTGCTCGATTATTTATTGGCAATCAACGACCCCATGACCCCTTTGGCGCAGGAACGGGATATTGTTCGGCGCATAGACCAATATTGGCGCACAGACCCGCGTAATCCCGCCAAAATTAGCACAGGTCAAGCCGATGTCTCGGTGGTACGGCTAGAAAATGCCCGCCCTTTCCCCGATTGGAGCAAATTCAATCGTGTGCCACGCGGAAAAATCCATAACCATACCATCAGTAGCAAGCAATTGAACTTCACAGACCGCCAATTATGGGTCTATACCCCACCCGATTATGACGATACCTTTGATAAAGAATATCCCATGCTCATCTTGCAAGATGGTCAATGGATGTTTGGTGCGTTGCAAATCCCCCAAATGGCAGATGCGCTCATCAAACACGGGGTATTAGAACCCCTCATCATTGTGAGCAAGCATAGTGGCAATCAACAAGACCGCAATAAAAATTATGTCAGCAACGACAAACATTATAATTACCTGATGTTGGAATTATTGCCCTTTATGCAAGCCAATTACCGCGTAGATGCCACGAATTTGGGCATTGGTGGGGTATCTGTTGGCGCGATTGCGGCGGCACATGCGGCGCTCAAAAATCCTGCCGTCTTTGAACGCCTGATTATGGTATCGCCCCCATTGGGCAAAGGCATTGCCCAAGACCAATTACGCCAATATAAAGAACGGTTTGAAAAAGCCAAAAAATTGCCAGAGCGCATTTTCCAAGCCGTTGGGCGTTATGAATCGAAATCACGCTTTTTATTGCCCGCACAAGTGCTGAATAGTGTGTTGAGCAAGCGTGAAGATGTCGCCTATCACTATAGCGAAATAGGTAGTGGTCATGGGTTGGTGGCATTTCGGAGCATTTTCCCAGAAGCGTTGCAATGGGCATTTCCGGGCAAAGCAGGGGTGTAATGGCATATCATTTTGTGGCTGACATACGAGCCTAAAGGCTCTAGTACAGCCATTACACCACCTAAACAGGCAGACGTGTAATGGCTGACTAGCACGCGAGTGCGTATGTCAGCCACAGCCACAAAACGACCTTAAGCAAGTTGTCATGGCAACGCTAATTTTACCCATACAGGCTCATGGTCAGAGCCTGCGTTTTCATGCCAGACACGCGCCTCAAGTGCCACTATAGGCGCACGATAAAACACATAATCAATCCGCACAATCGGAAGCCCACCTGCTAAACCAATGCGCCCCAAATTATGCAACCGATAAGTAAACCCTATACCTTGCCCAACTTGTGCATAAGCATCACTAAATTGCCCTGTAATGCGTTCATACGGGTCGCTTAAGGGGGTCATATTCCAATCGCCTGCCATAATGACCGTTTCGCCCGCCTCAATATCGGCATTTACCCGCCCAAAAATCGCCTCTAAATCGCGTAGTCGCCAATTAAAGCCGTCTGCCGTCAGCGGGGTTGATGGATGGGCATTATAAAAAACGATGGATTTACCCGTTATGGTGATTAAGCATCGTTGTTGAAATTGGCGGGATATTCTCCAATCGGTGCAATCAGACAAAGGATATTTGCTCAAAATACCCATACCGGGTATGCCTGCGGGGTGCAATTCCATATAGGGATAAATATCCTGCAATTGGTCAGCAATCATATCAGATGCGTCATAATTCAGTTCTTGGATTGCCACAATATCCGCATCGGATTCTCTGATAATACCGATAATACCGTCATAATTATCGGTAATCGCCAAAAGATTATATGTCAAGATTGTGACAATCGTGGCATCTGGTGGGGCTTGTGGCACGGATTTTGGCAGGAAAGCAGGTATCGTCCAGACCATCCACACGATGACACTCGGTAGGAGCATCAGGACTAATTCTTTACGGCGTAAAATAAGGCATATCGGCAATAAAATGACCGTGCCTATCATCATAAAATAGAGTGTGGAATTGATTAAGCCGACCATATCCGATACCGATTCATCCAGAAAAAAATGAATGAGGATGCTCATCAGGATAGAGATGGCATAAGCACCGACTAAGGCACGAAAGGCGAAATAAAACACACCTGCTACATAGTGTAGGCGTGTTTTTGGACTGATAGATTGTGTATTTTCTGTCATAGGGTTTTTGGGGAATATAGATACCCCGTAAGGGCGCAACATGTTGCGCCCCTACAGAGAATCATTGTTTCCTTGTAGATAATTATCTCAAACTGCGGGGGTCGAGTGCATCGCGCAAGCCATCACCAATAAAGTTGATGGATAATACGGTGAGGGTGATAAAAATCCCGGGGAATAGCCACATCCACCAATAGCGAGCAATATCGCCTTGTGCGCGGTTGAGGATGTTGCCCCATGTTGCAGTTGGTTCTTGCACACCAAATCCCAAAAAGCTGAGATAGGCTTCGGTGATGATTGCCCCACCGACACCCAATGTCGCAGATACCACGATGGGCGCAATGCAGTTGGGGAGGATATGCTTAAAGATGATACGCGCATCACTTGCGCCTAATGTCCGCGCCGCCACCACAAATTCTTGTTCTTTGAGTGAGAGGACGAGTGAGCGCACAATGCGCGACAAGCCCATCCATCCCAATAGCCCAATGATGAGGACGATGACAATAACGGTGGTACTCAATTCTCGCCCCAAAAGGGTGATGGTGCTAGAACTGCGTGAGAGTGAGTTGGATAGCAAGAGGAGCAAAATCAAGGCGGGGATAGCAAGCAAGGCTTCTACGATACGCATGAGCAATGCGCCAATCCAGCCACCAAAATAACCCGCTATCAACCCGACAATCGTGCCGAGTGAGATGGAAATTGCCACAGAGGTGATGCCAATCATCAATGAAATTTGCCCACCATAAATCATGCGGATGAATAAATCACGTCCCACTTGGTCTGTCCCCATCACATGGCGGAAACGAGCAAGGAAACTGCTTGATGCTTCGACTTTGGCATCGGCGGCGGCGATTTTATTTAAGCGGGTTATGATATGGTGAACTTTGGTATCTTGAAATTCTGCACGGAAAGCGGAGCGTGCCATGATTTGCTCATCGCTCAATTCTGGAAAGGTGGTACGGGCGGTATCTAAATTGATTTTATCTGGCGCTAAGAAGCGGTCTAGGTTGCCTGTCCATATCTCATAAAAACGAAGTCCTTCAACCCATGTGAGGACTTGCATTTGCTCAATTGGGAAATCCGCAGGCACTTGGTCATTATATTTTGTGGCAGATTCGACACCATTTAAGATGGTTTGTTGTTGTTCGGCGGTGATAAGTCCCAACTGTGCCGATTTTTCTACCAATCCTTGCACTATAGCAGGGTCTAGCTCGGCAATCCGTTCAAATACGCCTTCGGTTGTGAGTGTTACTTGTGTAACCTCAAAACGCGATTCTGCGATGGCATAGGCATCGAGCGCATCCATAATTTCATTTACACCGAGTGATTCAATCTCTGCCAAATATGCCACACGCGCATCAATGATTTCATCGGTCACGCCAAATTCTTGTGCGGCACGGTCTGGTCCTTGTGCGCGAAGCCGTGCGATGTTGTCTGCATTAAAGCGTTGTAATGAAATCCAGAAGGTATCACTGGCAAAATTGGGGTTTGTTATCCCGACATATTGCACACGGATGAGGCGCAATCCCTCAAATATTTTGAGTGTCTTGAGCAATTCTGCATCATCGGTGGCTAAATCGAACCGATTGGCATTTTCTGTGCCTGCCAAAACTGCATCGCGGTCACGCTCGGTAATCATTTGATATTGCACCGCTTCATCTAGCAATGCCAATGCTTGGTCATAGCTAATGAGGCTGACCAAACTGGGAATTTCTGTCTCTGCTAAAACGGGTGCATCGTTATAAAGGCTTTCGAGTGTAGGCGCGACAAAGGGTGCTGTGGGGTCTGGTGTATTGCCTTCAATTTCGGGATAAACAAATGCCCCACCAATCAGAAACAACACAATTCCTGTCATAATGACGGTGCCAATGACCGCCATACGGTGCTTAAAGAAGCGCCGTAAAATAATACGAGACATAGATTCGGCTTTAGTGTGCTTTGTTTCTGTAGAAAGCAGTGCTATGCCTTTTGGGGTTGTAGATACATCAGTCATAAGTGCCTCTCTTTATGAATACCGTACACGCGGGTCTAATACCGCGTACATTACATCAGTAATGAGTTGGAAGATGACCACAGCGATGGCTAACATCAACACAAAGGTGATAACCACCGCATAGTCGAGACGGTTGAGGCTTTCGATGAATAATGTTCCCATCCCGGGCCACGAGAAGATGCGTTCTGTCACCACTGCCCCTGCCAAAATAAAGGGAATATCGAGACCCATGAGGGTGACAAGTGGTAAAGAGGCATTTTTGAGGGCATGAATATAGGTAATACGGCGTTCTCCTAGTCCTTTTGCGCGGGCGGTGCGGATGTAATCGGAATTGATGACTTCCAACATGCTGGCGCGGACGAATCGGCTATAGCCTGCGATACTAATAGCCGCAAGGCAGAACACGGGTAATATCAGATGGCGGAGTAAATCGCCAACAGAACGGTCAGATTCGACGCTATACATTCCTTGTACGGGCAAATAAGGTAAGCCCCATTTGCGGAATTGTACGGCAAAAATATAAACAGAGAGCAATGCCACTAAGAAGATGGGCATTGAGACCATGATGAATGAAATGGTCGTGATAAAATTATCAAAGAAAGAATATTGACGGATGGCTTGAAAAATACCTAAGCCAAATGCAAAAATAATAATGACCAAGTAGGAACTAATTCCCAATAGTAGGGTGTTGGGCAAGGCTTCACCCATAACCTCTAAAACAGGTCGTCCACGGGCAATAGAATCACCAAAATCGCCACGCAAGATGCCTTTATTGCTACCATTTTGATAGAGAACACGATAACAACGCCCGTCACGAATGAGTGTCTCTTGTTCTACCCCTGTATCGAGGGTAATTGTGACACGTTCTCCTTCGCTGATAGGTGTACCCAAACATGTTCCATCTACACTTTCTTGTTGAATCGGCAATTGTAACTCACGGGTATACCAATCATCGCCAATGAGCCAATGAACAAATTGCATCGGTAGGGGGTCATCCAAGCCAAACTCTGCACGGGCGAGGATGCGATCACTTTCGGTGATACGCGGGTCGAGTGTTAACTCTGCCAGTGGGTCGCCTGCGGTTTTCATCAAGAAAAAAACGATGACCGTGATAATAATGAGAAGGGGTATCGCCTGCAACAAACGGCGGAGTATATACTGTCCCATAAGTTAGTGCCTCATCTAAAAATTTTTATAGACTCATGTTTTGAATTTGATAAGGACACAGCAATGCCGTGTCCTTTTTTAATACTACTATAAGGGGATAGGTCGTGCCTATCCCTTTACTTGTTCAACAAACTAGCTGGCTGGTGTCCAATATTCCACGCGGTTGAAGTAGTTGCCAGTCAACACACCCATGTCGAGCATGGAATCGGGGTTGAATTTGGTGCTATTCACTGCATAGAAGGTGTTACGTGGGAACAAGCCGTGCCAGAATTGACCTTCGCTCAAGAGACGGGCGGCGTTGTAATAGAGTTCTTCACGAGCGGCGGCATCAACAGTGGTGGCAATTTGTGGGATGAGCGCATCAAAGTCTGGGTTGCAGAAACCATACCCATTGCTACCACCTGGTACGCGGATGGCATCACAGGTGAACCATTCTGGGGTGATATTGGGGCTAAGTGGGTCGAAGGACAGTGCGAACACCGCAATGTCAAAATCACCAGTAGAGATGATACCACGTTCTTCATAGGAGGCAAACAACACGGTACCGCCAGGAACTGCGAAGAATTGGAGGTTCACACCAATGGTTGCCAAATCTGCTTGGATGAGGGTCAGGAAGTCAGAACGGATTTGGGCGGTGGTGGTATAGGCACGAATGACGAATGGATTGCCTGCGCCGTCATCCAACACGCCATCGCCATCGGTATCGGTCCAGCCTGCATCGGCAAACAAGTCGAGGGCGAGGTCTGGGTCATAGGCGAGTGGTTGAATATCTTCTGGCACCCAATTGGGGTGGAAGTAGTTGGGGGGAACGGTGATACCAAGTGTTCCATCGGGGTCGAGCAAGGTATTGATATATTTTTGACGGTCAAGCGCATGAATGATAGCTTTGCGGACATTGACATCTGCCATTGCTTGTGAAGATGGGCTTGGGTCGGTTGGTTGCATGTTTAACCACATAGCATCTTGGAAAACGCCTGGGGTTGACCATACAAATGCACCTTCGAGGGCGCTATAAGCGGCGGCATCGCTGACGGGCCAATTGAATGCCAAGTCAATATCGCCAACTTCAAGGGCATTACGCATTTGGGCGGCATCAAAGATGAAGCGGGTCACAACGGTATCAATTGCGGGAGCATTTTCCCAAGCATTAACACCCCAATTTGGATTGCGGCTGAAGGTTACTTGTTCGCCGACGCGCCATTCAGAAATGACGTATGGACCATAACCAACGAAACCAGTTGCGCCTGCAGGAGACATGAAGGGCATGTCTTGCAATTGAGTACCAGCATCCAACAATGGGTTCAAAATGTGGGCGGGCCATTCACAATGTGGGGTTGCATCTACAAGGTAGTCTGGGAAGGCGGCTTTGTAGGTCATGACGAAGGTTGTGTCGTCTACAGCTTCGAGACTTGCAACTTGTTCCAAGTAAGTCCCGCGTTGGAACGAACCAGTGGTTTCGTCACTGAAAAGGCGATGACCAACAACACAGTCGGCGGTGGTGATGGGGGTGCCATCTGACCACAACATGCCAGAGCGCAATTTGTAGGTAACTTGGGTCGCACCCGCATCGGTGGTGACAACCATGCCGTTTTCTACGGTGGGGATTTCTTCAATCATCAATGGGGTAATTTCGGCATTATTGCCATAGAATTCAACATGACCGCGTTGATAAAAGTTGGTCATATAGCTGGCAAATGCCATATCGCTGGCGGGGCTAAGTTGGCTGGGTTCTTGTTCCCAACCGATAACAATTGTGGCACCTTCTTGTGCGCCAACAACGCGCACGCCGATAACCATCATCAGCGAGAGCATAAGGCTCAGAGAGACAATACGGAACAATTTTTTCATGCAATTCCTCCTAGAATCAAAAAATTTTATCAAGGATATTTTATCCTGCTTTCAATGCACATTAACTAATGTTGCATTTGATTAGCGATTGAGAGAATAGCACAAACTTTATAAGACTGCAAATCAATTATGGAGATTTTAGGGGGAAATTATGATGTTTTTATACAAATCTTTAAATTCCGTGTAAACTGCACAAATGCTTTTAGGTAATGGAAACGTTTCACATATAAAACACGGTTGTTAGATACTTTTAACAACCGTGTTTGTCATTTTATTAGGTAATTTTTACAAATTAGGCTTTCTCACCAATGGTTACGGGGATTTCTTGCATTTGACCACCGCGTACAACCTTTGCGACGACCGTTTTTCCAATGCGATTTGGGCTGTTCAAGACCATGTATAAGGCATCTAAATGAGGGGTTGGATGACCATCCAATGCGACCACCACATCACCCATAAATAGCCCGCCTTTTTCTGCCGGGCTATCGGCTTCTACCGATACCAACATCAACCCTGTCTCTTGGCTGAGTACCGCAGAAATGCTACTGGGGAGACGGACGGCTTGTAGACCAACGCCCAAATAACCGCGCTTCATTTTACCATGTGTTAACAACGTCTCCACAATGGTATGGATGCGGGTGGTGCTAATCGCAACACTTTGTCCACGATTAAATCCACTGGTATTCATCCCCAAGACTCCCCCATCGCCACTGACCAATGCCCCACCAGAAAATCCGGGGTACATCAAGACATCGGTTTGGATGAAGCCTTCCATATCACCTGTACCCACCGCACTCACAACGCCGAGTGTCGCTTGAATGGCGCTAGACGGTTTGCCAATGGCGAGTACCAATTGCCCTACTCGTGCATTATCTGAAAATGTGACGGGGGCAAGATTGCCCGCCACGCGCAAAACGGCGACATCGCTACTATTGTCGCGCCCGACCAATGTTACATCGTGCATCGCGCCATCGGATGTGCCAATTTTGATGCCTTCATCCTTAGTAATCACATGGCTGGCTGTGACGACAACACCATCACGCCACACAATACCTGTCGCGCCCATGCGCTTGCGTCCCGCTACGGTCACGAGTCCTTTAGCGGTAGATTCTGCCACATCTGCCATGCTGTCTGATAATTGCTTAAAAAAGTCGCTCATGTTATTTCTCCATTTCTGTAATCGCTGTCTATAAGCATCTCATAAATAGTCAGCAGTCACATCATGACTTTGTGTGGGGCGATGCCCACCCATTTGGGTAGGTCATAACATCAGCGTTGCCAAATCATGCCCGCCATCAGCCAAAATTGCACGATTGCCACTGGCGATATTGTTATCGGCATAAATAGCCTTGTTTTGTCGTTTTGCAAATTTGACGGCGTGCATTGCCCCGCCATCAGTTTCGGTTTGCATAACGATGAGTGCTTGCGATAAAGCGACTATTAACCGATTGCGCCCCACCAATCCCCAATCACTGACGACACTATTTGGAGAGACTTCACATAGTATTGCGCCATCTCGCTCCAAAATGGCTTGGCTAAGGGCTTTATGATGGTGGGGATAAACATTCAATATGCCACTCCCCAAAACCGCGACTGTGCGCCCCGTCACCACGGTGAATGTGCCAAGATGTGCCGCCGCATCTATGCCTTCTGCCAAGCCACTCACAACCAAATGCCCCTTTTCTGCCATTTCGACACTCAGCAGAAGGGTTTCTGTGCGCTTTTTGGGGTATGGTGTGCGCGTTCCGACTATGGCGTAAGCCGTTGGTTTTTTCCAGATATCCACATTTCCTAATGCAAAAATCGTTGGCGGGGCATCGGGCAATTTTAGAAAACTTTGCGGATAATCTGTTGAATCCCATGTCAGGATGTGTATCCCCTGTTCTTGCCAACGATGAATATCAGTTGCCAACTGATTAAGGTCTATGGCATGAATATTATGTGCGATAGACTCTGTTACCCCTTTGACCGTTTGTAGCTCATCTGATGATGTGCCTAGAATGGTTTTTGCATCACCAAAGTGTTCGAGTAACCGTCGTAATTTTACCCCACCGATTCCCTGACATAGGCTAAGTCCCACCCATGCCACTAAAGCATCGCCCATACTCTATTCCTCTTCGTAATACTCAGCTAATGAGAGCAACATCGCATTCATATACGTGTTGACCTGACGGAGCAATGTCGCCCAATCGTGCGGACTGCGTGGCAAGGTCACTTCTGACCATGTGAGGACGGAATTGATGATAAATTCGCTAAAATAAAAAAATCCGCGCATGGCTTGGGGCAAGGTGAGCGAATCGGCGCTCAACGATGACGCATATTCTTTTCCGAGCCGAATCGCAGAAGCCAATTGGTCATCGCGTGCGCCATCGGCTAAATAACCCCGTAGCCCTTCCAAAATTTCACGTCCCAAGACGCGCATCCGATGGCGGGTTGGCTCACGCATGGCGGTGTACCATGCTTGTTGTGCCAATGCGCCATCCCCCACTTCCATACGGGCTTGCCCAAGTGCATTTTGGAGGATGAGTTGTACCTCAATGGGTTGGATTTGGTCTGGTTGGGAAAATTTTGCTAAATCGCCACGCAAAAAACGCCGATGACCACCTGCGGTACGGTTTGAGGCGATTTTTCCCTCATCTGCCCAATTACGTACTGTGGCGGGATGTACACCCAATAACTCGGCGGCTTGTTTGAGGCTAATCCATTCATTCTTTTCTGTCATTATGCAAGCATCCCCTTATATCCTGAGTTTGTTCTATGCCCTATTCTACACTGATTTGCCGATGGAATAAAAAACAGACGCATATCGCGCCTGTTTTTATCAGTTATATATGGATAGGGCGAAATTATGGGGTGTTGCTGGTCGTTTGATTGCCACCCAAATCATTCAAAATTTGTACGGCAATCAGTTGTGCTTGACGGGCATCGTTGATAGAGCCTGCCAACACCCGCGCCGATTCTTGTGGGTTATGGAAGCCTGTGCTGTTTTCTGATGAGATAAAGTCCCAGCGCATCGAAGCCAGTCGGTGGAAATTGAGTGCTTCCGCCAATTGTTCATCGGTTGCACCTGCGGTTTTGGCAGCGACAATGGCATCTATGGCATCGAGCAATGCGTCTTCGGCGGCACGTAATAAGGTAGCCGTGTTGTCTTGGATGGTGATAATGCGGGCTTGCAATTGGTCTTCTGGAAAGTTATGGCAGGTTTGGCAAGCGGCATTGATATTCACCATTGGGCTACGTACCCAATGGTCGCTAATTTTGACCCCACCCTCACGAATATAGGGCATGTGGCAATCGGCACACGCCACACCAGAGCGTGCGTGCAAGCCAGAACTATACAGTTCATATTCTGGATGTTGCATTTTGAGCATGGGGGCGTTGGTTTCGGCATGGAGCCAATCTTTGAATTGGTTATTGGTATAGTAGGTCTCGATGTTTTCCATGCGGATTTGCAGGCGATTTGTGCCTTCTTGCACCGTGCCTTCTGTCCATGGGAAGGTGAGGATTTTGTTATCACCCGCAAAATAATATTCCACATGGCATTGAGCGCAGACATACGAGCGCATTTCTTGACGGGTGGCTTCTTGCCAATTGATGCCATTGGCTTCGAGGGCATTGATAAGACCCGGACGGGTGAGGCGCAATGACATATCATTGGGGTCGTGGCAATCGGCACACGATGACCCTGTATGAGCATTGGCTACGAGGTCGTTATAAGGTGTGTGATTAAATTCTTCCCAGCCCATTTCTGCAATCATGAGTGGGGCTTCTGCGGCATGGCAATTCAAACACGCACCGGGTTGGTTGCGCGGGGCTTTTACCCGTTGGGTATTTTCTTGGTCAATTTGGGCATAAAAATGTCCACGGTCTTCATTATGTTCAATGCTAAAGGCATACCCCGCCCAAATACGAATCATCGCAGGGTAACGCTCTAATTTGCTATAGTTATCAGACCCGCCATAGGGTGTTTGACCATAATTTTCTTGTGTCATCATAAAGCGGTCATAATGCAACGGAAAATTTTTGCCCCAGATGGCGGGGTCTATTTCATTTTCGCCAATTTCTACCACTTTGAGCGGATATTGGCGGGCTTCGACTTGGCGTGTGGTGACGCTGGTGAGCAATGCCCCAATACCAACCCCCAATAACACCAATCCCAAAAAGACAAATGCAAAAATGGCTCTACGTGCTGTTTTAGACATCATAAACTCCTCAGATTCCACATTTTTTATTTTCTGTGGACGACATATATGTCGTCCCTACATTTTTATGAGATTCGTTAGTCCCGCGTGTTATGACCAATGCCCGCATGACAAGTGAGACAATTGGGCGAATTATCGTGCGATGGCGCAATCATGCTAATGGCTGTTTCATGGCAAGCCACACAATTACCCTGCACAACATCGGCATTGAAGTCTTTAATGGTGATATTTTCTTCATAAGTATCAAATGTAAATGCGAAACTATGATTAAACCCGTTCAGCCCTTTCACAAACCACTTGGCGGCAAATGAATCATGAGGCACATGGCAATCATTACACACTGCCACCGCCTTATGAGACGAATGTTGCCATGCGTCATATTGTTCGCGCATGACATGACAATTTACACAGCCCGCAGGGTCATCGGAGAGATAAGAATACCCTCTGGCATAGAGGAAGGTATAGCCTCCCAATCCCAAAAGGATGCACCCCATCCCAAATGCGACCAAAAACAGACTGATGGGCAATTTAGACCGTTTTTTTTCTTGAATCATGCCCAACTCCGAAAAATAGATAATAAGATTAGTACAAGATTAGCAAAAATATGACATACTGTGTTTGATATATATCAAGTCCATAAGGTGATTTTCATCACTAGTGGGATATGATGAAGTCAGGCATAGTAAATAGTGGAGGGCAATATCAACATGCAAAAAATATTATTAGACGATGTTTTATCAAAATTACCCCTATTCGCAAAATTAGCCCCGCGTGCATATGAGGCAATTGAATCTCGTGGCAAAATTTTTACGTTAAGCGCGAATCAAACCCTCTACTATAAGGGAGACCTTGCCAATTGTTTTTATATCATTTTATCGGGTGGGATTCGATTGATAGATTTCACCCCAGAGGGGCGCACGGTTCATATCAAAATTTATGGTGTGGGCGATTGTTTTGGGCTGTTGGCGGTGTCTGGGCATTTTCCGCATAGCCATTCGGCAGAGGCAATCGAAGAAACGCAAATTTTTGCATTGCATGGGGATGATATTCGCCATTTAATTCTCACCTACCCTGAAATTGGGCTGGCGGTGATTGATGCCTTAGTGGGACATGTTCACGAGGCGCATACACGGGTCACGAAACAATTTTCTGAACGGGTTGAGCAACGACTCGCTACCGCTATTTTGCACTATGCCCAAAAATTTGGCACACAAATTGAAGATGGGGTGTCGCTGGATATTGCCATCTCACAACAAGCATTGGCAGATTTTGTGGGGACAACGCTCGAAAGCATCAATCGCACCCTCAGCCAATGGGGGAAAAATGGATGGGTGCGCGTCTCACGCGGTCACATTGATATATTAGATATTGCCACCCTCAACGCCATCAACAATGGTGAACCCTTATAAATTATTTTTGCGCCGATAGAGTGCCTGTCCACTCTCGGTATTTTCTGCCACCTGCCATAACTGTTGGTTGATAGTTTGGAAGGTGGCTTCATCAAATAGCTGACCAATGCCCGTATTAAATTGGGTGTCTATCTCGATTAATGTGGGCATGAGGGCGGTTGCCGATGGGGTGAGGCGCAAATGCACCGCCCGCCCATCTTTGGGATTTGGCAATTTTTCTACTAAGCCCGATTCGACCATACTTTTTATCAGACGACTTGGACTACCTGCCTCACACACCAATCGCTCTCCCAAGTCAATCAATGTCATGGGTTGATAGCGATATAAGACCAGCAACACTTCGGCTTGTGATGGGGTTAATTTGATTTGCCGTAAGGCTTCGGTGAATTGCCTGTTGCCTTCGCGTTGGAGTGCGAGTATCAAATACCGAAATTCTTCTCCTACATTCATAAGATACCATCCTTCTAATTTATCACGATACCACCATTATATGCCGATTTGCCAAACGGTCTTGGGCTTCCCATTCATGAGTGGGCAAATAAACGGTTGGTGTTTGCTTTGCAAATGATAAAATTTTCTGGTGGGTCTGATGTTGCGCCTCACCATTTTGCCCAACACCATCTAACGCATCTGTCAGCAATAATTCTTGTGAATAAGACGCATCCCCCGCGAAAAATAACGCATGATTCCCCTCTTGTAAAATCACCGATAAATGCCCCGCACTATGCCCTGTGGTTGGGACAACATACACATCCCCTGCCTTTGTCACGGAATAGCGCCCGCCAAAAATGGGGTCTGGCTCATCAAAATCAATCAGGGTAGGATGAAAATTTTTCCCCCACCGAAAATTGAGATACCCCGCCATGCGCCCTTTTAATCCTTTTGCAGATTCCCACTCTGCCCGTGAGACCAAAAATTGGGCATTGGGGAAGTGCTGTAACCCACCTTCGTGGTCTTGGTGCAAATGAGTCAGGATGACCCAGCGCACATCTGCTGGCGAGAATCCCCCTATCTGCATTTGCGCCCCAATTTCTTCATCGGGGCTGGCAATCTGAAAGGGGGCGGCGCGTTGCACCAATGGCATGTGTGGCGGGAATAAAATGGGGTCATTGGCATTGGCGGGGATGCCTGTATCAATGACCATCAGCCCTTCGGGATGCTCAATGACAAAACACCAAATGGGTAGAGGCTCGGTCAGACGACTATCTGTGAGTGACCGCATGAGGCGCGGGATATAATGCCCATGTCCTTTTTTCCAACTCTCTGTGATACGCACTGTGCCTGTTGTGAAGGCTTGAATATTCATTGGGTTGCTCCTTATTGGCAAATTTACATGACATATCATTTAATGACATATCATCTTTATACACCAAAATACGTGATATGTCAACTAATTTGTTTTATAAGGGTTTATCCAGTTACTTGTGACCCCAATAATACCAATATATCCAGATAAACCCCGCCCCGATATACCCTCATCATCACCGTTTGCTGTGGGGTAGTGTGTTGTGCCAAATACCAATTGAGGTCATCCCATCCGCGCATGGGAATGGTATCTATGGCGAGGATGATATCGGCTTGCAAAATCCCTGCACGCGAGGCAGGTGCGCCATCGGCAACCCCTAAGATAATTGCGCCTTGTAGGGTATTGGGCAGACCAAACTGCTCTATAAAAGGTAGGGTTATATCTGACCCATTCACCCCCAAGTAGCTATAATCCACAAATCCTTGTGTGATGAGGGCGTGTGTCACTTTTTGGATGAGCAGGCTCGGCGTGGCAAAATTAATGCTCATCTCCCCCAATGGCGCGGATATGCCAATAATTTCCCCTATCATATTGATGAGGATGCCACCGTCTATGAGGGGCATATCGGTTTGGATGCGATAACGCGGGGGTGTGCTGATGATGCCACTGGTGAGCGTCCACGCTTCCCCAAAGGGTGTGTTGATAGCGAGGATATTTTGACCAACTATCAGCGCCCGCGAATCGCCAAATTGAGCGGGGATAAGGCGCTCTGCTGGCAAATCTACGCGCAATAAGGCGAGGTTGGATAAGCCATCGGTGGCGATGAGTGTGGCGCGGATTTGTGTGCCATCAAAAAAATTGACGGTGAGGCGTTCTGCCCCCATAACGGTTTGTGCGGTGGTGATGATATGTCCATTGGTATCGAATATGACCCCGCTTCCACTGCCCACTACTTGCCATAAGTCACTGACCAACATTTCGCCTGTGATGGCAACGATGGATGGGCTGGCGCTATGATACGCATCGGCAAATTGCTGGTCATCCCCTCTTTGAGCATGAATAGGCTGATGGCTGGCAATGCCCACTATGCACAGCCATAGAATGACCCAATTCCGATAAATCATGAGGACTTAATTTTTTCCAGATACCGTTGATAAATTGGCAGATGACGTTTTTCTTCATCGGCATCTATAGAGGCATTACGGGCTGATTGTCGCGCTAAGATGGTATCAATTTCGGCTTTATGGTCATAATAAAATGACCATGCCGCATGAATTTCGGCAGGGGTGAGATTATATTCTTCACTAATGCGCTCAACAGTCCATTCAGGGTCATTGACAAAACAGGCTAAAAATGTAACGGTGATGCCTTTGCCCACGATGCGATATTGCTCTGAATTGGGTTTACGCTCAATATAATTTTTCATATCACAAATACCCATTTTCAGTGTACCAGTCGTAGGTGTCCATGAGGCTACGGCGCATATCTATTTGTGGGTTGCCCAATTCGCCCCATGCTTTCCGACAATCAAAATAGGCTTTGCGAACACCCATGCGTGTTTGCACCGCATCCACAGGGGTTTCGATACCCCGTTTGCGAAGCCAATCTATGACTTGTGCGGCAAATGGAATGAGGAAATCGGGTACTATTAGGCGCGGGCGCAATACCCCAACGGCTTCGGCTATCATCGCAAACCACAGGCTATAGGGATAATTTGCCGTCCCAATCAAATAACGTTCCCCAACGCGCCCATGTTGTGCCGCCAACACATGCCACCGCGCCACATCACGCACATCACTCACGGCTATACCGCCCGATGTGACAGGCACGAGTATGCCCATTTTTTTAATCTGGATGATGAAGCTACTGGAAATCATATTGAGGTCACCCGGTCCAATCACCGCAACGGGGTTCATTGTGACCACTTCCTGCCCACGCCATACCGCATCCGATACAGCCCGTTCTGCCAAGACCTTGCTATAGCCATAGGGAAATTCATCTGGAGGGAAATTAAACCGTGTGGATTCATCACTGGGGCGACCATCGGGGTTCATGCCAACCGCCGCCGCGCTACTGGTAAATATCACCCGTTTTGTGCCTGCGGTACGTGCCGCCGCCAAAATACGCCGTGTCCCAGAGACATTCACCTCAAACATTTGTGCTTTATCGGCACGCCAATAATCGGCAACCGCCGCCACATGAAATACCCAATCACACCCCTCACTGGCACGGATGAGGGCGGGCATATCTTCTTCACGCAAGCCACCCAATGCCGATTCAAATGGAATTCCCTCTAAGGCGGTGAGTTTGGAACTTTCACGATGCAAGATGCGGACACTATGCCCTTCTGCCACCAAAAGACGTGCGATATGAGAGCCGATAAATCCCGTCCCACCAGTGATGAGCGCCTTCGCCATGATAATCTCCAAAAGGGTTGCCAAAAATGAGTTTTATATAATTATTTATACGCTCATTTTATACCAAAAGTTCTTTATTGGCGTAGTCCAACTCCTTGACACTTGACTAGCTCATTTGTACACTAATTATATGAATATAAAATCACCCCTTACTTTGCAATCACTATCTTGGAGAAAATGATGATGAGCCAGAATGCTGTACAGCGTCTTTATCTGATGCAAGTTGGGAGTATGCCACTTTATGAGATTCCGATTGTGTGCTATCTGGTGAAAACCGAAGATGGCAAGCATATTCTGATTGACAGTGGTCTACCAGAGATTATTCCTGAAGCAGAATCGGACTTCGAGAATGGGCAGGATATAATCCAACAGTTAGCAAGCATTGGCTTAAAACCTGATGATGTTGATACAGTCATTTCGACACATTATGATATTGACCATGCTGGAAGACACGGGGCATTCACGAAGGCGCAATATGTTGTTCAGCGTGTGCATCATTTGGATGCGGCGACCAACCCACGTTTTGCTGATAATCGCCCGCAATGGGATCAACCAATGGAGCGTATTCGATTGGTTGACGGGGATACAGAACTGCTACCGGGTCTGGAACTGATTGAGACGAGTGGGCATGTACTGGGTCATCAATCGGTGTTAGTGCGGTTGCCCAAAACAGGGGCGATTTTATTGACGGTTGATGCTGTACCCTTCGCCGATGGCTTTACCCGTGATGTGCAGGATGACGGTAGCGACCCAGATGCTGAAGCTGTCCGCGCCAGTACAATTAAATTGATTGATTTGGTCGAGCGGGAACATATCGGGCTGGTGATTTTTGGTCATGATAATGAGCAATGGAAAACACTCAAAAAAGCGCCAGAATTTTACGAGTAGTGGAACGAGGCACAAGCACAAATGACCAACACTGAGATGATTTTCCGTTTTATCAGAATAATCTGCTCCCTGTGTTGGTCATTTTATCTTAGGCAGATTTTGGATAGCCCAATGCTTCTATAGCGAGGGCGACATCCACATCTTTTTGGGTGATTTTATTGCCTGCATCATGTGTACTAAAGCGTACCGTCACTTTTTTATAGCCGATGGTCAAATCGGGGTGATGGTCGTGCGCTTCTGCTAATATGGCGACTGCGCTGGCAAATGCCACACCTGCGATGTAATTGGGCATGGCATAAGTTTTGGAGATGGCAATATCACCATCGGCACTCCACCCTGTGAGGGCATCGAGTGCAGTATGAATTTCGGTGCTAGTGAGTGCTGTGTATTTTGACATGGGCAATTCTCCTTATCAGTAACGTTTATAAATTCATTTTACTCTATCTCCATAATTATCTGATGAAAAGGGGACATATATCGTCCTTTCGGACGAATTGTGGCTATCAGGTGATTGTCTTATTTTGCATTTGCTGTTACCATGTAAGGGTATTTAACTTTTTTCAAATAGAGGATGCTATGGAAAAACAATCAACTGGTGCAGAAAATGTTGTGTGGGATTTGACCGTTTTATATGCGGACATAGATGACCCCAACATCCAAAAAGATATGACCTATTATATGGAACAGGCGGGTGCATTTGCCAATGAGTATCGTGGCAAGGTCGCCAGTTTGGATGCCAATGGCTTGAATACCGCATTAAAGCGTATGGACAGCTTATATGATGGTGGGGGCAAAATTATTTCCTTTGCGTCATTAAATTATTCCACCGATACCGCAGACCCCAAACGGGGCGCGTTGTTGCAAAAAGCCACTGAATTTTATTCTGCATTTAATCAGCAATTGCTCTTTTTTATGCTGGAATGGAATCTGGTCGAAGATTCTCGTGCAAAGGCGCTTATTGCCGACCCCATCCTCGTCAATTATGCCCATCACTTAGAAGCAGAACGGGTCTATACCCCCTATCAATTGACCGAAGCCGAAGAAAAAATTCTCAGCGAAAAATCGGTAACAGGGTCTAACGCATGGACGCGCTTTTTTACCCAATTGACCAGCAGTATGCGCTACGATTTTGAGGGTCAACAACTCAACCAAACCCAACTCATGACCCGTCTGTATTCCCCAGACCGCGAAACACGTAAAAAAGCGGCGGATGCACTAACAGCAGGGTTACATGGCAAGAAAATGGAATTGACCTACATCTATAACACCATTGTGGCAGATAAAGCCTCTAGCGATAAATTGCGTGGGTATCCCACCTGGATTTCATCGCGGAATTTGGATAATAAAGCCCCCGATGCGGTGGTGGAGGCACTCATTAAAGCTGTCACCAGCAATTATGAATTGGTAGCGCGTCATTATCGCCTCAAGCGGACAATTTTGGGCTTGGACGAACTCGCGGATTATGACCGTTACGCCCCCCTGCCATTGGATGATGTGGAAGAAGAACGCTATACATGGTCACAAGCCAAAGATATTATCCTCAATGCCTTCAATGCCTTTAGTCCAGAAATGGGAGAGGTAGCGGGCTACTTTTTTGATAAAAATTGGATTCATGCCGCCGTATTGCCCAACAAGCGCGGTGGCGCATTTGCATCGCCCGTAACACCCTCTGCCCATCCGTTTGTGTTCGTCAATTTTGAAGGACGTGCGCGTGATGTGGCGACATTGGCACATGAACTCGGACACGGGATTCATATGTACCTATCGGGTAAAGCCAATGGCTTGATGGGTCTTTATACCCCACTGACCACCGCAGAGATGGCATCTGTGTTTGGTGAAATGTTGGTCTTTAGCGACCTCATGCGCCGTGAAAGCCGTCCAAAGGCAAAATTGGGCATGTTGGCTGGCAAAATTGAAGATACCTTCGCCACGGTGTTCCGCCAAATCAGCATGAACCGTTTTGAGCATGGCTTACACACTGCCCGCCGTACAGAAGGCGAATTGCCCACCGAGCGCATCAATGCGATTTGGATGGAGAGCCAAAAAGCGATGTTTGGGGATAGTGTGAATTTGCGCGATGAATATAGCCAATGGTGGAGTTATATCCCCCATTTCTTGAATACACCCGGTTATGTTTATGCCTATGCTTTTGGGGAATTATTGGTGTTGGCATTGTATCAACTGTATCAAGAACAAGGTTCACCGTTTGCGCCAAAATATTTGGATGTGTTGGCGGCGGGTAATTCGGATTATCCCGATAAAATCCTCGCCAAAGTGGGCGTAGACCTCAATGACCCGCATTTCTGGCAAAAAGGGCTAGATGCCATCGGCATGTTGCTTGACCAAGAAGAAGCATTGGCAAAAGAAGTGTACCCCAATAAATTCTAAGCTGTGATTGTAGGGGCGGATTAGCGTTAGCGTATATCCGCCCTGTGTTAATTCACAAAATAAAATCTTGATTGATTATTTTTTGTCTTGCGATTGTATGGCTAAATCACGATATTTTTTTGCATCACTCAATTTGGGGTTAATGGCTAGGGCGCTATTAAAATCAACAATAGCAAGGTCATATTGTCCTTGTTGATAATAGGCTTGTCCACGTAGGTGATATGCTACTTCATTGTTTGGGGTCAGTTTTATGACTTGTAAACAATCCCGAATGACCGCTTTATGATTCTCGTGTTTTTGATATATCAAGGCACGATTGATATAAGCATCTACAAGGCGCGGATTGAGTGAAATCGCCTCACTGAAATCATCAAGGGCTTTTTCATCATCCCCATAATGTTCGGAGGCGTGAACACCCCGTCTAAAATAATCATCTGCATTCATCTGTATTGCTCCTCTATACTATTTTTTGCCACGTTTTTGTACTGCCAAAGCCCGTTGCTTTTTTGCATCATTCATATGGGGGTTGATGGCTAATGCGTGGTCAAAATCGGCAATAGCGAGGTCATATTGTTTGAGGTGATAATGGGCTTCCCCACGCAGGCTATATGCCAATTCATTATTTTCTTTTAGGTCTATCACCTGCGAAAAATCGGCAATGGCAAGCTCATAGGCTTTTTTACTGCGATAAGCCAATGCACGGCTCATATACGCATCTACAAAACTCGTATCGAGCAAAATAGCTTGGGTATAATCGGCGATGGCTTTATCATCATCACCATAGCGGTCTTGTGTGAGTAATCCGCGTTCAAAATAATCTTTTGCGTTCATGATATTTTCCTTATTCTATTATGGTAAACGTGGGGCAATTCGTTTGCCCCCCTTTTTGGCGCGATGATTCGTAATAAGACGGTCATAATGCACAATAACTTCATCCATCATCGCATCCCATGTCTGTGTTTCGGCATAAGCACGGGCATCACGCCCCATCTGCTTCATTTTTTCTTTGTCGCTGATGATGTTGCGAACACCTTCGACCAACCCCTCCACATCACCATCATCAAATAAATAGCCTGTTTTGCCGATTTCCACCACATCGGGAATTCCCCCTACTCGTGATGATACCACAGGTAATCCAGCCGCCATCGCTTCTACCACCACCAAACCGAATGTTTCTAGTGATGAGGCGAAGGTGAATACATCACCACTGGCGTATGCTTGTGATAAAGGAACACCGACCATGCGCCCCATAAATTTGGCGGGTAGCCCTTTGAAATGGTCTTCTAAATCGGCGCGGGCAGGTCCATCACCGACCAGCGCGAGGCGGGTATTGGGCAGGCGTTCCAATAAGGGACGCAAGAGGTCTATGCGCTTTTCGTTGCTCAATCTGCCAACATATAGCAAGAGGGTATCTTCTGGATGCCCATCCGATAATTCATAGCGCATGGCATCATCGCGGAATTTTGGATTGAATCGTTCCCCATCCACCCCACGTTTCCATAAGCCCACATTTTTGATACCCAAGTCAATCATCTGGTTTTGGATGAGTTTTGAGGGGGCAAGGGTGTAATCTGCCATATTAAAGGTGGTGCGTGTAAACCAATTTACGGTTGGCTTCATAAAGCCCAAATTGATATTCCACAGGCTATGATGTTCTGCCATGCCCGCAAAATCCAAATGGAAAGAGGTCAGGTTGGGGATATTCAGGCGTTTCGCCATGAGGATTCCCACACCGCCAATTAATACAGGGTGGATGAAATGGGCAATATCGGGGCGAAAATCTTTGATTTGCCGATACGTATCCCATTGGGGTGGACCCGCCTTCAATTCGGGATAGATGGGAAATGTCATCCCTGGCACGCGGATAATTTTTGTCTTGTTGTAATACGGCTCGTGTTCGCCCAGATGGTCAGAGACATAAGGTGCGACAATAGCAGTTTCGATACCGCGCTTGGTGAGGTGGTCAAGGAGTAGACAAATGACGGTGACGATACCATCCCGCTTGGGGAGGAATGTCTCGGTGAACAGCATAACGCGCATAGGGATGAAATCCTGTGAATAGTTTTTTATCAGTAAATTATTATAAAGGGGTATATGACCGAAAAAAAGCTAATTTTTTCGCCAAATCGGTTATAATCACTTTTATCAGTAGATGGAGTGATGAAAATGGTCTTAGAAGCACAACGCCCCCCTATCACCGCACAGGAATTTGACGACTGGGCAGATTTGCCAGAAAACAGTGAGCGGTTATTTGAATTGATTAGTGGGGAGATTATCGAAAAAATGCCGTCAAATGTGTATTCGTCAATTATAGCTATTCGTATTGCCTCATTATTGATGATATATCTGTTTAAGAATGATATTGGCTATGTATCGGGCGAGCAAGGCGGTTATAAGGTCGGGGATAATCGGTTTGCGCCAGATGTCGCATTTGTTAGCTATACCAAACAAAAAAATGCCAATAAACGCGGATACAATCCCGTTGTACCAGATTTAGCCGTAGAGGTGATTAGTGATGCCGATAACCGTGAAGAACTCACGGCATTACGGCGCAAAGTCACAGGCTATCTCAATGCGGGGGTGATTGTCTGGATTGTGGATTGTGATAAGCAAACCGTTGAAGTACATCAGCTTGGGCAAGATGTCAAAATTTTGGGTGTAGCAGATACTATTGAAGTCGCAGAATTACTGCCCGATTTCAAATTGGCTGTGCGCGATATTTTTCCAGCAGAAAAAGCATAATTGCACTCTCAACTTGCCCCAACGCGCCTTTATGTCTACAATAGGTATAGTGCAAACCTCGCATCCATCTTGAGGGCAACTGATGACTGAACAAAGTGATATTCTCGTCCGTATTGATGACCGTATGCGGTTGATGTCTGCGGTGTTGGCGGCGACCAATTACGCCGATAAAGCACAACAGCTTAAACCACATGGCACACACATGCACGCCCGCACCACTCGTAAACATGTCTTAAAGCATGTTGACCATCCTGTCGTGCAAGCCACACAGACCCTATTGGATAGCGGCACACCATTGGAAGCCCTATTCACATTGGCGGGTATGTTACGCTTGCCAGACTTTGAACTTGATACCCCTCCCGCTTGGTTGCCTAGTGGCTATGTGGCACACCTACGCGACTTTTATACCATCTCTGAATTGCCAGCCTTTTGGATTAAAGAACAAATCCTGTGGGATAAAGCCTTATTACAATCACAAAAAATCTTCGCTAAGATGTCATTACGCAATTTCCTAAAACCATTTTTGGGAGAGACACCCGAAAAATTAGTCTTTATGCCTAATCTTGGCTACCCTAGCGATTATGATATTGGGTGTCGTGTGGGAGACGAATTGTGGTGCATTGCGCCACCACCATTGGCATGGGGCGATAGTCCGCCGTGGCCCTATGATGAACCAAGCCAAATCACCTATTCGTATCGGGCGAGTATCATGGTCTTGGGCAGGCTCATGCTCAAGCCCTATTTATGGAGCAAGCCCGACCATTTGGCAGAAGTGATGAAAACCGATTTACCCGTGCCAGACCACTTTAAGGCACAATATCCCACATGGGAAGAACAATTCACCGCGTTGTTCCTCTCGGCAATGGTGGCGATGTATTTAGAAGACCATGTAGATGAGCGCGAATACAAAGCCTATATGATTATGGAGAAGAAAGCCCGCAAAATGGATATTTTGCCCGGTACCGTGAGTGTGCTACGGCGATTTATGCAAGAGAAAGATACCAACGAAAAATATCGCAATTTGCTCGAATTTTTGCCTATCTTCCCCAAGCAATTGCGTGTCGCGCAGAAGATTGTGCGCTTTTAGGGGGTGGAAGATTATTCTTCCACCACCAGCACATCCGATAACACCACAGCCGCCACTTCTTGGGTGGCACGTTGTCCGTTGCTAGTCCCTTTGGCTTCTTCTTCTGGGCTATCGGTCACTTGGGTGAAATAACTCTCAAAAATATCCATCGCCAATAAATTATCTATTGTGTCTTCTATGGAATCGCGTGCCAATGTTTCGACCACGATATGGGGAGTGTCGAGTGCGGCGAAGCGTGTGGGGACGGTATCTTCGAGTTGTTGTGTCAATTGTTGGGTGAGTTCCATTTGACGTTTGAGATAATTGAGGGTGATGAATACCCCTGTATAAATAACCCCATTATCGAGTTCAATAATGACATCACGCGCTTCTGGGTCATCGGCACGTACTTCGATGAGGATACGATTGGGGATAAAAACATCGCTGGCAATTAACATACACTATTTCCTCTCATAAACTTATTTGTATGGATGGATTCCATACCCTATTACAACCTTCTTATGTAGTGAGCATACGTCACTTTTGAGACTCATGTCAAGCAACGAATAAAAAATTGTAACATTTTTCACAGACTCGCTAACCACATAAATTGATATGGCTCTAGGCGAATGGTATCCCCTTTTTCGATGGAACTATCACTCACAAGGTCGGTGATTTTCGCAGGTAGTGTCCAATATGCCCCTAATACCGTTTTGGAGACTGTTTGGGTAAATTCAGAAAAATTTGCCAATACAAATATGCTTCTGTTGCGAATAAATCCCAAGACATGCCCATTTTGCACATCCACAAATTGCGTGTGTGGGTCGCTGAATTGGGGTAAATTTTGGCGGATGCGAATGAGTCCCTGTAGGGCGCTAAATACCCGTCCTGCGGGGTGCAATTCGTCGGTGCGATGTTCGGCACGTTTCCAATCGAATTTTGGGCGGTGTACCCATCGGCTATCGGCTTTTTTATGCTCATCTTGTTCATAACTATAATCGTTGAGCGTGGCAATTTCATCCCCAATATAAATCAACGGAATACCACCCGCGCTGATGATAAGGCTATGGAGCATGATAATGCGCCGTAGGGCATTTTCGCTGAATAACGGATTGCCACCGTTTAAGCCTTGCTCTAAGCCTGCGAGCGAGGCGGCTGTGCCACAAATCCGCATATCCTGTGTCTGGGGATTATAGTTAAATGGTACACCAGTAGCGAATGAGCCATTAAATCGCCCTGTATAAAATTGATTCAAAAAGAGGCGATGGTCAAATCCGCGTATACCGACTTCGGCGGCATCTTCATTTGCGAATGACCAACCAATATCATCATGCACGCGGATGTAATTTATCCATGCTGTGCCTTCGGGCAGGTCAAAGCGTTTACTCATCGAATGGCGTAATAATTTGACCTCACGGGTGGCGAGTGCCTCCCATGCCAATGCCATGAAGGTGGGGTTATATGATAATTGACATTCTTGTGGCGAAATATAACTGACCACATCATCGGGATGTACGATGGCTTCGGATTTGAACACCATCGCAGGCGCGGCAATTTGTACAAGGGCATTAAAGGCGCGGATGATATGATGTACTTCGGGCAAATTCTCGCAGGGGGTGTCCATCTGCTTCCAGACGAATGCCACCGCATCCAGCCGTAAGACCTCTGTGCCAACATTCGCCAAAAAGAGCATTTCGCCCAACATGGCATTAAATACCTCTGGATTGGTATAGTTCAAATCCCATTGAAAAGTGTTGAAGGTCGTCCATGCCCAACGGTCAATGGATTCGATATAGGTAAAATTACCGGGTGCTTGTTCGGGGAAAATTTCTCGCAAGTTTTTTTCGTAGCGGTCTGGCAATGACCTATCGGGATAGAGATAATAATAACGCTGATACCGTTTTTCCCCTGCCAATGCCCGCTTTGCCCATTCATGCTCATCAGAAGTGTGATTGAACACAAAATCCATCACCAAGCTAATGCCATTCTGTCGCAATTCCTTCGCCAAAATCTCAAGGTCGCGCATCGTGCCGAGTGCGGGGTTCACTTCCCGAAAATTGCTGACTGCATAGCCCCCGTCATTATTTTTTTCTGGGACGGCATACAGGGGCATCAGGTGTAAATAGGTTAACCCAAGTTCTTTGAAATAAGACACTTTTTTGCGTAAATGTGCCAAATCCCCTGCGAATAAATCCACATAGCACACCCCACCAATCATTTTTGGGTCATTGAACCAATTGGGGTTGGCTTCGCGCTGTTCGTCTAAGGCATGAAGGTCTTTATTGCGTTTGAGAAATTTTTGGGCGGTAGTGAGTAAAATTTGTTCAAGGTGATAGAAAAAATCGTAACGCCCACTATAGACTTTATATAAATTTTCAAATGCGAAAGGAAAATGTTGATGGATGCGTTCTAAAAATTTGGGATACAGTGTGCTATCGGCAAAAAGTGGTGTAATACGTGGTAAAAGACGGTCTAAGGCGATGAGTGATTCTTCATGAAGCCAATTCGGTGACATAAGCTATTCCTCTGATAAATTTAATTTGGTAGCGTTTCCAATTATTATAGAAAATAAATCGCTTTACTTCAAATGCAAAAACATTTCTGTTCGGCGGAATATTTCCAAATATCCCATTTGTTGATAAATATCCCATAATTGGTCGCCCACATCCACATTTTCGATTTTGGTGTCTTGCATGGGATGTTCTTTATGCACATGATATAACAGCGCCTTTGCCACCCATGTATCACTATAATTGAGGACGAAATGTGTGAGTTGAAAGGGGCTACGCTGAAAGACAATCCATCCCGATTCGCCAGCATCACTGACCAAGCGCAATCCGCGTAGATTGGTGGTATTGAGCAAGGAGCGTGTTTCTTCTATCCACGAGGGGGTATCGGTACGTGACGCAAGGATAGCGGGTATATCGGCTTCAGAAAGAGTAATAGGCTTTAGGCTATCATAGGCGAGATTAGGTGTTGGGGCGCTGGGTGGTCTGCGAATGACGAGTAATTCGCGTGTGGGGACAAATCCTAATTTCTCAAATAAAAGGCGGGCGGGGTCGTTGCCTAAAATAACTTCGAGTTGAATGAGGGTAGCACCTTGGTCTTGTGCCGAGCCAATGAGTGATTCCATCATAGCTTGCCCGACATGATGTTTTCTGCGGTCTGGAATGACACCCAAACGGGTAATCCATCCACGCTTATCCCGTAGTCCCAACATGCCCACCCCACAAGGCAAATTATCGCCATTAATGGCTACAACCGAGCCATCAAGCGATATATCATAATTTTGAACATATTCTTGCATCCGCTTGTTATTCATTGGCATGGGGACAATATAATCTACCCGTGCTTGATTATAAATTTCTGCCAATTCAGTATAGTTGTAGGCAGATGTTGGGATAAGCTGATTGCCCGCATTAATAAATGCGGTACGGGCAGACGATGGCGGGAGATTGGACAAGGGAATTCCTTCTCAATTTACGACAAAAAAGATGTAATTTATGGGATAGGTGTTTTATGACCTTCCCATATTCTACACCAAATTACGAAACTAGCTTGGCGATAAACCCTTCAATCTGCCCAACAAATGCACGGGTGTCAATCGGTTTGGTAATCACCCCATGACACCCATAGGCAGTCGCCATATTTTGTGCCACATCGGGTTGAAAGGCGGTGAAGGCGATGATGGGCATATTGGCAAGGTCTGGTTGTTGCTTGATGAGGGCGATGACGGTTTGACCATCAATATCGGGCAAGCCCAAATCAATCAATACCAAATCGGGATGATGCTCAAAGACGGTGGTTAAGCCTGTTTCACCATCTTCTGCCACAATGACCTTATGCGATGCCGCACGGAGCAATTTTGCCACCATACGGCTGTTATCTGGGTTATCTTCTATGACCACGATTAGGCTCATTTATTCACTCAATTCGTTTTTAATCAATTCTAAAAATTTCTTACGGTCTAATGATGCTTTTTCGAGCAAGGCTTTGATATGAACCTGCATGCGTTTTTGCTCATCATCGCTCAACGACTTGGCAGAAACCACCACAACAGGAATGTCGCGTAAATTGACATCATTTTTTAGTGTATCTAAAATAGCGAATCCATCCAAATCGGGCAACATCAAATCGAGCAGAATTAAATCGGGGTGATAGGTATAAATGGCTTTTAGCCCTGCCCGTCCTGTTGCCGCTTCAATGACATAATAATCCTCTTTGGCAGATGCTAACATCCGTTTGGCGAGGCGCAAATCGAGCGGGTTATCTTCGATGATAACGATGGTATGTTGCCCCTGTTGTACTGAATCGGTGGTTGGCGTGGATTCGGTTTTTGGTGATGTGGATGGATTGGTTACAGGTGTATGTCCCAATACATTAACCACATGGTCTACCAATTGGCGGGTTTCAAAACCACCTTTTGTCCAAACAGAATCGGAATAATCATCGAGTGTTTTACGGTCTTGGTCGGTCAAATTTTTGGCAGAGACGACTACCACAGGGATATTGGCAGTAGCGGGATTTTTTTTGAGTCGTTCCAAAAGGGTTAGCCCATCCATCTCTGGCATGGTCAAATCACACACGACCAAATCGGGCTTGCGGTCTATGATGACCTTTAACCCCTCCACACCATCGGGTGCTTCATAGACCCGATAATTTTTATAACTTTGGAGCAAGCGCCGAATGAGCCGACGGTCATTGGGGTTGTCATCTACAATCACCACCGTGGTGACTTGTTCATTCAAATTTTGCAAAGCCGCCCCAAGCCCATCTTCTTTGGGTTTATTGGTGTGGTCGGTGGGGTCTAGTTGTAGGTCGAGGATATAGCGGTCATATTGGTCGCCCAAAATATGGCTTTCTGCCAGCATGGTATGACCAGAACAATTGATGACAACGGTCTCATCTTTTTTGATAATGCCCTGAGAGAACATTTTATCTAATCCTGCAAATGCTACCGCAGTCGCTGGTTCAACTGAAATGCCTGCCCGTGAAGCCAAATGGCGCATGGCTTGGAAGGTATCGCCATCTTCTACGGAGAGCATAATGCCCCCATTGCTTTTTACGGCTGTATAGAGCAGATGATAGGCATGTCCGGGGTCGCCTGTGGCGAGGACATAAATCAGCGTTTTTGGGACGACAGGCGTGGCTTTATCCTCATTGTTATTGAAGGCGTTGACCATCGGCGAACACCCCGTTGCTTGAATAATGCCGAGCTTTGGCATTTTATCAATCAACCCCATATCGAATAATTCTTGAAATCCCTTCCATACCCCAATAGGACCAATGCCACCACTGACAGCCTGAATATACCAATCGGGCGCAAGCCATTTTTTAGACCCGTCTGGATGCCGTTCTAATGCCAATTGTTCGGCAATTTCATAACCGAGTGTTTTCATACTCTCTTTGCTAGGGATGGTGCGTGCGCCCTTATCCATCACCACGCCTTTGCGGTCTGCGAATTGGGCGGCGATTTTTTTCGTCTCATCATACGTGCCAGAGACTTTGACCACCTCTGCCCCATAGAGGGCGGCTTCGCGCATTTTTTCGTTGGCGACAAGGCTGGTTAGGAACAGCCATAATTTAATCCCTGCCCGCGCACAAAACGCCGCATAAGCGACGGCGGCATTGCCCGTAGAAGCCAATACACATTCTGTAATTCCCTGTTGGTGCATGGCTGTGACAGACATAGAGGCTTGGCGGTCTTTGAATGAATTGGTGGGCTGATGGCGCTCATCTTTGATATAAATACCTTCATGCCCGTATATGCGTTCATATTGATATAAACGCACTAAGGGCGTATACCCCTCTCCTAGTGATATTTCTGGATTGGGGGTGCTGATGGGCAATAATGCCCCATAGCGCCATAATGAGCGTACCCCGCTCATCCCTGTTGCCCATGTGGGCTTGATGGTTTCATAATCATAGCGAGCATCTAGCCAGCCCGATTGACATTTTTCACAGGTTGTTAGTGTCATATCGGCGGGCATTTCGTGTCCACATTCTAAACAGACAACCTTGGTGAAATACGGATTATTCATAGTCACTCTTATCCATGGTATAAGGGCGCAATATATTGCGCCCTTATGTGTTCTATAGGTTAGATGAAGTACATTCTGGATTACGATTTGCTATCTTTGCCCATGGGGACTGTTTCACCCTCATGAACGGGGAGTGTAAACCAGAAGGTTGACCCTTTGCCAAATTCACTTTCTACAAAGATTTGCCCATTGTGCATTTCGACCAATTGCTTGGTGATGGTGAGTCCCAAACCTGTCCCACCTGCCCGACGGGTAGATGAGCCATCTACTTGGCTGAATCGCTCAAATACCAATCCCAGTTTATCTTCTGATATGCCCACACCTGTATCTTTGACGATGATAGACACACTATTGTTATCATGATGGTTCAAGTGGATTCGCACACTGCCCGATTCTGTGAACTTAACAGCGTTGCTGACCAAGTTCCAAATAATTTGGCGCAAGCGGATGGCATCGGCAGAGACAAGCGGAATTTCTGTCTCTTGTACCATTTCCAATACAACGGGTTTGTCTTTGACCAACACTTGCGCGGTTTGGACAATTTCTTTGATATAGGCGGTCAAATCGAGTGGTTTGCGGTCTAGTCGCATTTCACCCGCTTCGATTTTGGCGAGGTCGAGAATTTCATTGATGAGTGACAACAAGTGCTTGCCACTATTATGAATAGCTGTCACATCTTCTTCTGCATCTGGAGTGAGTTCCCCATCTACACCATCGAGCAACACTTCGGAATAACCGATGATAGAGTTTAACGGCGTGCGGAGTTCATGGCTCATATTGGCGAGGAATTGTGATTTTAGACGGTCAACATCGCGTAATTTATCGGCAATTTCACGCTCACGAGCAGACTGTTCTTCTAATGATTCAAAGAATTGCGCGTTTTGAATGGCGATAGCGATTTGGTCTGCGAGGATGGTGGAGATTTTTATATCCTCACTGGTGAAGTATCCGATTTGCTCTGATTGTAAATCCAATACCCCAAGCACAGTGTTACCAACGATGAGTGGCAGTGCCATTTCTGAATGGGTATCTGGCAAAATTGGATTGGGCAAGAAATTGGGGTCTGATTGCACATCGTTCACAATAACAGCATGACGGTTATTGTAGGCTTGAATCACCAACGATTTTTCACGGCTGAGGTTAATCTTATGCCCTGTTTTAACCAATACTCGACCTTCCTCACCAGAACCAGCCACAACACTCAATGCCCCTTCTTCTTCATCTAGCAAATAGATATGAGCATAATAGAGGTTGAACTCATCTTTAGTGAGGTTGGTCACACGTTCCAACAAGTCTTTAAGCACCAACACGGTGGTCGTAGCGGCACTTACCCGCGCTACCGATTCGAGGCGTTGGGCGCGGAGTTGATTTTCTTGCCGCGCTTTTTCTTCTGCAACATACGATTGCCGACTGGCAACAACCGACGTTACGACTGGCATGAGCGCATTCATAAGCTCGCGGAAGTCTTCATCAAAAATACGAGGACCATCCCAAGACATACTGATGATGCCAGATAGTTCATTGCCAGAGCGTAGCGGGAAAACCACCGCAGACCCCATATTAACGGCTTCTAAAAATGCGCGAATATTTGCATCGAAGCGTGGGTCATCGAGATTCTCTAAGAAAAGAGCTATAGTTGCATTTTGGCTGATGAATGTGAGCAACGGATATTCCGCCTCTGTGAGGTGGGTTTTTGGTAAGGCAGATAATGGTAAGGGTTGTGTTCCCATTCGCAAGGCAATGGTATCTGATGCGAGGAGACCTGTTTCTGTTTTGCTCACATACGATATGCTCGAAATGCCTGTCCCAAATCTTTCAAATACATTGCTCAGAGCGCCCAAGATTTCGTCTTCGGTTTGTGCAAGTGATAAACGGGCATTGGTATCTGCCAAAATTTCGGCACGATTTCGATTGCGTTCTAGCTCTTGGGCAGACCGTTTCGCTTCAGTTATGTCACGGGCAATGAAATAAATGGTGTTGGTTTCAAGGTTAGGCGTAGATTGCCAAGATAACCAGCGCCAATCGCCCTCTTTGGTCTTATAGCGATTTTCAAAAGAAACTGTCTTATGCCCTTTGGCGAGTTGTTCATTAGCTTCATAATTTGTCCGTTCCACATCGTCTGGATGTGTAAATTCCAAATAGGGAACAGATTTGAGTTCTTCTATCGTAAAACCGAGTGTATGTTCCCATGCGGGATTGAGTTGCTTAAAGTAGCCATCAAACCCTGCTGTACCAATGAGGTCAAGTGCGCTGTTAAATAGGCGGTCGTTCTCTTCACGAGCGAGTTGAATTTCGTTAAAGATACGTGTATTTTCTACAGCAATGGCGATTTGTGCCGCCAGTGTAGATTTGATTTGAACGTCATTCTCGGTAAAGCGTCCAACTTGCTCAGATTGCACATCTAGTACACCGATAATCTTATTACCGACCACCATTGGAATTGCCATTTCTGAACGGGTTTCTGGTAATAATGGATTGGGCAGGAACGAAGGCTCTAATGTGACATCATTCACGATAAAACTTTTATTGAGGCGAACTGCACTTGCCACCACGCTTTGTTCACGTTCAACGGGGATGGCGTGTTTGCGATCTACCATGATTTTACCCGCTTTACCCGCCCCACCACTCAAGATGAGGTTTTCACCAGATTCATCTAGTAAATAAATATGGGTATGGTAGAGGTTAAAACGCTCTTTGGTGAGGTTAGAGACCTTAAATAGCAAGTCGGTGATATTGAGGTTACTACTGGCTTCTGCACTCACCTCTGCCACAGTTTGTAATTCGATAGCACGTTTTTGGATTTCTAGCTCTTGTTCTTTACGTGCCGTAATTTCGTAACGAATCGCAATATACTGAATCGGTTTGCCTTCATCATTTAAGGTGGGGATGAGGGTTGTATCTACCCAATAGTAGCTACCATCTTTTGCCTTATTTTTGATTTCACCGCGCCATACCTTGCCATTGGCAATTGTTACCCACAGGTTGCGAATGAACTCTTTGCTATGATAACCAGAATTGATGATGCGATGGTCTTGACCAATCAATTCTTCACGGCTGTATTTTGATATTTTGCAGAACAGGTCATTCACATAGGTGATTTTGCCTGTTTGGTCAGTGAAGGCAACGATTGCCGATTGATCCATCGCAAACCGATAATCTTCGACTTCTTTGAGTGCTTCACGAATTTGCTCTGTTGCTTTTTGAGCCTCTGTAATATCGCGTGCAATAAAGTAAATGGTCTGATTATCTATATCGGGTGTAGATTGCCAAGATAACCAACGCCAATCACCATTTTTGGTGCGATACCGATTTTCAAATGAAACAGTTTTATTTCCCTTAGCGAGTTGTTCATTGGCTTCATAGTTTGTGCGTTCAACATCATCTGGATGCAAAAACTCAACATACGGCACAGCCATGAGTTCTTCATTGGTAAAACCGAGTGTGGCTTCCCATGCGGGATTGAGTTGCTTAAAGTAGCCGTCAAACCCTGCTGTACCAATGAGGTCTAATGCGTTATTAAACAGACGATCGTTTTCTTCACGAGCCGCCATAATGAGGTCAAAGGCGCGGGCATTTTCTACCGCGATAGCGACTTGAGATGCAAGGGTTGTTTTAACTTGAATATCTTCTTGATTGAACCGATTTTCTTTATCCGATTGCACATCCAATACCCCTATCAGCTTTTCACCGACAATCATTGGGATTGCCATTTCCGATTTGGTATTGGGGAGTAATGGATTAGGCAAGAAATCGGGGTTGATTGTGACATCATTCACAATCACGCCTTGTCCGCTACGAGCGGCACTTGCCACCAAGCTATGCGGGTGATTGAGTGGGATTGTCCGCCCTTCTGCTACCATGACCTTGCCTGCTTCGCCAGCACCACCAGCGAGGATGAGCTTTTCACCCGATTTATCAAGCAAATAAATATGGGCATGATACAGGTTAAATCGCTCTTTGGTGAGGTTAGAGACATTTACCAGCAATTCACTAATATTCAGGTTGCCAGTTGCCTCTGCGGTCACTTCTGCCACCGTTTGCATTTCAATAGCGCGACGTTGCGTATCTTGATAGAGCGACACGTTTTCAAATGTCACGGCGAGTTGGTCTGCCATAGATTGGAATAAGCGGATGTTATCTTCACTAAAGGTATTGGGGACACTATGTTGAATATCCAACACCCCAATGACCCGATTTTGCAAGCGCAGAGGAATGGTCACTTCTGACCGTGTTTCTGGGAGCAATTCGTTGGGCAAGAAATTGGGGTCTTTGGCGGTATCTTGCACGATGACGGGTTGTTGTGTTTGGATGGCAGTTGAGACCAATGACCGCTTTTCGAGTGATAAACGGTGATTCCGTCCCAAAAGTTTGCGTCCCACATAGCCTGTACCATCGCGTAGCTCTGCCCATTTGCCCGTTGCATCAATAATATACACTTGTGTGTAGTAAAAATCGAAACGGTCACGAATGAGGTTCACGGTTAGGCTGAGGAGGTCGTTAATATCGCGGATTTGGTTTGCCGCCGCAGAAATTTCTGCGGATGTTTCCAAATCCTTTGTCCGTTCAGATACGCGGGATTCTAGCGATTCAAACGAATCTTTTAGCTGATTGCTCATGCTAGTGAATGCACGACTGAGGTCGCCCAGTTCATCTTGGCGTTGCGTGACTGATATAGAGGGGGTGCTTGTAAAATTGCCAGTGGCAATTTCTTGAGCCGTGCTACTCAGTTCAGCGAGTGGCTTACTAATTTGGCGGGCAATCAACAATGTGATGAGAGAACCAATCGCGCCAACTGCCAACACCGCAAACAACCCAAATAGGGCGACTTGTTGCACTTGAGCATAAATAACTGCTTCCTCACGGGTACTGATGAGGATGAAGTAATAGTCGAAATTGGCATTTTCTGGTGCAACATTCACGCGGACATAGTGGGCAAGTTGACCGTTTTCTGTACTGAATGATGTAATTTCAGACCCAAGTGATGTTATTCTTTTTCCTTCTTCAGTAGTGAAGAAAGAGCTATTGGAGATATTTGCCCCTGCCTCATTGCCAATCGTTTCGATATCTGGCTCAAACCCAAAGGTACGGGTTGGGATACGTGTATTGACAAGGTAGTATCCGTCGCTATTGAGCAAGTATGCAAAACCATCTGCACCACTGGCTTGTACTTCATTGAGTAAGGCACGCGCCCAAACATTGATGACGACAATCCCCATTAATCTATTGCTGAAATAAATGGGAATGCCATACCGAATGACAGGTACAACCGAGCCATCCTCTAGTAGTTGGATGGTGGCTGGATTACCTTCTCGATTGAGTTCTAATGGAGAAATGTATAAGCCACCATTGGGTTGGTTAAGCGTATTTGTGAAATACCCTCTATCTGCTTTATTTTGCAGATTAGTGATACGCTGGGCAGTGTTTGTTAGTGGGTCAAAATCTACACGAACCCGTTCTAAGCCTGTCGCATCTATAAAGCGTAATTGCTGATAATTGACACGCACATTAGCTAAAGCAACTAAATTATCTTCTAATGTGAAACGCGCCTCTTCAATGGCTGCTTCATCGCCAGAAGCTAATGCTTGTGCATATCGCTCTACTGATGGTGCTTGACGAAGATATTCAATATCTTCTAATGGAATCTCTAAGAATGACTCAAGGCGAACTACTTCTTCTGCCACATGTGTTTCTTCTTGGGCTTCCACATTGCGCGTAATGTCCTGTGACCATTGCGTAATGATGAGGAAGGCAACCGCTACGACAGGAATAATAACCAACGGCAAGATATATAAAATCAGTTTTTGTCTAAGTTTGAGCGAGCCAATATTTATCACGCAAATACCCCCTTTATGGTATTGTTGCGATTTCACGTTAATTTTATTTTAATCTCATGTTCTTGTTTTGTGTCAAGCAAAAATCTTAATTATTCTCTCTGCAAACAAAGTTCACCAGATATGCCAACAAAAAAACAACCCACATGAATTTGTGGGTTGTTTTTATTACAGCGTGTTATGGTGCTTATTGAATTGGCAGGCGCAATTTTTCTTCTGTTACACCGTGTCGTGTAATGAGCAATTGGCGTGCCTGCTCAATTTCTTGTCGGGTGCGTTGATTATCCCACCCCAACACCCCTGCCAAAATATGGGCAAGTTCGGCTAACCCTGCCCCATCAATTTTTCCGAGCATCGCCAATAATGAACGGCGTAGGAGCAAGTCTTCTAAATGGGCAATTTTTTCGTTTTGTGCCAAAAAGACGATTTCACGATGGGTATAATCTGGCACACATTCAAGCGGGGCATCTGCCTCTGCTTGGCAAAAAGCGATGATGTCTTCTGCCCGTCCGCCATACCGATTGAGGAGCATTTCGACTGTTTGGCGAGGCAAGCCTGTTTTGAGGGTTTGGTCATTAATCCAACGTTGCCGATTGCCTTTGGGGAATTTTTTCCCGCCACCAATGGGTAATTTGAGGGTGCTGGCATGGCGTGATTTTCCCAACCGTGTGAGGACATCATCGGTCACTTTTTCTGAGAATGCGCGGAAGGTTGTCCATTTTCCGCCGACCAGTGATAACACCGGATATGCACCCCGCGCCCCCGCTTCGATGGTATTGATGCTATGGTCACGGCTGATTTGTCCTGTGGTGCTGGCACTACTCGATGGCAATGGGCGCACCCCAGAAAACCGATAGACGATATGAGAACGGTCTACGTGTATAGAGGGGAATACCAGTTTGACCATTTCGAGCATGTAATCTACTTCTTGTTCGGTGCAGATGGCATCATCTGGGTTATCTATCCGAATATCGGTTGTGCCAATCAATACGCGGTCTTCTAAGGGAAAGAAGAGGCAGATGCGCCCATCGGCATTTTCAAAGAACATTTCATGCCCTTGTGTGGCGGCGTGCAATTCGGGATGGTCAACAATCAGATGCGAGCCTTTTGTGCCACCAATGAATTGACTTCCCCGATTCAATTTTTCGTTGGCAAAATCAATCCATGGACCCGCCGCATTGATGACGATTTTGGGCTTTATGGTATATTCGGTATTGGTCAATTGGTCGCGCAAAATGACGGTATCGTGTCCTGCGCTCACCGCCTTCATATAATTGATGGCATGGGCATTTGCGGGTGTTTCTGATTCTGCATCCAAAATAATCTCTAGGGCAATGCGTTCTGGATAGGGCATCCACGCATCATAATAGGTGGCGGTGGCGATGATATTGGGATTCAATTCTGGTCTGCGGACGAGCGATTCTTCTTTGCCAAAAAAACGGTGGCGCGGGAGGGTCTGTTGGCGGATGGTGAAAAGGTCATACATCATCAGCCCCAATTTGATGACCAATGCCCCGCGTGCGCTTGGCTTATCGCGCAAGTTCAAAAATTTAAGTGGGGCATTCAAAATGCCACTAAGGGCGGTGAATATGGGGATGGTGGTGGGGAGCGGCTTCACATAATGAGGGGCATTTTGCAATAACCGATTGCGTTCTGTGAGTGCCTCACGCACCAATCGAAATTCGCCATTTTCCAAATAGCGCAACCCACCATGTACCATGTGCGATGACCCCGCACTCGCCCCAGAGCAAAAATCGTTCATCTCCACCAACAGCACATCCACCCCTTGCAGGGTGAGGTCGCGGAATGTGCCAATACCATTGATGCCCCCGCCAATAATCAGTACCGATACATCTGGATGATTTTTGATATGTTGAAGTGTTTCTTCTCTGCCCATAACTAGCCTCAGTTCTTATTTCTTTTGACGAATATTTTGTCCTGATTATAGCGCGTTATAGCGTTGTTCCGTAGTGCTATTGGGAATGATTTTTATATGAGGGATGTGGTGGGTGGCATTGGTAATGTGACGGATGGATGGCTTTTGTATCCAAATAATTTTAACTAGGCGTTTGATTGCTTTGGCGAAAAAACGATGATACTCGCTTCGCCACGCGCATCTTCACTGGCAACAATCAATGCCACATACCCCGGCTGATAGGTGTCGGATGAGGGGATTTTGAAATATGCCTGACCATCGGTGAAAACGGTATTATAAACTTTTGGTCCATGAACGCCGACCATCACTAAGCCGATGGGTGTGCCATTAGCGACATTGACTGGACCAATCGAAATTTCAATTGGGCTTCCTGCACTCGCTACATCGGGCGCGTGAATGGGAATCGTCCCTGTCAATTTTGGGATGAATGTTTCTGGGGCGCTACAAGCCGTGATGAATATCAGTAGAAGAATGAGCCGTCTAAAAAATTTGGGGATGCCATGTTGATGCGATGTGGTGAACCCGTTATCTAAAATCACATGTCATACTTACCCCCCTTGCTAGATGTCTAATTGAACGATGTATAGATTAATGAGAGTATAGCATTTTTTTGTAGGAAATGTATAGCACCAGAAGGGTAATTTTGTGAGGGGTAAATAACCGTTTATGTGCTGTAGATTTGTAAGGATGCAATGATTGTTGTTAGTAAATAAAGCGGGTGTATCGTGTTTTTAATTTGTGGCTGACATACGCACGATGTGCTAGTCAGCCAGTACATCCTTCAAAATAGGCAGAATTGTACTGGCTGACTAGAGGCGTTAGCCTCGTATGTCAGCCACAAAAGATAGCGCGTATTTAGAAACTAGCTTGCATTATCATGTCCTCATTTATCACCAAGTATAGGTGGTATCACTTGCCATCCAACGCCTTTTCGAGCAAATCTAGGCACTCGCGTAGTTCATCTATTTTGGCACGAATTTGACCTTTTGTAGATGAACTCGCCTCCCCTACCCCACTGCGAAGCCCGAATAATTCCTTCGCAACTAGCTCATTTTGCTTAGAAAACAGCTTTTTTCCACGTTTTAGGGCGGCATCATTGAAGAGGGTAGGGGACTTATCTGATTTATCTTTATTGGAGGTGCTTTTTGTGGTGCCATCAACCGCATCAAAATTGTTGCGAGTCGCAACAATTTCCATCAGTTTTTTGGCTTCCATGATGGCTTGCTCATCTGATGGCAAACGCGCCAAACGGAGCAATTCATCTTCAGATAAATCGAGCGTGTCGCCAATCGTCCAAACTTCATCGGGCAATCCCAGTAGTGTTCTGCATCGGGTGAAGGCGGCGCGATGGCTGATTCCCAAACCATTGGAGAGCATCTCCCCTTTGCCACTTGGGACGCGATAGGGAATCACTTGGGCGTAGTATGGGCGGTCAGATTGCCCATGTTTGACGAGGGTGTCGTAGTCCTCAAAGCGGATATTTTGACTACTGAGCAAGTCCATCATCAGTAGCGAAAATTGACGGGCGCGACCAATCGCGTTCAAATCGGCGCGGGCGGCATTCTCGCTGGCTTGTCGCCATACGTTGAATGTGTCTACCACAATGGCGGGGACATTTTGCCATTTTTCGCGTTCTAGGGGTTTATCATCTTGCCCATTGAAATAGCCATAGAGGATATGAAATGCCAGCCAACGGCGTTCCCCTGTTTCCATACGGTAGCTGTTGCGGTCTAGTCGTTGTACCGTGACTGGATTGGCAAGACCATCTCGGCGGATGCTAACAGCCAATTCGACCACCTTCAAAAAGGCGTTTTCTGCGGGTCCGTGGGGATAGCCTTCTGATTCGTAGACATCTTCACTGATGCCACGCGATTCGATTTTTTCTGCCCATAGATAATGGTCAAGGTTGAAATCGGGTTGCCCTGCTTTGCGCCGTTCATCATCAATAACTTGTACCCACACATTAAACAGGTCGGCAATATCTTTTGGCTCGCCCGACCAATGCTCACGGACAGAGGCGGGAACAGCACGACGCGGTTGTTTGATGTCGGGGTAAATTTGAAAAATCGAAACAGGGCGAATGGTCTGACGCGCCCCTTCTCGTTTAGAGAGTTCTCCAAACAAGGCGGTATCGGCTTCTGTCATACTCAATCCATCTGAGGGGAGTTGTGCATTTTCTCTGCCACCGCCAAAGGGGTCAACATCGGACAATTGATTTTTTCTGCTCATAGGGCAAGCTCCATCTCCACACGATCTACGACAGTCCACATATCACGGGTTGCACTACTATCTGGGGCAAAGCTATAGACCAAACGCCCCACTGTAGAAGCCTCTGCCCATACCGTCCGCATATACATTTCGGGCCACACGAGGTTGCCATATTTGGCTTTGAGTTTATTTAAATTTTCTTGATGCACGAGGGTGCTGGTGCGGAACATGGTGGGGATAATGCCCATCACTTTGAGTTCACTCAAGCCATAACGCTCACGGGTGGGTTGAATCATTTGGCGGTGGCTAAAACTTTCGACCAAGCCATCAAAGCTGAGGAACTCGCATTTGGTGGGATAAATGATGGCATCGGTAGCCAGATAAATTGACCCATGCAACAAAGATGGTGTCGGTGAGGTGTCGAATACGACCACATCCACAACCCCTTCTAATTCCCGAAAACGGTCTGCGACAGCAAACGCATCGGAAATTTGAATGGGGATACTGCGCGTCTCGACATTGGATGGCACGACATACAGTTGCCCTTTGACAGGATGACCGGGCATTCCATAACGCTCTGGTTGCACAGGACGCAACACATCACGGAAGGGCGCACTCCGTACCAACAGGTCATAGAGACCGGGTTCTTTCTTGAGTCCCAAACATAGGGTTGCGTGACCTTGTGGGTCGGCATCTGCGATGATGACTTTATAACCGCGAATGGCGAGTCCTGCGGCGACATGCACAGCGATGGTGGTTTTGCCAACACCGCCTTTTTCATTGATAAGTGTGATGATTTTCATAGGTATCTTTCGATAGTTTCTAGCGGGGTCTATTCCCCAAAAACGGACAGAAATTCTTGATGCCAATTTATCGGCAAAAAGCGATACACACATGATAACATTCTCTAAACTGCCTGTCATGTGGATTTATGCCATATCGGGTTAAAATGCGTTTAACGATGGAGAATTATATGAGGATTTAACAATGTTCAAACGGATTGAACCAAAAGCAGGTCAAGAATCGGTGTGGGATTATCCCCGCCCACCGCGTGTTGAGGTCACATCCAAACGGGTGCAGATATTTTTCAATGGGGTGTTATTGGTAGATACCACTCGCGCCATGCGTGTCTTAGAGACCAGTCATCCCCCTTCTTACTATATCCCCCAAGCGGATATTCGCATGGAATATCTCACCAAAACGGCACGCAAAACCGTGTGCGAATTTAAGGGACAAGCCAGTTATTGGACGGTTAAAGTGGGCGACCAAGAAGCGAGTGATGCGGGGTGGTGTTATGAAAAACCCGCCAATGGCTATGATGCGATTGAGGGGTATATCGCCTTTTATCCTAGTCGGATGGAAGCCTGTTTTGTGAACGATGAAAAAGTGATGGCGCAAGAAGGTGATTTTTATGGCGGATGGATAACATCAGATATTGTTGGACCATTCAAAGGTGGTGCAGGAACATGGGGTTGGTAAATCCCAAATATTTCCCCAATTGGGATATGTTGGGGATATTTGGGATATATGGCTGGCGGACATACACGTGTTGTTGACACCTCTAAAATAGGCAGGTTTTGTAAGGGCGCAACATGTTGCGCCCTTACAGGTATACATCATCTTTATTTACTAACCCACATTATGCCGTCACATTGTTACCCTTTTAGCGCAGTCACAATTGCGTTCACGTTGTAGCGCATAAAATCCAGATAGGTGCTGGCTTCGCTATCTTCTGCGCCGAGCGAATCGCTATACAAGCTCACCACAGCGATGTCATAACCCAACTCGTCCGCCACCGTTTGGGCAATATCAATATTGGCGCTATATTCGGTAAAAATAGCGCGTACCCCTTCTGCTTGGATAACTTCGATTAAACCTGCAAGGTCTTGTGGGGAGACTTGTGCCATAGTGGAGGCACTTGGGATAACCGTCCCTATCACCTCAAAGCCATATTCCGCCGCAAAATAGGCGAGAAAATTGTGATTGGTGACAATCACCCGATTCTCTGCGGGTATCTCATCTATCAGGCTTTTTATCTCGCTATCTAAAGCAGTTAATTGGTCATTGTATAGGATGACGTTGGCGGCGTATGCTGGCACATGTGCATTATCCGCTTCTGAAAAAGCATAGGCTATATTCTCTGCCCATATCTTCACATTGAGCGGATTTTGCCACACATGCGGGTCACATGCCCCATGTGCATGTTCTTCATCTTCGGTATGTGTGCCTTCTGCTTTTTCATCACCATGTTCATCACACTCGATTTCTGCGCCATAAATGCCCAGATAGTCTGCTTCGTGAGGGGGTACTTCTGGGGTGGCTTCATCATCATGGGTATGGTCACTACTGAGGACATTTATCCCTAACGAGACGATAACCGCATTAGGCGCATTTTCTTCGATAATTTCCAGCAATCCCTCTTCCATCCCCAAACCGTTGACCAGCACCACATCGGCATCTACCAAGAGGGCAATATCTTGTGGCGCGGGGATATAACTATGCACATCGGTTTCTGTGGGGATGATGGCGGTCACATCCACCAAATCGCCACCGATATTTTTTGCCACATCAGCAATGAGGCTGGTGGTCGCTACGACCTTGAGGGGCGATTGGGCTTTTGCAGAGAATTGGTTTATGCCAAAAAGCGCAATAAGCGGTACAATCATACATAACAATCGTTTCATGCAGTCAGTTCTCCTTATTAGTCGGTAAGTAATCTAAATGATACCGCGCCTCAATATGACTAGCAAGGAAGCAAGGATTAAATTTTATGCAAACCACACCACGACTAGAACGCTTGCGGGATGCAGGCTATAAACTCACAACCGCCCGTGCCACTGTTTTAGGCGTTATTGAGTCCCATGAGGGTCATATGACCTCCGCCGAGATTTTAGAGGCGGTAGCGGGGCTTGATGCGACCATAGGGCGTGCCAGTGTATTTCGTACACTGGATTTATTGACGCGACTTGCCATTATCCGCCCAACGTATACGGCGGGGAGTTCCACACCGACCTATGTGCTGATGCCCGATGGACATCATCATCATATTGTGTGTGTACAATGCCATCAGACCATCGAATTTCAAGATTGTGGATTGGCGATGTTAGGGGAACGCCTAGAGCATGAATTTGGTGTCAAGCTCACAGGGCATCTGCTGGAATTTTATGGTGTGTGTACCGACTGTAACGAGGCTGGTGTCGTGGACGAT
>JANRKU010000009.1:0-44165 GCA_033763335.1 bacterium
TCTTTTTTTACCTCACCCCCCTGCCCCCTCTCCAAAATGGAGAGGGGGAGACAATCATTTTGTGGGGGGGTTTTAGTCCCCTCTCCAGACTGGAGAGGGGATTTAGGGGTGAGGTTGATTTCTTAAGTTGCAGTATATGGGACACCTTATAAAGTGTCCCTACACCCCCTACCGAGAGGGTAGGGGGCATGAGTGTGATTGATTGAAAGGTGCTATGTCGTGGTTTTTATGGATTATTCACCCATAATTTCGAGTGCAATGGCTTCGGCATTTGCCAACACGGTTGCGGCATCAATTTCACCAGCAAATGCGCGTTGGAGGTCGGCGTTAAAGCCGTCACTGAAGGGACCAAATCCGACGGGGAGTTTCCATGGGTAGCTATAATCACCACCAGCGATGAAAGCATTCACATCAACGGGGTCAAAGCCTTTGCCTTCGGCGCGTGGCACCCAGACATTCACATAGGCTTCTGATGCTGATGGGCGGGTTGGCATAGGTCCAAAGCTAACTTCGGTGGTCGCCAATTGACCTGCGTCATTGGTGAGGAAGTTGACCAATTGCCAGCTTTCTTCGAGATATTCATTATCTGCACCAACACCATAGCAGACCGTGAATGCCATCGTTGCTTTGCCGACTGGACCTGCGGGCAGTTCTGTCACGCCCCAGTTCAATTCTGGGTAGTTTTCGAGCAGGAAGTTGATGACCCAGTTGCCTTCCATTGCCATAGCAACACGAGCTTCACCGAAGGCTTCACCACCCCAGCCTGCATCCACTTTATCGGGGGTTCCACCGATGCCATTGGTGCTAAAGCTGACATAGAAGTCGAGTGCTTCGAGGGCGGCTTCGTCATTCATGACATATTCGCCAGTAACTTCGTCAAAAATTGCGCCACCTGCTTGATAGAGCATGGGCAACCAGCGTTCCAAATTGGGAGGTGTTACCAAGCCCAAGACACCAGCATCGGCATCGGTCAATGCTTCGGCGGCGGCATACAAATCTTCCCATGTCCAATCGGCAGTGGGGTATTCTAGTCCTGCGGCATCAAATAAATCTTTATTATATTGGAGTGCCATGGTGCTAAAGTCTTTTGGTGGGCAATAGAGTGTGCCATCTTCGGTGAAAATATCGAGCAGGGCAGGATAGAATCCTTCTGGGTCTTCGATATAATCTTCACCAACCGAGACAACATCGGCGGCGACCCAATCGGGCAGTTTGGAGCTATCAATATAGAAAACATTGGGATATTCGCCACTGGCAAACGCATTTTGCAATTGCACAGTATGGTCAGTGGAGATTTGCCAATCTACGGCAATACCAGTTTCTTCTGTAAATTGCGCCAAAAGCGCATTGAGGGTGTCTGTTTCTTCTGTGCTGGATGACCAGCCCGCTAAAACAAGCGTGATACCTTCTTCCTCTTGAGCAAAAACTCCGCCAACAAGGGCAAAGAGGCTCGCCAACAACACGGTAAGAATTAAAAAGCGACTGCGTTTCATTGTATATTGCTCCCTTCAAAACAGATTTAAGTTAACTTTTTACCAACGATTTTGCCTACTGATGTAGGTAAAACGATTTAGTAAATCGTTTTACCATATTAACGCCTACCTATGAATCCCGCTACTGTTTCTCATGAAATATTTATCTTTTACTCATTTTTGATAATGAATGTGAAATAGCGCCCTCTGTCATGAGGGCTTGGTGTGAAGAATGTTTGATTTTTGGATTCGTTGCTTGACAAATACCATATAAACGAGTAATCTAGCGATAGACAAGAATACCTCTAGTATCAATTATTTGCCCCTTGACAAAGAAGCGCAAGGCTGGTACATTTTGTCATCTATAACTAAAGATTTACATTTGAGAATTTAAGCGATGAAAAGAAAGTTTTTTTCATACGCACCTTTTGCGTTTTTAGTGGGTTATTCGTTTGTTGTTAGTCCATCAAGAGGAGTGCGTGCTATATGCAGAGAGATAATTCGTCTACGTTAGAGGCGAAGGAATTTAGCGCACTGCGCGTTAGCTTGGCATCGCCAGAAGCCATTAAATCATGGTCTTATGGCGAAGTTACTAAACCAGAGACCATCAATTACCGCCGCTTACGCCCAGAAAAAGATGGGTTGTTTTGTGAGGCGATTTTTGGTCCCACCCGTGATTGGCAGTGTTACTGCGGTAAATATAAAAACATCCGTTATCGGGGAATTGTTTGCGATAAATGTGGTGTAGAGGTCACGCGCTCATCTGTCCGTCGTGAACGGATGGGGCATATTGAATTAGCCGCCCCTGTTGCCCATGTGTGGTATACCCGTAGAGTGCCAAGTTATTTGGGGCTTTTGCTCGATATTAGCCGTCGCAATCTTGACCGTGTATTGTATTTTGCCCAATATGTCGTTACGCATGTGGATGAAGAAGCCCGCAAGCGTGCTTTAGACCGTATTGACAAAGAATTACACACCAAAGAAAACGAATTGGGTGGCGATATTCGTGAACAAATGGAGAATATCAAACACCAACGTGATGCCCAATTGAGTGAATTTGAATCGCGTGCCGAACAAATCAATCGCCATTATGATGAAGAATTCACCCGCATGAGTGACCGCCTGATGACAGAAGCACAAACCATACAGGTGCGTCTGGAAACGTTGCGTGGACATGCCGCCGATAGTGATATCAATTTTGAAAGCACCGACCTTGTGGTTGTGGGCAAGGGCGAAATTGTCAATAATGACCATATTGCCCGTGTCAATGCGTCTGTGACGCAATACCTCAATGAAATTCAAATCGAAATCGAAAAATTACGCCAAACCGACCTCGATGGGCTTGATACCCAAGCCGATGTGATTGCTGTAGAAGCATCACGTATTGAAGAAGAACAACGTGATGAACTTGACCAACGCATGGTAACTGTACGCGGTTCTGCCGATAAAGCCCGTCAAGAACTGAAAGAATTACATACGCTCCAGTTCTTGTCAGAAACCCGCTATCGTGAATTGCGCCAAAAATATAACCAAGTATTCACTGCCGATATGGGTGCTGAAGCCTTTTATAAAATCCTTAAAGATTTGGATTTGGATAAATTGGCAAAGGAACTCTGGCATGAAGTTCGCAATACCAAATCGAAGCAACGCAAGAAAAAAGCCACCAAGCGTTTGCGCGTGGTAGAAAGCCTGCGTAAAAGTGAAAATCGCCCAGAATGGATGATTTTGACCCAATTGCCCGTTATTCCCCCAGATTTGCGCCCAATGGTGCAATTAGACGGTGGACGGTTTGCGACCAGCGACCTCAATGACTTGTATCGCCGTGTGATTAACCGCAATAATCGCCTCAAGCACCTGTTAGAATTGGGCGCTCCAGATGTGATTGTTCGCAACGAAAAACGGATGTTGCAAGAAGCGGTAGATAGCCTCATTGATAATAGTCAACGTGGTAAAGCTCTCAGCAGACGTGGACGGCGCGAACTCAAGTCCCTCAGCGACATGCTTAAGGGTAAAAAAGGGCGTTTTCGTCGTAACTTGCTCGGTAAGCGTGTAGATTATTCTGGACGCTCGGTTATCGTTATTGGTCCACGCCTCAAGTTGTATCAATGCGGTTTGCCAAAAACAATGGCACTAGAATTGTATCGCCCATTCGTCATTAGCCGTTTGGTGCGTCATAACTATGCCAGCAATGTGAAGGGCGCAAAACGGATTATTGAGCGGGAAAAACCAGAAGTCTGGGAAGTCCTTGAGGAAGTCATTAAGGAACGCCCTGTTTTGCTCAATCGTGCGCCAACCTTGCATCGTTTGGGTATTCAAGCCTTTGAGCCACAATTGGTAGAAGGTAAAGCTATTCAAATCCATCCATTGGTCTGTTCGGCGTTTAATGCCGACTTCGATGGCGACCAAATGGCTGTTCACGTTCCCCTCAGCGATAAAGCGGTCAAAGAAGCCCGTGAATTGATGCTGAGTACCAAGAACTTGCTCAAACCTGCCGATGGTCAACCTGTTGTGGGTCCCGCCAAAGATATGGTGTTGGGCAATTATTACCTGACCATGGATCCCACTGTGGAAGTGGTTACACTCAAAGAAAAAGCAGATGCGTTCCGTCATATGGAAAACATCTATAACCCCAAAGTGCGTGTCGGGATTCCCTTCCGCCGTAATGGGTATTATTTTGCGCTCCATCGTGTGATTCCGGGCATGGTTCTGTATGAGGATATTGTCCAAGTGGATGACACAGGGCGTAAGAAGGTGTTGGAATCGGCATTTGACCGTACCCTCCGCGCATTGATGGAAGGCGAAGTAGACTGCTTGCTTGCCAATGGCTATGAGATGAAAAAGCTCATGGAGAAGCGCGGACTACAAGATACCGTTACACTCGCTAACCTCAGTGAACGCCGTATTGTGGTGGATTTGGATGAGGTCGAATATATCTATCGTTTGGGCATTGTCGGGTTACATACACCGATTTTGCTCGGTAATTATTATGATAGCCGTAGCCCACAATCTGAACCCGAATTGACCACTGTTGGGCGTGCTATCTTTAACCGCATTTTGCCCGATGAATTGCGTTATGTCCAAGACACAATGGGCAAAAAGCAATTGCAAACGTTGGTAGATAAAGCCTATCGTAAAATCGGCTCTGACCGTACCACTGATTTAGTAGATTCGATTAAAAATCTCGGCTTTTATTATGCCACTGTCTCTGGGACAACAATTGCGGTTAGCGATTTGACCATCCCAGAAGAACGTGAACGCATTATTTCTGATGCCGAAACCATCGTAGAAGGCGCAGAACGCGACTATCGTCGTGGGCTGATGACCGAAGAAGAACGGTATCAAGCCACCATTGATGAATGGGGACGTGCGAAAGACAAATTGCAAGACCTCATTCGTGATGCCCTAGACCCATTTGGTCCAATTGCGATTATGGCGCTTTCTGGTTCTACCAAAGGCGGTTTTGGTCCAATTACCCAATTGGCAGGGATGCGCGGGTTGATGGCTGACCCCTCTGGACGGATTATTGACTTGCCAATCGTGAGTCATTTCCGTAAAGGGCTAACTGCGCTGGAATACTTTATTTCGACACATGGTGCGCGTAAAGGTTTGGCAGATACGGCGCTCCGTACCGCCGATGCGGGGTATTTGACCCGCCGTTTGGTGGATGTGGCGCAAGATGTGATTGTGAACCGCGTTGATTGTGGTACAGAACGCGGTATGTTGATTCGCCGTAGTGATGATGTGGCTGGTCAAACGGTATTTGAACGTATCGTTGGGCGTTGTGCCGCACGCGATATTTATCATCCAGAAATGGGCATCCTCATCGTGCCACGCAATGGCATGATTGATGAAGATGTCGCAGACATCATCCAAAATACCACCATCGAAGAAGTGTATGTCCGCAGTCCAATGACTTGCGCTCTCATCCACGGTATTTGTGCCTTGTGCTATGGGCGCGATTTGGGGCGCGGTGATATGGTCGAAATTGGCTCGGCGGTGGGCATTGTGGCGGCACAATCCATCGGTGAACCGGGTACCCAATTGACCCTCCGTACCTTCCATACAGGCGGTACTGCACAAGCAACGGGTGACATCACCAGTGGTTTGCCCCGCGTGGAAGAATTGTTTGAAGCCCGCAAGAAGCCAAAAGGCGAGGCAGTCATGACCGACATCGGCGGTATGTTACGCCTGATGAAACGTGACGGCGTGCGGATTGCTCAGGTTATCAATAGCCAAGTTTTTAGCGAACAACATGATATTCCCGTTGGTTGGGATATTGAGGTCGCAGATGAGGCGAAGGTCAAAGAGAACCAAGTATTGGCACGTTATGTCTTTGATAATGGCGAAGAAGTGCTGGTCGCCAAGATGGAAGGAACAGTTCATCTTGAAGGGCATACCATCTATATTCGTTATGAAAAACGCGAAGTAGAAGAGTATGAATTGCCCTCTGCGGCGCGGTTGTTGCCTCATGTTGAGGACGGCAAAGAAGTTTATGCTGGTCAACAATTGACCGAAGGCTCGAAGAGTCCGCATAAGATTTTGCGCGTGTTGGGTGCAGATTCCACACAAATGTATTTGCTCTCAGAAATTCAAAAAGTGTACCGTAACCAAGGCGTGAATATTGCCGATAAGCACTTTGAGGTCATCATCCGCAAAATGTTGTCGAAGGTACAAATTACCCGTAGTGGCGATAGCCCATTGCTCCCCGGGGAAATGATTGACCGCTTGCGCCTGCTCGATTTGAACGAACATCTGCTGGCAAAGGGTCAAGAACCTGCGGCGGGGATTCCGATTTTGCTCGGTATCACCAAATGCGCCCTTAGCACCGATAGCTTCCTCTCTGCATCTAGCTTCCAACACACCATCAAAGTGTTGGCAGGGGCGGCGATTGAAGGCAAGGTTGACCGTCTGTATGGGTTAAAAGAGAATGTCATCATCGGCAAGCTCATCCCCGCAGGCACAGGCTTCCATACCTACCAAGACCGCGAGTTGATTGCGCCAGATGTGTCTTTGGAGGCACAAGGGGCGCTTGACCACTCGGCAGAGTTCTATGATGATATGGACGGCTCAGAAGATATGAAAGATATGTAAAATCCCACCCGTTGGGATTGTGAATAAAAGCGAGTGGGAAAACATCTCACTCGCTTTTTATTTTGTGTGATGGAGGATATATGATGCGCTTTATGCTCGTTTTTTTGATGTTGTTGGGTGTTATAGGGGCTACATCGGCACAAACCCCGTTTTTCCCGCCAGATAGTGACCTTGTTGCGCTTGCCGATAGCGCCCCACATAGTGCGACCTTTAAGGAATTGGCAGAAAACCGCCCACTCGGATTTTTGCTCTATGACCTGACAACGGATGAATTGTTGGCAGGGGTCAATATTACACAACAATTGCCCGTTGTTTCTGCCATTAAGGGTCCCATCCTCATGTTTTTCTTGGAATTTGTTTCCTCTGATGTGTGGGGCAGTGTGCCTGTAGACTATTGGAACGCCAAGCGCGATGCTGTCCCAGAAGCGTATCTCAGCGCGTGGGATGCTCATTATGACATTCTCAATGATATTTATCGGATGATTGTCTATAGCGATAATTATTCCACTGGCGATGTACTGTATTATGCCTATGCCCGTAGCCTCTATGCCGAGACCTATAACCCCATTCAAGCCTTTAATGAATGGTCATATACCACCATCGGTATTTCATTGGAGAGTGGGATGCGCGAATGGGATAAGGGGGCAACCGAGAATTCATCTTATACAGACAATCGCTTTGACCAACGTACTACCCTCATTTATGGTGTGCCACGTTTTTTTAATAACACCTTTTCGGTTTTGGATTTAGCCCGTTATTATCATTGGCTGTATAACACTGCTTCAGATGATATTTTTGAGACTGCAAAAGCGGTGATGTCTATTGTAGAGGGATACCCCGGATTTTTAGAATTGACGGCGCTTAATTTGGGTGGAATGCCTGTGAGCAAAGACGGATTTGTTGGACCAGGTGATGAAAATAATTCCCGTGAAGAATGGCTCACTGCTGATGCAGGATTAATGCTGTTTGATGACCGTGATTTGTTGGTTGTTTCGATGTCGGTGAATGGTGGTGATAGGACAGATGAATTATATGGGGAAGTTGAGCGCATTGTCCGCACAGACCGCCAAGAATTGTTCTGGAATCCTGCTTATGATTTTGTCACATGGATGCGGAGCGCCGATAGTCCGTATGGGGAAAATAATTTATCCACAGAAGCCTTGTATTTCATCGCCGATTATTTATACGAGCAGGGGATTGTGATGGAGGGGGGGACAGAATATAGCCAATATGTGGCACAATTTTTGTTTGCGCGTGATTTTTGGTTAACGGTGTTCCCTGATGATAGCGTGCCATCAGAACGTAATGAGGTGCAATCACGAGTGATGGGAATCCGTTATGCGGATGTGGGTGGCACATTGACTGAGGTGGCACAGTCATTAGGGTTAGTTGCCCCATAATAGATATTGTAAGGACGCAACATGTTGCGCCCTTACGATACTCATTTGATTTGAACGGGTATTTATTGCCCGTAACCCGTTGCTTGTATCAATGCCCGATAGAGGGGTCTTTCGATTGGCAATAGGGCAGGGTTGATGAGGCTGTAGCCAGCCACTTCGTCGCGTTGTTCAACACGGAACATATTGGCAAAATTCAAATTCCACAAAATCATGCCTTCAACATAGGGTAATTCTTGCCCAATCTGAAAGGCGCGAATGGTGTAATTGAGTTGGTCGCGTGCCGTGTTATAGGTCATCCACAATTCTGGTGCTTCTGTGGGTAGTCCTTCCCAAGTTGCCCATCCAAATTCAGTAATCCACATCTTGGTATTGTGTCCACTGGCTTGCATAATGCCATAGACACTTTCGATATTTTCGATGAAGAAGAATTTTGGATTGTCATCCCAGCCTCTATCGGGGATGGCATCGCAACAGCGTGCATCGGGCGGGTTGCCCCATCCATAAGGATGTGCGCCGACAAATACATCTGCGCCATAATTGGCTAATCCTGCCGCATACATTTGTTGCAAGAAGGTGCGGTCATCCACTGTATCTGAGCCAATTTGACCTGTGGGGGCTAATCCTGCTGTGATAATTTGGATAGTAGGCGAATAGGCGCGGATGGCATTATAGGATGGCGCAAAAAGTTGCATATAGCCCGCACCGCTAAAGGGCAATGTACCGCGCCATTCCCGGATGAGGTTGGGTTCGTTCCAAATTTCGATGGCATCAATCGCCCCGCCAATTTTGGTTTTGGTGAGCATAAATGTGATGAAATCCGCTAAGTCTTGTGGGTTGTTTGGCGGACCATCCTCATTATTCACGGTTCGCGCCCAACTTGGGGCTTTGGCAATGCTTAATAAGACGCGCATATTGGGCGGGCGTGAAGCCGTTTCGACTTGGCGCTCAAATAACTGCATTTGGTCATTAAATACATTGGCAGATTCTGGTTGCAAAAATGCCCAATTGACCTGAATTTTTATCCATTGCACGCCTGTGCGTTCTGCTTGTTGCACATATCCTTCCCATTCTGCTTGTCCCACATTGGAATAAAGCTGAAGCCCAATACGTGACGCATCGAGTAATGGAATGGGTGTGGCGGTGGGTCCCGATTGGGTATTGGTCGGAGATGGGGTTGTCGTTATGGTTGGGATGATGGCTGTCGGCACGGGCAAGGTTGGTAATACATAATTTGGGGGGACGATGGGTCCCACACGAGTGCCATCGCCTATAGTCGGGATGGGTTCTGGTGTTTGGGTTGGAATAACCGCTATAGAATCAGTTTCGGTGGCAGTGGCTGTTGGTGTGCTTGTCACGGTTTCTTCTGTGGTAGGTGAAACCATAATGGTGCTGGTTGCCACATTGACCACATTTGCAGGGGTAGGGGTAATAACAATGACAATACGTTCTTCTGGCGCACAGGCAAATAATGCCCATGTTGCCCCGATGAGTGAGAGTGTGAGTAAGTATTTACGGAATCGTCTATTCATAGTCCAAATCTTATCATAGAGTAGGGTATTGTGGCTATACGGGCTACCATACGCTTGATAGGCGCTTATCTATCTGATAACCACCAATTATGATACACTAAAAAACAGGCAATTTTACGCCCACTTTTTTGACGGATTTTTTGGAGAATGTTGAATGAAAAAATTGTTCCTCGTCCTATTGATTGGTTTGTTCATCATGCCATTTATGAGCCATGCACAAGAAACAGACCGCCAAACACCAGATGACATTTGTGCTTCTGCCATTCCTGCACCAGAACCGACCACCCGTGAATATACACAACCAGAACAAGTATTAGAAGCTGGCGTAGATTATAGCGCCGTATTTTGTACCGAAGCGGGTGCTGTATATGTGGATTTGTTCGAGACACTCGCCCCAAAAACAGTGAATAGCTTCGTCTTTTTGGCGCAAAATGGTTATTACAACAATACTACCTTCCACCGCGTTTTAGCCGATTTTATGGCGCAAGGTGGCGACCCCACTGGTACTGGTAGTGGCGGACCGGGTTATACGGTATTAGATGAATATGTCGCATTTATGACCTTTGACCGCCCCGGTTTGTTGGCGACTGCCAATGCGAATAATCGTGACCAAGGCATTACCGACACCAATGGTAGCCAATTTTTCATCACCACGGTTGTGACCGATTGGCTGAATTATAACCATAGCATCTTTGGTGAAGTGTTGACTGGTCAAGATATTGTCAATGGCTTGCCTTTACGTGACCCATCAACTGCTACTGTCCCAGGTCCTGCCTTGAATACTGTTGTGATTGTCACGGACCCCAATACGGTCATTAGCGGTTATGAAGCCCCTGTACCTGCTACAGAAGCCGATTTTGAAGCGATTATCACCGCTTTTGAACCATTAGATGGTGTCGAAATTGACCCCGCTTTAACGGGTGTTTTCACATCCGAAGCAACTGTTGCATCTTTCCCAGAAGCAGTTCAAGCAGATGTAACGGCTTTGCTCACCGATAACAATTTCTTGTTTAGCGCCTCTGTCCGTCATGTGAACCCTACTTGCGATACCAGCCAATTGCCACTTACCTCTGTGCGTGAATTGATTTTGGTATTTGCGAGCAAAGAAGATGCCGTGACAGCGCAAAATAGCGAGACATTTGTCTCATCTTTGGTGACAGAAGCCAATGCCGATGTGACGGAAAGCGCTTCTAATTATTATGGATTGCCCATTTATAGTTGGAATGTGACCGCATGTGATGTGCCAGCCGTACAATCGCGCATGGTACGCCAATTGGGGCGGATGTTGATTATCACCGAAAATGTATCTCCTGTAGATAGTCCTGTGGTGATAGAAGAATGGTTTGACCAATTGGTATCGAGCCTATATGATGCCGTGTTTGCACCTGTTTTCCGCCCAGAAGTGAATCAATAGCTACACTGATAGTCTATCGTTGAGGGCGCAACAGTTTGCGCCCTTGTAAAACAATTTACCCCCTAATCGTTAGTAATGAGCGTCCCTGTTTGTAAATCCTCTGTGAGTGCATATAACAGCCGATTTTTAACCTGCCCATTCAAAATACGGATCGACAGATGTGGACGCTCTTTCACCAAATTGACCATATCGCGCACTTTGGCGAACATCCCCCCTGTGACATCTGTGCCATACGAGCCACCTAATGCCGATTGATAGTGTGCCAGTGTATTCGGGGTGATGCGTGGGATGACATTTCCGTCAGCATCCAGTACACCTTCCACCTCACCAAGCAGAAAAACGCGCTTCACGGGCAAATTTTTGGATAAATAGGTCATAATCGTCTCTGTAGAGATAATCGTCCCACCGCGCACATCATCCAACGATACATCGCCATAAACCAACGGCACAAGCCCATTCGTGAGCGCGACTTCAAGCGGATGAAGTGCCATTTGTATCAATTCGCCATCATGACACAATGCCGATGCGGATGGTTGCAATTTCAAAATTGGCAATCCCACTGCCACCAATTCATCCATCACCAATTTATTGAGTTCACCTGCCACCCGTGCCACTTCTGCGAATCCGCGCCAATTTTCTGGGGTAGATACACCTTCCATCGTGCCATATTTATGGGCGGCAAAATGCCCAAACGACCCGCTACCATGCCCGATAATGAGGGATGTGGGGGCGGTTTTTTGCGCTTGGGCTATTTCATGTGCCAAACGGCGCATAATATCGGCATTAAAGCTATTTTCGACCCGTTTGTCGGTGATGAGCGAGCCACCAAGTTTGATGAGTGTGTGCATAGATTTATCCTATTCAATGGTGGTGATAAAGGCGTTTTTTGCGCCTGCTTGTAGGAGTGCTTCTTTGACCATTTCTGCTTTGTTGTGATAAACAAGGGCTATTATGTTGCCACCACGCCCACCACCAGAGAGTTTTGCGCCTAATGCCCCTGCATTGAGCGCCACCGTGATTAATTTTTCGAGTGAGGGTGCAGAGACGGTTAACTCACGCAATAATTCATGATTGCGCGTCATCAAAACACCTAAATCGTCTGGATCGCCATTTTCGATGATGGTCTTGGCACGAACCGAAATATTGCCAATTTCATCTAATATCGGCATGATTTTTCGGGGATTGGCATCATATAACGTGCGAACATCACCTACTGCGACTCGTGTAATGCCTGCCTCGCCTGTATCGCCTATCACCAATCTGAAAGGTGTGCCAATATTTAGAGATTGGATGGGCATCCCTTTAATAAAATAGACGGGGCGTTCATACACGATAACAGTGTTATCAATTCCGCTTGGTGTGCCATGATACAATTTTTCGATTTCAAAAATGAGCGTGTTGAGCGTTTCATCTGATAATGGTTTGCCAATTGCCCCCGCAACAGCCCGTGCTAATGCTGTGGATACCGCCGCACCACTGCCCAAACCACTTGCCATCGGGATTTGTGAACTGAGGCGGATGGTGGCATCTGGTGGGTGGGCATTGAGTGTTTTAAGGACTTGTCTGGCGGTATAGATGAGGGCATTATCCATCAAATCACTGTCAACGGTTACGGGTAGCACTTGTGCCAAATCGAGGGCTTCTATATGAAGCCCTTTTCCCCCTATTTCGGGGTGAACAGAGGCAGATGCCCGTAATGATGAGACAGGAACGGCAATGGCAGGCTTGCCATACACGGCGGCATGTTCACCGAATAAAATGACTTTTGCGGGTGCGCTATAGCTGGTATTCATAGGCGTGGTAACACATAAATGATGATGAGATTGGCGATGACGAATAAGACGATATTAATCTGTAATGGGCGGTCTTTGAGCAACACCTCATCGGGTGCAGAGCCTTCACCACGCACATGAATGAGATACAAATACCGAAAAAGCCCATATAATACGAATGGCACAGTCGCTAAGGTTAAATCTGAGCCAAGTTTGGTTTGTGCCTCTATCGTATAGAGCAGGTAGGTGATGAAGGTGCTGGTTGTGACCACGCGGAGCATATCATCAATGAGGGCGAGGTTATATTCCTGATAGATGGGGCGGGCATTGACGGCATTTTCGCCCAATGTAATCAGTTCTTGGCGACGTTTGCCGACTGCCAGAAAAAGGGCTAATAACCCCGTCACCGCATAAAGCCATGGGGAGAAATTTTGCACATTGATGACCACCACACCAGCAATCACCCGTAGGATAAACCCCCCTGTGACCACCAAAACATCCACAATAGCGACATGCTTGAGCCAAAACGAATAAGCGATTTGCACGACTAAATAAATGGCGAGGATGAGCGCCAATGGTGGGCTAAATAACAAGGCACACCCTAATGTAAAAATAGGGAACACAATTGCCGCCCCAATTGCGAATGGGATGGGCAATTTTCCAGACGGTAGCGGGCGATTTTTCTTTTTGGGATGTTGGCGGTCATTTTCTAAATCCACCAAATCGTTGATGATATAGACGGTGCTTGCCATGAGGCAAAAGAGTGCAAATGCACCAAATACCCGTAAAAAGGGTTCTGCTTGAAAGAGTTTGCCATCAAATACAATGGCAGGAAAGACAAAAAGCAAATTTTTTGTCCATTGTTTGGGACGCATTGTCCGCAATAATCCGAGAAGTGCTGGCATTATATCTCCGTAATTCTAACGGTTAAGCGAGTCTGATTATAGGCATTATTAGCAGACTGTACAATGCTAACCTCTCTCGTCAAATCTGTATAAATCAGTTAAGATGAACCCATTAATGCGAATTTATTAGGAGAAAATCACTGTGAAACAAGCCACTGCCCGCGCCTGTTCTAATATTGCCTTTATCAAATATTGGGGTAATAGCGATGAACAGCTCAAATTACCCGTCAATTCTTCTATCAGCATGAATTTAGATGGGATTTATACCGAGACACATGTAAGATGGGATGAGTCACTCACGTCTGATAGTTTAGTCCTCAATCATGAAGCAACCACAGGACAAGCCCTTGCGCGGGTTTCTGAACATCTCACTTTCATCCGAAATCGCCTAAATATTAGTCAATTTGCCCACGTTGAATCGGTCAATAATTTTCCAATGGGTGCGGGGATTGCCTCTTCTGCATCATCTTTTGCGGCGCTCACTATGGCGGCGATAAAAGCCGCTGATGCCGATTTGACAGAAGCTGAATTGACCAGCATCGCCCGTTTGGGGTCTGGGTCTGCCTCGCGCTCTGTTCCCAGTGGGTTTGTGATTTGGCATCAGGGGCATAATCATGAGACATCGTATGCCGAATCTTTTGCCAACCCCGATTATTGGGATTTGGTGGATGTGATTGCCATTATTAGTGGGGAACATAAAGCGGTTGGGTCACGTCAGGGACATACCTCTGCTGGTACGAGTGATTTGCAAGTGGCGCGGGTAAATGGGGCAGGTGAGCGCCTGCGGATTTGCCAAAAAGCCATTTTAGACCGTGATTTTGGCACATTTGCCGATGTGGTGGAATATGATAGCAATTTGATGCACGCGGTCATGATGACCAGTCGCCCTCCGTTATTTTATTGGTTGCCTAGCACCCTCACCGTGATGGATGCTGTGCGGGATTGGCGGGCAAACGGTGTAAATGTATGTTATACATTGGATGCAGGTCCAAATGTGCATTGTATTTGCTTGCGGGCAGATGCCGAAAAGGTCGCACAAGGCTTGCGCGAGATAGACGGTGTGAAGGATATTCGTACTGCTACGGTTGGTGGTGGCGCACATCTCATCTAATGGTTATGCGCGAGAGTGAAAAAGTCTCATATAATGAGAAAACAATATCGGTGCATTGCACCTTTATATCCATATACCCACCGTACTAACGGTATTGGTTTAAGAATAGAGGCATAGGGTTATGTTTGAGTCGCTTATTGGAAATGATTTACTGTTAACAATCATTGCCTTCATCATTGTGCTTATTCCTGCGGTAATTGTGCATGAATTGGGGCATTTGTTGGCGGCAAAGGCAGTTGGTATCACTGTTTTGGAATTTGGTGTTGGATTTCCGCCACGAGTTGCCAAATTATTCAGTTGGGGCGAGACCGAATTTACGTTGAATCTCATCCCGTTAGGGGGATTTGTGCGCCCGTTGGGTGAGGATTTAATCCGTCCATTGGGTGAAGAAGCCACAGAACGGCAACGGGAAGAATTAGTGACCAAACACACCGAGATGATGGAACAAAAAACATCTGCGACCCCATCTCCTTATCTATCTGAACGCGAAGAATTGGCACAACGGGGGGTATTGAATCCCACATCCATCTACGAAGTGAAGCCATTACCCCGAATTTTCTTCATGGCGGCGGGGGCTTTAGCCAATTTTATCTTTGCATTGGTGTTATTCATCGTCATCGGATTGATTGGGTTGCCCACACCTGTGGGGACAAAATTGGGCGTGGTGGCATTGGATGAAACCAGCGCATGGTCACTAGCAGGGGTGCAACAAGGCGATTGGATTACCCGTTTGAATGGGGAATTCATCGAAAATAATGTTCAATTTGAACAAATTTTACAAGCAAACGCCGACGAGACCATTCCCATTCAGGTACGCCGTTTTTATGAAGATGACACGTTTGAAGATTTAACGGTGTCTATCACTGTTACCGCCGATTTATTGGCACAATGGGAAGCTACCAATAGTTATGTGGTGGTGCGGTCTATAGAAGAAGGTAGCCCTGCGGATATTGCGGGCTTGTTGCCAGATGATTTAATCATGTCATTTGAAGATAATTCGCTTTTAGATACTATATCGCCCGTAGATGAACTCAAACGCTTTACAGATGCCAATTTGGGCAAAACAATCACCTTGCAGGTTCTTCGTGGCGAAGAAATTCTCAGTATAGATGTGCCGTTACGCGCCAATCCACAACCCGGTCAAGGTGCGATGGGTATCGGCATTTTATCGGATTACACCACACCCGACCGCCAATTTGCTTATATCCAAGCGCCAGAACTCGATTATATTCCCTCATCCATCGGTACATCTATCGAATATGGGGTAAATCAGACAGTCGAAATTTTTGCCAGAATTGCAGAATTCCCTGCAAGGCTTTTGGGTGGGCAACTCTCTGGTGATGAAAGCCGTGTGATTAGTGCATGGGGCGTTGGGCAAATGGGTGGGGTGATTTTGCAAGATAGCATCATCCAAAATCGCATTGGCGACTTTTTGCAATTTATCGCGCTCATCAGCATTGCGCTGGGGTTCACCAATTTGTTGCCGATTCCTGCCTTAGATGGGGGGCGCATTGTATTTGCGTTCATTGAACTGATTCGTGGCAAGCCCATTTCGCCAGAACGCGAAGGGTATGTCCACATGGTCGGATTTGTTTTGTTGTTATCGTTGGGGGTGTTGCTCATCATCAACGATGTGATTAATCCTGTCAGTGATTTATTGCGCTAGAAGCTATGAGAAGGAACAGTATGAACGACGATTACGATGATGATTTTCTTGATGAATTTGATGATTTAGACGAATTGAGTGAGCTGGATTTAGAAGACGATTATCATCTTGAACTGCCATTAGAAGAACTAGATGATGATTCGGAATTCAAAGCCATCACAGAAAAGCCATCTTTAGCAGAGACAGAGCAATTGCTTCGGTTGGGAAAAAATCTTAAACCCGCACAATATCCATCGTTGATATATGGTTTATCTGATTTATCCCAAGAAGAAGCGACAAGCCTACGTCCTGCATGGCGAGCATTAGAGACGACCAAACGGCGTGACCTGACCCAACAATTGATTGATGCAGTCGAAATCAATTACTTGCTCGATTATCGCTCGATTGCGCTGATGGCAATCGAAGATGAAGACCCTCAAGTCCGCGCTTCGGCAGTGGAATTGTTGTGGGATGATGAATCGCTAGAGGTCATGCACAAATTGGTTCATTTGGTGCGCCATGATAAGGGCATTGAGGTGCGTGCATCGGCATTTACGGGTTTGGGGCGATTTATTTTGCTTGGCGAATATGATGAAGTGCCAAAAGAAGAAATTCAATTTGCACAAACAGCCGCCTATGATTCTTGGAAAAATCTCAATGAGCCTGTAGAAGTGCGTCGGCGGGCATTAGAAGCCTTTTCTAATTGCACCGATGACCGTCTGCCAGAGATGATTACCGAAGCCTATAAGAGTCATTTACCAGAAATGCGGGTCAGCGCTATTTATGCCATGGGGCGTAGTTATGATAGCCAGTGGACAAGCACCATTTTGAGAGAGATGGATAACGAAAATCCACAAATCCGCTATGAGGCAGTACGGGCGGCGGGTGAGCTAGAAATTAAACAGGCTGTGCAACAACTCGGTAAATTGGCACGGGGTGAACACGACCGCGAAATTATGCTCATGGCGATTTGGTCATTGGGTGAAATTGGTGGTGAATTGCCCACTAAAATTTTACAGCGATTATCCGATAAAGCCGAAGAATCTGATGACGAAGACCTCATAGATGCCATTGATGAGGCGATTGCTATCGCTTCTTTGGGGAGTATTGATATTATTTAGTCTGTGGGGTAGGGGAATGATAAGGGCGCAATCACTTGCGCCCTTATTAATGGGTTTATAAAATTATTTTTCTTAGCTTGTTTTGAACATAGATTGCATTTTCATGGCGAGGCTCATATCACCTGTAATTTTGATTTTGCCCGTCATGAAGGCTTGCATGGCATTGATTTTGCCAGTTGCCACATTAAAATAATCTTCGGTCGTGGCTTTGAGTGTCATCTTGGGGTTTTCTGCCATGCCTTCGGCGGCGCTAACAGTACCATTTTCTACCACCAAATAAAATTGACCTGCGTTATCTCCACTGAGGTCAAATTGAATGATTGCATTAACCCCTTCGGCTTTTTCTGGGACAAATCCTTTGACCATCATGGAATGAATTTCGGAAACAGTGGGCATTTTAATCTCCTAGAGAATAATTAAATTTGAATTTGATTATAACTATCTTTTTTATGCTCGTCAATTATTGTTCATCAAAATATAATCATATCACCATTGGGTAATCGTTGGATAGTAGGCTTGACATCCCCTATACTCATCTTGTAACGTTTTATATTGCACAAAATGGTCAATGGGAGCGAGTCATGCGACACGGTTTACGAATTTTCATCATGATAGGGCTAGTATATGGACTGGTTGCTTGTTCGCTTGGAGATAGCACCCCACAGGTGGTTTATATCACAGCGACTCCACCATTATTTTCCCCTACATCTGCCCCTCAAGTTGTTATAACAACCGCGCAACCCCTCCCAACAGCTACCCAAGCCGTTTTAATGCCCCCTGTGGATTTATCCCCTATGCCGATTGCCCTCAATATCACCCCCACCCCTAATCCATCGCGGTTTGATTTGCCCCCACAAGGGATGCAAGAACACACGGTACAAGCAGGTGATACGCTCTCATCTATCGCAGAGAAATATGGCACGACATTAGAATCATTACTTGCTGTGAATCAATTGATAAATCCCAATATATTGAGCATTGGGCAAGTCATTCAATTGCCCCAATTGCCGACAGAATTAACCCCATCGCTCAAATTATTACCCGATAGTCGGGTAGTACGTGCCAGTAATGCCTTTGATGTGGCGGGATTTATTGCTCAACAAAATGGATTTTTACGCGGTGTTACCGATGAGGTCGAATCACGATTATTCGATGGGAGCGCCATCAAAGAGACACTGACCGCCGCGCAGGTGATAGAACGGGTTTCGGTTGAATATAGCGTAGACCCACGTTTATTATTGGCATTGCTCGAATATCGGGCAGGATGGTTGAGCAATCCCACCCCCAACGAAATACAAAAGGTGTTTCCATTGATATTTTCATTGGAGACCAATCGCTTGGGGTTGTATCGCCAACTCAGCTGGGCGGCATTTCATCTCAATGCGGGGTATTATGGTTGGAAATATCGGGAATTGACCACGTTGGAATTTGAAACGGGGGAACGCTTTTTATACGATGCGGGATTGAATGCGGGGACTGTCGCGTTACAATACCTTTTCAGCGTGAAAAGTGATGTGACCAGTTGGCGCAATGCTATCACCACACCACAAGGCTTTTTTAGCGTGTATTATGCCTATTTTGGCAATCCGTTTGACGATAAAGACCCAATAGTGCCAATAGACCTTGTTCAGCCTGAATTGAGTTTACCATTCGGTTCTGGCGAAATCTGGTTTTTCACAGGTGGGGCGCATGGTGGCTGGGCTAGTACGAGTGCGTGGTCTGCTTTGGATTTTGCCCCACCTGATGAACGGACAGACGGGTTATTCTGCTTTATTTCTGACTATTGGGTGCGTGCGGTGGCAGATGGTGTTATTGCGCGTAGTCAAGATGGAGGAGTATGGCTTGATTTGGATGGTGATGGCGATGATAGTACAGGGTGGGTCATTTTTTACCTCCATATCGCCACACAAGACCGCGCCCCTGTCGGAATGCGTGTGAGCAAGGGCGACCCTATCGGCAAAGCCTCATGCGAGGGTGGATATTCCACCGCAACCCATTTGCATATCGCCAGAAAATATAATGGCGAATGGATGCCTACTGATTGTCAACAATGTGGGTCACAAGATATACGCCCCACATTCGATTTAGGCGGTTGGAAAGTGATTAGCATCCCGAATCAGGAATATCAGGGGTATTTAGATTTTAACGGGCAACGCCTCACCGCCGAACAAGGGCGACTCTCGGTGATTAATCGGATTTCATGGTGATATGATATGATGAAAAAATTTGCTTATGTGATGACAATAGTGCTATTTGGTGGGGCAATTCTGATGAGTTTTGTCAGTTATACGGCGATTAATGCCCAAGCACCAACACCAACGACTGCGCCGATTATATTGCCCACAGCACAATCATTCTCAACGATTGGTCCAACATTAGAAAATACCCCTCTGCCGACTTTTACTGCTACAGAACAGCCTCCGCTTCAACTTGCAATTAAACCCGGTTCAGACCCTGTGAATGTCCGCCTAGAAGCCGACCCAGACGCTGATATTGTCGGGCAGATTCGGGATGGAGACCGCTATGTGGTGGCAGGGCAATATTTTTTGTGGTATCAGATTCGATTTGAGCAATCACCTACAGGCGTAGGGTATGTTTTTGGCGATTTGGTGGATATTATTGGCGATACATCCCTCATGACCGATTTGACTATTATCACGCCAACACCACAAGACCCAGAGGCATTTAATCGCACAGCCACATTTGAAGCGGTTTTATTGACACCCGGTGGGGAATTAACATTAACGGTGGCTGTCCGCGAGATTTTGCCCCCATCGCAACAAACAGGTGTCTCACAACAGGCATTGGTCGTCACACAACGCCCAATTTTGCCCACATTTACCTATCCCCCCAATATTATTGCACAAGCGCCCACTCCAAACCCCGATTCATCTGTTGTTCAAACAACAGTGGCAACCCCAATTAATGTTGATAGAGGCACGATTGCCCCTATTACCCCAATATTAGTATTGGGTGGATTAGGACTCATTGGCTTGTTATTGTCACGCTTATTTAGAAGGCGCTAATTATTGGTATTGCTCATAAATCGGTTATTAGCCACATCTATCGCTATCACATCACCAACCTGCAAACCATCAGTCACTTCGCTGATGGTTTGCCCAATCAATCCGAGTTTGATGGGGACATCGCGTAAAATGGTGTTTCCACGCACAATATTCACGAAAGCGGTATCATCGCGGTCACGGCGGATATACGCATTGGGGATGACGACCACATCGGTTTTTTCTTCGATGATGATATTGGCTTCGGTGGTCATGCCAACACGAATACGCGGGTCGGTGCTGGTGAGCGCAATCCGCACGCCATAACTGACAATGCCATTCACATTTTGCCCAATGGGGGAGATGCTATCCAAAATGGCAGAAATTTCGAGGTCGGGCAGGGCATCGAGGGTTATTGTGGCATTCATCCCCTCACGGATGAGGCGAATATCCAATTCATCCACCTGAATTGTCACCCACAAGGGGTCTATATCGGTTAATTCTACGATTCGGACATTAGGGGCGATTAATGCCCCAATTTCAGTATTTTGTGCCGATATAACCCCATCAAAGGGTGCTGTGAGGATGGTGCGATAAAAAGCTGTTTCTGCACGCGAGACTTTTTCTTGTAATTGCTTGAGGCGGATTTCTTGTTGTTCTAATTGGGCGGGTTGTATGCCTGCTTGCACACGCACCAATTCTGCCTCTGCTTGGCGAATTCTTGCCGCCGCCGCGCCCAATTGGGGTGATGTGCTGTTGCGTAATTGTTCCAGTTGCAAGCGAGCGATTTCTGCCTGAAATGATGCCGCGCCTGCTTGGGCATCGTAGGTGTTATAGGCTGTGCCACCATAACCACCGGGCGCACTATCACGCAGCGCGATGAGGGCATTATAGGTTTGTAGCCAATTTTGATAGGTCAGTTCTGCGGTACGAATATCATCGCTGGTGACGGCATTGGCAATGCTACTATATTGTGATTTGGCATTATCCACATTTGCTTGCGCGAGCGCGATGGTCTCATCATCTACAGGCGCAAGTAATTGAGCATATTCTAACTCGGCTTTTTGCAATTCTAATATGGCTTGCTCATAAGCAAGGCGTTGTGCGTCATTTTCGAGGCGGAGTATGGGGGTATCTTTGGTGACAAAATCGCCTTGTGCGACAAAAATTTCGGCAACACGCCCCCCTGTCAATAAACTCAGATTGACCACTTGGTCAGCCTCGATGAGACCGACTGCCGATACGACTGCTTGCACATCACCGCGATTAACGGTGTATATTTGCAAATTTTGAAGCGGGTTTTCGGCGGTGGCACGAGGAGATTGGGTGCGCCATAGCAAAATAATGGGGATTCCCACTAAAAATAGACTTAGGAAAAACAACGATTTTCTGACAGACATATTGGGATAATATCTCAAAATAGACCGACACCATTTTTTATGATAGCAGATTTGGCTTAGAAACAGGTGATGAAAATCGCTTTTTACTAGACTTCTAGGCGCAATCTAGCATATCATGTAAAACAATGTTACTATAATTTCATTTTCTTGTGCAAATTATCACACACGCAAGATAGGAGCGCGGCATATATGCCACCGCATTTAACCAATCCAGATGATATTCCTCCAGACATTGTAATCGGGCGTTTGCCGATTTATTTGCGTGCGCTCATGCGTTTATCACAGGACGGACAAGAAGTCACATCATCCCATGAGCTAGGGCGTATTTTGGGCATTAGTTCGGCACAAATCCGCAAAGATTTATCTCATTTTGGTGGGTTTGGCAAGCAAGGCACGGGGTATCAGATTAGTTACCTCGAAGAAAAATTACGTCAGGTGCTACAGGTCAATCGTGAATGGGAAATTGCCCTTGTCGGTGCAGGCGATTTGGGTCAAGCTGTTGCCAATTATCGGGGCTTTTCTGACAGGGGATTTCATATCGCCTGTGTATTTGATAGCAATCCGCAAAAAATTGGCAAAAAATCAGGTAATTTTGTCATTCAGCCCATGTCAGAATTAAAAGAGACAGTCCTTGCTAAAGGGATTCAGATTGCGATGATTGCTGTGCCTGCGGAATATGCTCAAGAGGTCGCAAATCAGCTTATTGAGGCGGGTGTAAGGGCGATTCTCAACTATGCCCCCATTAGCATTAATGTGCCAGACGGGGTGCATGTACAATACATAGACCCAGTGGCACATTTGCAACGGATGACTTATTATCTCAAATAGGTCTCTATTGGTTGGTAATTCTGCGGAATAGGGCGGGGTCTTCTAGGGCGCGTCCTGCCCCTACCGCAACGGCAATCATCGGGTTTTCTGCCCGATAGCATGGCACATTGGTTTTATTGGTGAGATATTGGTCAATCCCGCGCAATAATGCCCCTCCACCTGTGAGCATAATGCCTCTATCCATAATATCCGATGCCAATTCTGGCGGGGTATTGGAGAGTACATTTTTGACGACTTGGGCAATCATATCCAGAGGTTGTTCGAGCGCCTCTACCACTTCGCCTGTCGAAATATTGATAGTGCGGGGCAACCCAGACACATTATCAATGCCCTGAATTTCCATTGACAGTTCATTAATCTGATTTACTGCCGCGCCAATTTGGATTTTGACCGATTCTGCTGTCAACTGCCCAATGATGAGATTATATTTGCGCCGTACATAGCTGATGATACCTTCATCGAGGCGTAACCCACCAATCCGCCCACTATCGGCACGGACGATGTTATTCATGCTGATGACAGCGGCTTCTGTGACCCCCCCCCCGATATTGATGACCATATCGCCCGCAGGTGTGCCGACTGGCAACCCACATCCGATGGCGGCGGCGAGTGGCTCGTAAATGAGATAGGCTTCGCGTGCGCCTGCGGTGAGCGTGGCATCGCGTACAGCGCGTTTTTCGACGTTATTTGCCCCATATGGCACAGAAATCATCACTACAGGCTTAAAGAGGCGCAAACGCCCTGCAACCTTATTCATATAATAACGGAGCATGGCTTCTGCCACTTCATAATCGGCAATAACGCCATTTTGTAAGGGACGCACGACCTGAATTTCTTCATCAAACACGCGCCCCATCATCTCACGGGCGGGTTGACCAATTTCGAGTACATTGATATTACCCCGCGCATCTTCTTCTGCGGCGAGCGCCACCAATGATGGCTCTTGAAGGACAATTTGTCCATTTTCGTAGATGAGTACATTGACTGTACCCAAATCAATTCCGAGAGATTTGCTAAAGAGTGCCATAATGTCTTGTATCTTTTTCCTATAATGCAAGGACGAGGCAATTGCGCCTCGTCCCGATTAGTATAACGCTTTTTGGGTAAGAAAAAACAGGCGATATGCCTATTATTCGGCTTTTTCGTCCTCACCAAGAATCCGCATGAGCGGACCGCGTTGGCGCAAATTGCGACTAATTTGCAATTCTAATGAGGCTCTACGAAGTGCCAATGCCGCATCACGATTGGCTTCGGGTGGAAGTCCTTCACGCAATAATTTTTCTGCATTGGCACGGGCTTTTTCTGCCGCATCAACATCAATGGCATACGATGATTCTGCCAATTCTGCCAAGACGACCACTTTGCCCGGACGCACATCTACCACGCCACCAAATACAGCGAAGCGTTCTTCTGCATTACCCTTACGCACGACCAGTTCTCCATACCCTAATGTGGCAATGGTGGGGGCATGATTGGGATAAACACCCATAATGCCTTCAATTGCGGGGACAAGAACCATATCGGCTTTCAGTTCTTCAAACACTTTTTTCTCTTGCGAGACGAGTTCTATATGAATATTATCCATCGGTCAAATCCTTCATCAATGGGGAAGGGGGAAAAATCCCCCTACGCGCCATTATTGATTTTTCACGTAGTCGTCGAAACGTTGCAGGACTTCTTCGATGGCACCTGCCATATAGAAGAGTTGTTCGGGAATATGGTCTACTTCACCATCCAAAATTTTGCGGAAACCCGCCACAGTGTCTTTCACCTTCACATAGCGACCTTCGCGCCCAGTGAATTGGGTGGCGACAAAGAAGGGTTGGCTAAGGAATTGTTCAATTTTACGGGCGCGTGCCACCAACAATTTGTCATCTGCCGAGAGTTCATCTACGCCCAAAATGGCGATGATGTCTTGTAAGTCCTTATAGCGTTGTAACACTTGTTGGACTTCGCGGGCAGTGCGATAGTGTTCTTCACCCACGATGAGGGGGTCAAGAATTTTGCTGGTGCTGGCGAGCGGATCCACGGCGGGGAATAAGCCTTTGGCGGCGATGGCGCGTTCTAGGGCGATTGTCCCGTCTAAGTGGGTGAACACCGCGACTGGCGCAGGGTCAGAATAGTCATCTGCTGGCACATAAACGGCTTGCATCGAGGTGATAGCACCTGTGCTGGTCGAGGTGATGCGTTCTTGCAATTGACCCATTTCATCTGCGAGGGTTGGTTGATACCCTACCGCGGAAGGCATACGACCCAATAGCGCCGATACTTCTGCACCCGCCAATGAGTAGCGGAAGATGTTATCAATAAAGAGCAACACATCTTTGCCTTGGTCACGGAAATATTCCGCCATTGCCAAACCACTCAATGCCACGCGCAAACGCACACCGGGTGGTTCGTTCATTTGACCGAACACCATCGCCAATTTTGGCAACACGCCCGATTCTTCCATTTCTTGATACAGTTGCGTCCCTTCACGGGTACGTTCACCCACACCAGCAAACACCGACAATCCAGAGTGTTGTTGGGCGATGGAGTTGATGAGTTCCATGATGGTCACGGTTTTACCCACGCCAGCACCACCGAAAATACCGGTTTTGCCACCACGTGTCATGGGGGCTACAAGGTCAATAACCTTCATGCCTGTTTCGAACACTTCTACTTGGGTAGATTGTTCTTCAAAGGTTGGGGCAGGGGCATGGATAGGGCGACGTGGTGCATCGTTGGGGACAGTTGTACCATCTACAGGGCGACCCAATACGTTGAATACTTTACCCAACGAGGCTTCGCCAACAGGGACGGTGATGGGGCTACCGACGGCATAGGCGGGTACGCCACGTTGCAAACCATCGGTGGTATCCATCGCTACAGTGCGAACATTATTATTGCCCAAGTGCAATTGCACTTCGAGGATAAGGTCATATTCGCCTTCGCCACGGGGAACACGAATGGCTTCAAAAATTTCTGGCAAATGCCCATCGGGGAAGTGGACATCCACCACAGCCCCAAGCACTTGTGATACTTCACCTTGAATTTCGCTCATGAGTGTATTTTCTCCTCAAATTGATATTTAACTAGACTTCGCGCCCACCGACAAGTTTATCTTGATAGGCTTGTAATTCATCCCACGCGCCATCGGCGGCGAGTTTGGCTTGTTTTGCCCATGTGCCAATGCCCGGAGCAAGACGCATTCCTGCTTTTTCGACTGCTTGGCGCAAGTCTTCTTCTGTTGATTCTGCAAGTTGAGCAAAGGTGCTAATGCCTGCGGCGTTTAATGCCGCCGACATTTTAGGTCCAATGCCTTCGATTTTGGTCAAATCATCGCCTTCTGCCTTTTTGGATTTGGCTTTGGGCTTGGATTCGGTCATGGGAATAGCTTCTACGGCTGGTTTTTCTAATACTGCCGTTGCACCCATATACGATACCGATGCACTCCCGCCACCCATTTCGAGGGGGGCATTGGCGCGTAATTCAGCCGCATGTGCCAAAAGTAAGTTATCTGCGGCTTTATCCAATGTATCTTGAAGTGCCTCTGCACCACCCACGATGTCCAAAATTTCGGCTGTGATGGTGGCTTGACGGGCTTTGTTATAGACTAGCGTCAAATCGGATGCCAATTGAACCGCATTATCAGATGCGTTACGCATGGCGACCATCCGTGCAGAGTGTTCACTGGCACGGCTTTCGAGCAAGGCTTGATACAATTGTAATTCGGTGAAGCGTGGCACAATTTCGTCCAAAATGGCTTCTGGGCTGGGTTCATATTCGTAATCTTGTTTGCTGGTGGTCACTTTTGCCACTGCTTTAACCATATCGCCACCCGCCGCTTGGTCAATTTCATGCGGAATAAGGGGCAACCATCCCAATACATGGGGGCGTTGGGTGATGACATTGACAAATTCTGTATAGGCGATGAAAACATCATCTACTTCGCCACTCAAAAATGCGTCTTGTGCCAACCGAGCCACTGGGGATAGGTCAGAAATCCGCAAATCATCGGGCAAATTACTAAATTCGGCAATGACATTTTCGCCCGCACGGATGAGGGCATCACGACCTTTGCGACCAACAGTCACAAATTTGACAGGCTTGCCAAATTTTTCTGCGAAACGTTGTGCCACACGGATGATATTGGTGTTGAACGCACCCGCCAAGCCTCTATCGGATGTGACCAGCACAACCATAATGGTCTTAACAGTTTCGCGCTCGGTCAACAAGGGGTGTAATGACCCACCGCCCTTGGTGGCGGCTTGAATGTTGAGCAGAATTTCCCATGCTTTTTCGGCATAGGCGCGGCTTGCAAGCGCACGGGCTTGAGCTTTACGCACGCGAGAAGCAGATACAGCTTCGAGGGCGCGGGTAATTTGCCCGATATTCTTGACACTTTTGATACGATTTCTAACTTCGCGTAAACTGGGCATGTTTTCCTCTCTTTATCATGGGCAGAGGCGGGTTTTCACCACCTCTGCGGAGTCGTCACCCAGACGACTAGCTCCAGTTTTCGTTAAAGGACTTGAGCGCGTTGGCAAGTGCATCACGCAGGTCATCGGTCAGGGCTTTTTGTGTGTTAATCGCATTCGCAATGTCGACATATTGGGTATTGAATGCCCGAATGAATGCCAATTGCCAATCTTTTACACGCGCCACAGGCACGGCATCCAAATAACCATTTGTCCCTGCAAAGATGAGAGCGACTTGGTCTGCGAGTGGCATAGGGACATATTGCCCTTGCTTGAGCAATTCGGTGAGGCGCAAGCCTTTATCCAATTGACGTTGGGTAGATTTGTCGAGGTCAGACCCAAATTGAGCAAATGCCGCCAATGAACGGAATTGCGCTAAGTCGAGGCGCAAACCGCCTGCCACTTTCTTCATGGCTTTGGTTTGAGCGTCACCACCGACACGGCTCACGCTGATACCCACGTTAAGCGCGGGGCGTTGACCAGCATAGAAAAGGTTCGATTCCAAATAAATTTGACCATCGGTAATCGAGATAACGTTGGTTGGCACGTATGCCGATACGTCACCTAGCAAGGTTTCAATGATGGGGAGGGCGGTCAAACTGCCACCACCTTTTTCATCACTCAATTGGGCGGCACGCTCTAACAAACGGCTGTGGAGATAGAACACGTCACCAGGATAGGCTTCGCGTCCGGGTGGACGGCGCATGAGCAACGATACTTGACGATATGCCCACGCATGTTTAGACAAGTCATCATAAATAACCAGCGCGTCTTTGCCATTTTCCATGAACCATTCACCAATGGCACACCCAGAATAGGGGGCAATGTAGTTCATAGCGGCGGGGTCAGATGCAGAGGCAACCACGATAGTGGTATATTCCATTGCACCATTCGCTTCTAAGATGGCTTGCAAACGGGCGACTTCACCCTTACGTTTGCCGATAGCCACATAGATGCAATACATATCCTGTCCTTTTTGATTGATGATGGCATCAATCGCTACGGCAGTTTTACCTGTTTGACGGTCGCCAATAATCAACTCACGTTGACCACGCCCGACAGGAATCATCGAGTCAATGGCGAGGATACCTGTTTGAACAGGACGACCCACGTTTTTACGTTCACGCACACCGGGTGCGATACGTTCAATATTGTAGAACTCGCTGGAGGCAATTTGACCTTTACCGTCAATGGGGCGACCAAGCGCATCCACGACACGCCCAACCATTCCCATGCCTACGGGTACAGAGGCGATACGCCCTTGTGGACGGACTTCTGCACCTTCTTTAATGGTGTCGTATTCACCCAAGATGATGATACCGACATTATCACTTTCGAGATTGAAGGCAATCCCGGGTACGCCGTTCTCAAATGTTACCAATTCGCTAAAGCGGATATTTTCGAGACCTGTGACACGCGCAATGCCGTCACCGATTTCTTGAACATACCCAACTTCAACCGCTTCTACTGAGGGATTATATTGCTCTATCTGGTCTAAAATTGACTGAAAGAGGTTTTGGGAGGCTTCCGCCATTTTTTAGTCTCCTACTCTTCTAAATGAAATAGTTTCCACATCCACAACGGATGAGTAAAGCCATATTCTTTATACTGACACTATAAAGGCACTATTGTAGCTTATCCACAAATATCTGTCCACTTTTTCACAAACTACTTATCAATTTTTATGCTTGTGATGATTCTGGCAGATAAATAGGTTGCTATAAGGCATAAGGACGCAATCTATTGCGCCCTTATACGACCTACTAACTTAAAATTGCCGATTAAAATGTTGCACAAATGGGTCTTTGGCAAAATAGGGGCTGATGAGTTCACGATGATATTTGAATTGTTCACTTTGCCGAAATCCAACAGTATGGTCTTCTAGCGTTTCCCAACGGATGAGAAATATATAACGTGTTTCATCTTCAATGCTTTTTTGCAATTCAAAGTCAATAAAGCCTTTGGATTTACTGATATATTTATCTAAACTTTCGCGTATAGCACTTTCAAATGCGGGTTGCGTATTGGGGCGAATGTAAATATCTGCAATTTCTAAAATCATAATTCCCTCTCCATTGCTATTTAGTGTTATTTTTGCCGAGTTCTGATGACCGCCGATATGCCGCCCATACGGCATCGGCAATGACGGTGCGAATACTGCCTTTTTCCAATTCATAGAGTGCGGCGGCAGATGTCCCGCCCGGACTTGTCACCTGATTTCGCAATTCGGCGGGATGTAATCCCGATTGGATGGCATAGCTCACCGAGCCGAGCATCGTTTGTTGTACCAATTTTTGCGATACTTGGCGCGAAAATCCCATGTGTACACCCACATCAATGAGGGCTTCCATCAACAAAAAGACATAAGACGGTCCACTACCATTGAGGGCGGTTGCCATATCCAGATAATTTTCATCTTCGACATACAATGTTTCGCCCATCGCGCCCAAAATGGCGGTTGTCCATGTACGTTGTTGTTGTGTCACTTCTGGGGTGGATGTCCAGACGGTGATGCCTTCGCCAATTTGACCGGGTGTGTTGGGCATTGCCCGCACCACATAGGGGTGAAGCAAATTATCCACAATCCGTTGAATAGTCACACCCGCCGCAATGCTGATAATAAGTGCCTCTGGCTTAATATGTGTTTTGAGTTGTCCCAAGACCTTATTCATCATTTGTGGCTTAATCGAAAGCACAACCACATCGGCATTTTTGACTGCTTCGAGATTATCGGTGGTGAAAATTAAACCATAGTTTTGTACTAATTCATTCCCACGCTCACTGTGGGGGTCGGCGGCGGTGATGCAATTGGCGGGGATAAGTTCTTGATGGAGTAGCCCTTTTATCATGGCTTCGCCCATTGCACCACTGCCGATAAAAGTCACTTTTTGGTCATATAACATAAACAATTCCCTCTCAAATTCCGCGTGGACGTTTTTTGAATAGATAACGTAAGGCTGGCAAGAATAATCGCTTTTTGGGCAAATAAGTGAGGAGTGTGTCCTCAATGCGTTGGGGCTGAAATTCAAAATGATGATACATATTCCCCAATGGGGCAGTGCGGTTGGTGGCAATCATATCAAACCACTGTTTGGTGATGAGTGTACGCCGTACAAATGGACGACTAAGCGTGTTTAACCAACGAAGCACATAAGGGGGCATTTTGATGATGATTCGATGCTTGCCTGTGAGTCGCATGATGGTGAGGAGCAAATCTTCGTAAGTGATATATTCCGCCCCGCCAATATTAAAGGTCTCATCCACCGTTTCGAGTTTTTCTAGGCTGATAAGTATGGCTTTGATGAGGTCATCAATATAAAGCGGATGTAGTACCACTTCTCCTTGACCTGCCATGAGCGTAAAAAATGGATTGAGACTAAAATTCATGGCGATATGATTGATGAAGGCATCATCTGGTGCAAAAACAAATCCGCTACGAATAATGGTGTAGGCAAGCCCGCTATCGCGTACCAATGCTTCGGATTGCCCTTTGATTCGTAATAGGGTAAATGCGGATGATGGGGTCGCTCCCAAATGGCTGATGACAATCATACGCCCAACCCGATTGGCGCGGGCGGCGGCGATGAGGTTGCGCGTGCCAACCAGCTCTAATCGCTCTAATTGACGGGCATTCGCCCACCATTGTCCGCTTTCCAGATGAATGATAACATGCACGCCTACAAGGGCTTGAAAGAGGATTTCTTCATCTAATAGTGTTCCAATAACCACTTCTGGCGCATTTGGCGCATCGCTCGCCCATGATAGGTGTTTTGCATTGGCAGGAGAAATGAAACAACGCACCTGATAATCTGTATTCATCAGGGCTTTGATGAGATGCCTACCAATCAATCCTGTTGCACCTGTGATGAGAATCATGGTGAATATTAACTAACCGTTTTCTTTGATTCGATTAAGGGTGTATCATGAAGAGTGCAAGAAGAGATTATAATCATCTTAAAGGTGAAAATCATCCCCAAACAATAGGATAAGAGGGAATTGTGGAACGCCGACGAGTCGTGGTAACTGGAATGGGGATTGTTTGCCCCAATGGAAATTCTGTCACAGAAGCGTGGCGCAATATTGCCGACGGTATCACAGGCATTGACCCGATTGTGCGCCTCGATACCTCTCGCCTAGAAAATCATTTTGGGGGAGAGGTCAAAAATTTTAATCCTGAGCAATTATTTGGTAAGCGTGAATCACGCCGAACAGACCGTTTTACCCAAATGGCACTTTTTGCCGCCAAACAAGCCCTAGAAGATTCTGGGTTAAAAATTACATCCGAAAATGAATATCGGGTTGGTGTGATTGTTGGTACTGGTATTGGTGGTATTGCCAGTATTTATAATAGCACCAGCACATTTTTTACACGCGGGTCAAAAGCAGTTAGTCCGTTACTTGTGCCGATGATGTTGCCCGATGCGGCATCTGCTAAAATTTCGATGACATACGGCATACGCGGACCGAATTTTGCCATCACAACGGCATGTGCTACGGGTAATAATTGCATTGGCGAAGCGGTAGAAATGATTCGCTATGGTCGCATTGATGCGGCGCTTGCGGGTAGTTCTGAGGCGGCATTAGAAGAACTGACGATTGCTGGATTCAACAATATGACGGCAATTTCGACTAAAAATGACACCCCGCGTGAAGCCTCTCGCCCATTTGATGCTCAACGCGATGGGTTTGTGGTGGCAGAAGGGTCTGCGATTTTGGTTTTAGAAGCATTAGACCATGCGTTGGCGCGAGGCGCACATATTTATGCCGAAATATTGGGCTATGGTCATACATCCGATGCCTATCATGTCACTGCCCCCCTCGAAACAGGTGAAAGCGCCGCCGAAGCCATTCGTATGTCGCTACGTGATGCTCATATCCTGCCAGAGAAGATAGATTATATCAATGCACATGGTACAGGGACACCCCTCAATGACCGTAGTGAGACATTGGCGCTCAAACGGGCTTTGGGGGAATTGGCATATTCTATCCCTATCAGCTCCACAAAATCGGTAACAGGACATTTGATGGGGGCGGCGGGGTCTGTTGAAGCTATTTTTACCATAATGGCGATAATAGAAGATTTTGTCCCGCCGACCATGAATTTAGAACATCCAGACCCAGAATGTGATTTGAATTATACCCCTCTGGTTGGGGTGAAGCGAAAAATTGAGATTGCCATGAGCAATTCATTTGGTTTTGGCGGGCATAATGCCGTCCTAATTTTTGGGGAATACAAGCAAAATGGCTCGCAATAAAAAACGTGAGGGTCGCTCACAATCGAATATTTATGCTCATATTGTTGGTTGGGGAATGCGTGTACCTCGTAGCATTCTCACCAACAAAGATTTAGCCGCCATCATTGATACAAGCGATGCGTGGATACAATCGCGCACCGGTATCAAAGAACGCCGTATTGCCGATGAAGACGAAACAACGGCACGTTTGGGATTATTTGCCGCCAAGCAAGCACTCGCCATCACTGATATTTTGCCACAAGAAATTGACCTCATCATCGTGGCAACCAGTACGCCAGAGAATATTTTCCCCAGCACAGCCAGCCTCATCCAACATTGGTTAGGTGCGAATAATGCGGGTGCATTTGATTTATCTGCCGCTTGCTCTGGATTTGTGTATGGGGTGGATATGGCAACCCAAGCCATTCGCTCTGGCAGTATTCAGACGGCGCTTGTGATTGGTTCAGAGACAATGAGCCGTGTCATGGATTGGCAAGATAGGGGGACATGTATCCTCTTTGGTGATGGGGCAGGGGCAGTTGTATTGCAAGCACGAACAACCCCTGGTGGGGTATTAGCCAGTGTGTTGCGCTCTGATGGGGCAGGATATGATTTGCTAGGCATACCCACCTATGGCAATATGGATATTCGGTCACAGGAAGGACTAAAAGACCCTAAATTACACAAAATGTTTATGGCGGGGAGCGAAGTCTTCAAATTTGCGACACGAGTCATTGGGGAAAGTATCAAACAGGCGCTCAAAGAGGCGGGCATTACCCTCAAAGATGTCAAACTCATCATCCCTCACCAAGCCAATGAACGGATTATTCAAGCGGCGGCGCGTAGCCTCAATTTAAGTGATGATTTATTCGTCAGTAATTTGGCACATTATGGCAATACATCGGCGGCATCTATTCCCATTGCCCTTTATGAAGCGGTTGAGCAACGCCGTATCAATGTGGGCGATTATATTGTATTCATCGGGTTTGGTGGGGGACTCACTTGGGCGGCTGAGGTGATTCAATGGACTGTACCGCAACCGGGTGACCAAGAGATTAATCGTCGTCAAGAGCGCAAACGGCGTGCGGGGTATGCGTGGGTCAATATCCGTGTGATATTGCGTCAGTGGCAAAGACGTATTGGGCGTATTTTCTCCTTTTTTTCTCGCAAAGATTAAGAACAAGTGACAAAAATCAGGAATAATTAAGATTTTTGCCTTGTGATTCGCTTGATTTTAGTATGAAAAAAGTTGATAATTGAATTAATAAAGTATTCATTAATGCCACTGAGAGGCTTAATTCATGAAAATTCTTTATGTGGAAGATAATCCACAGAACATGCGCCTCGTCCGCAAAATGTTGGATACGGGGGGGTATCAGATGGTCGAAGCACTAGATGGCATAACTGGGTTACGGATGGCTGAACAGGAACAACCCGTTTTAATCCTGTTGGATATTAACCTCCCTGATATTGATGGAATGGAAGTCACCGCGCGACTTAAAGCAAATCCAACATTGGCTCATATTCCCATTGTGGCACTCACGGCAAATGCCATGTTTGGAGATAGAGAACGCTTTTTAGAGGCAGGTTGCGATGGTTATTTGGCTAAACCTGTGAGCAAGACGGAACTTTTGAATACACTTGCTTATTTCTTGAATCGGTAATTATTTTCATCATAAAAAATGGGCATGGCAGACTCTCTACCATGCCCATTTTTTGTTTTTAGTGATTATCTATCGCTAGTGCGTGATGCCAACATGAGGTAATAAACCAATGTTAGCAATGATGACACAAACGCCGCCACATAGGTTAAGCCTGCGGCGGTGAGCATTTGTCGTGCGCCACCTGCATCGCCACCATTACGCATTAAGCCCGCTTGCTCCAGCAATTTTAACCCGCGCCGACTGGCATCAAATTCGACAGGTAGGGTAATGAGCATGAATAACACGGTGAGACCAAAGACGATAATCCCCAGCCATAACATGCCCGTCATATTCAATACAATGCCTAGCATGATTAACCCGTATGAAACCATTGGGCTAAATTGCATTGCAGGCACAAGAAATTGGCGCATCCCAATGAGGGGCGATTTTTCTTGATATTGTTGGGCATGACCCAATTCATGTGCCACGATTGCCATTGCCGCCACCGACGGTTGTGTGGCGACTTCTTCTGACATCCGTACCGTATGAACTTTGGGGTCATAGTGGTCGCTCATTTGACCGGGTGTGCCTTCAAACCGCACACCGCGTAAATCACTGCTTTGCATAATCCGTTGTCCGACTTCAATGCCTGTCAGACCCATAGAATTACCTGTGCGTCGCCATTTGGCATAAGCCGATTGCACATAGGCTTGTGCCAAGCCAGAAATGACCAAACTGGGTAATGCTACAATCAGAATATACGTAAAATCGAAAAACATGTCATATACTCCTACAATTTACGGTATGACTTCATCATACTGTAAATTTATTAGAGAAAAGCAAAAATTTGTACCTGTTACCCCCCTAAAGGTGTGGGGGTTGGGATGGGACGACTGATGTAAATTGTCACCATACACGATGCTTTTAGCTCGCGGGTGGTATCGAATACAGTTAATTGAAATTGATACGTCCCTTCTTCGTATGGGTCTGGGTTGAATTGGGAAAGTGTGCCTAATTCGTTGATAGGGATAGCCCCTTCATCAATGACCCAAAATGAATTTAGGGTGGTAGGTCCGCTAATTTCGAGTTTATATGACGAAAAATTGTCTACAAAAGCAGTACCAGCCACGCGAATAACCTGAAAGACGCGCATCCCATTGGCGGGAATTTGCAAAAAGGCGTTGGGGGTGTTGCACCCATACACAGGGGGTGCATTTGGTTCAATTGTCCCTACAGGGGTAGGGGTGAGGGTTGGTGTGACAAACACCGAGATTTCATCATCACGAGGTAATTCTACAGGCTCAATTGGCAAATTTGACAAGGGGGCAGGGCGGGTTGGTGTGGCAAATACACCATCGCTCGGCGCTTCTACCACAGCCTCATCACTATTCATGGCAATAAGGCGTTCTAATTCTTGGTCACTGCGGACGGTAGGCGCGACAATACGCTGAATCCCGACCACAATCAACGCCAATTCCACGCCTAAAATCATCATGGTGAGGGCATTATCGCGTCTAAATCGAGAAAAATCGCGTTCCAATTCAAAGCGAGTAGCGCGGACATCAAACCGCGCCGCCCGCCACCGTAGCCAAAAAACAATAATGCTAACCCCGATGAGGATGTATAAGCCAATAGCCACTTGCTCAATGAGAAAAATCAGATTGCTCACAGCCTTAAATCCTTTCTACGACCCCTTTCAATAAGGTGATGAGTTTTGGGACAATAATCCGCCCGACTTCTAGCACCTCCTCATGATTGGTCTCGTATTCTGTATCTAAATTGTCTATCACCATATTGGTGATGGATGAAAATGCTAATACTTTGATGCCCATGTGACGCGCCACCACGACTTCATGGGCGGTAGACATGCCAACCGCATCCCCACCAATCATGCGGAGCATACGGGCTTCGGCGGGTGTTTCGTAGGTGGGTCCGCCCAAGCAACAATAGACACCTTCTCGCAATTGTACCCCATTGGTTTTGGCTATCTCATGGGTTAATTGGCGTAATGCACGGTCATAGGTTTGTACCAGACCCACAAAACGCGGTCCAAGGTCATCATCATTTTTACCCGCTAAGGGGCTTAACCCGACAAACCCCACCATATTAATGTGGTCGTTGAGCATCATAATATCGCCTGCCTTAAAATCCTTATTGAGACCACCAGCGGCGTTGGTGAGGATGAGGGTTTTAACCCCCAAAAAGTGCATAACACGGATGGGGAAGGTCACTTGCTCCAAAGCATACCCTTCATAAAGATGGACACGTCCTTTTTGGACAACAACGGTTTTTCCGCTTAATTGCCCAATGACCAATTCACCGCTATGTCCGTGAACCGTTGATGTTGGGAAGTGAGGAATTTCGGAATAGGGAATGACCACACGATTTTCGAGCATATCAGCTAGTCCACCGAGTCCAGACCCCAATACCAACCCGATAGTAGGGGTAGCTGTGGTAAATTTGCGAATGGCGGCTACAGCCTCTTCATAATGTGCGTGGGTATACAAAAAACACCTCCGTTTGAAAAAAACACCTGTTAAATATGAATGTAACCAATGGTATGCGATAACTATCTAATCTTCTAGGCTATAAAAAGATGAGTACATGTTGAAATATTTTTAGAACTGTGTCACATTTAAGAGGAAATCGCATATAATGAAATGAATATCGATGGTCATTTGAGAATGGTTAAGGTCTATTGTTATGGTGACATCGCCCGAAAAGATTGTATCCAGTTATACAGAAGCATATCAGAGATTATACAATCGCGTTCCCAAAGACCTGCAATGGGATGACGATTGGGTTTTGGTGAATGGCGCACGGATGAAATTGGCAGATTTACAATATCTGACCGAGCAATTGCGCGAAGAATATGATAAAGGGATTGGCGAAAAGAAAAATGTGGTTAACCGCCTGTTAAAATGGTTTAAGGGTGTATGACGCCATTCGATTATAATCGTAGGCAATTACGAATCGCGTTTTTAGCGTTGTGTATTATCATACCTGTCGGTGTGATAGGGTATATCCTCATTGAGAAATTGAGTTTTTGGGATGCGCTGTGGATTACGATTGTCACCCTTTCGACAATCGGTTATGGCGATGTTGTCCCACATTCTAATATTGGTCGCCTATTTACCGTTGGACTCATCATTTTTGGCTTAGGGGCTGTCGGTGTTGGCGCACAAGCCTTTATTGAGGTGTTGGTTAGCCCCAATATTCGCATGATTCGCCAACGGCGCAGGGCAGAAAAACGAATCCAAGCCATGCGTCGCCATTTCATCATTTGTGGTGAAGGCGAGGTGGTGAGTCATATTTTTGAATCACTCAAACGTAATGCCGAATTGCGCCGCTTGAATCAACAAAAAGCCTTTCTAAATACCCTTGAAAATCGTATTGAACGATTATTTGGGCGTAGAGGGCTTAAACTCTTTTCCAAAATTCGACATGATGTGGTGTTGGTATTGATGAAATTTTCTGGTGTTCATCGCAATACGACCACTATTTTGGACATTATGGTCATGGTCACGCCTGATGCTGACTATGCCATGCGATTGAGCATGAATGGTGCGATGGTGATTGAAGGCGACCCGTCTGATGATAGTGTGTTAAAACGCGCCAATATTGCCCATGCTCGCGCATGTATGGTGATGCTCAATTCTGATACCGATACATTGCTCTCGGTATTAACTGCACGAAGCGCCAATGACCATGTGTATATTACAGCCGCCCCCAAATCTATTGAATTAGGACTAAAAATTACCCGTATGGGGGCAAATAACGTCCTCACACGCTTTGATATTTCGGGGCAATTTTTGAATAATGCCACCTTGCGCCCTGCCGTCAATTCTTTTTTCAATCAATTACTTTTTGAGCCAAGCCCAGATGCGTTGGTGGTGCAATTATATTTGGGCGAAGAATCGCCATGGATAGGGCGGTCATGGTGTGATTTACAGGTGCAGGAAGATTTGGGGGTCAGTGTCTTGGCAGTACGCGATGACACGGGTATTTATCATATTACACCTGACGATGATTATCAGTTTAATGCCAATGATATTGTATTGGCAGTCGTAGCAGGCATGGATATTGCCGATTTACAAGCCGATTGTGGCGTAAAGGTGTATTCCGAAATTCCCGATTTATCACATTGGCAACGCATACCCACCCCTCCTGCACCAATTATTGGTGCAAGGCGTTATACACATGAAGAGGCGATTGTCGAATCAGATAAAATGCGCCAACACTACATTATTTGTGGTAATGGTGCAGTGATTCGTAGTTCATTGGCACATTTGCACCCAGACCGACCCTTTGTAGTCATTAGTGATGAGATGGAATTGGTCACAGAATTGCGCCAGCAAGGGTTTAAGGTGATTTATGGCAACCCAACACATGAACTCACGCTCAAAAATGCAGGGATAGATAAAGCGTTGGCTATCCTTATCACATTAGAAGATCGTGCGGTGAATTTGCTCACGGTATTAACGGCGCGTACCCTCAACAAAAATTTATTCATTGTAACGGCGGGTGATGAATCTGTTCGGATGCAATTGCAAAAGGCGGGTGCAGACCGCATTGTAAACCCCTTTCGCATTGCGGCAGAAGCCATTTTATTGGCGACCATGCGCCCCGTTGTCAGCGACTTTTTGAATCATATCTTGTTCAATTATCAGACAGGTATCGAGACGACAGAACTTTATATCCAAGAAGATAGCAATTGGATAGGGCGCTCAATTGCGGAATTGGCACTCGATACGCACTATAACGCATGGGTGGTAGGGGTGCGTTTGTTGAATGGGAAATTTATCTTTGCCCCCAACCGCAATTATGTTATTCATCTGCATGAGGTGTTAATAGTTATCACGCCGATGCAATATGCCGATTTATTGCGTGAATTAGCCCATGGGCAAGCAGATAAACGCCCACGCACATTGCGGTTTCAGACGTTACCCGTCTAAAATACCCATATTCGCCTTTTTTCTCATGTCAAAGCGCGTTATGATTATGCGGTGCATTTTATGACATGAGAGACTAGGGTTTTGTGGTGCAAAGAGTACATTTTCGGATAAAACAAGACGGACAACCGATTAAGCAATTAGCAAATGCCTTGCAAGAGCATATGGGGCATTATGGCTATGAATTGATAGAAACACCGATTATCGAAAATGCCGATTTATTCCTGACCAAAGCAGGGGATAAAGTGGCAGAAAAATTATTCACCTTTGAGCGACACGGGCAAATACTTGCCTTACGCCCAGAATTTACGGCGGCGGCGGCTCATCTTTATACGCTTCAAGAAGCAGGGCAAGTGGCGCGTTGGCAATTTAGTGGCGCGGTGTTTGAAGATGACCCCAATATGCACAGCCATGAGTATCAACGGTATAGCGTGGGTGCAGAACTCATCGGCATGACCAATATTATCGCTGATGCAGAAATTATCAGCATGGCAGTACATGGTTTATTGAGCCAAGAGGTCAAAGATTGGACATTATTCATCGGGCATGTGGGACTCACACAACGCTTACTCGCTAGATTTGAACTCGACCCCCGCACCCAACATTTTTTATTGAGCCAACGGCATTTATTACGTGGTGGCTCTAAGGGCAAAATGAATGTGTTGGCTCATTTGGCACGCTATATCCCCAATACTGTGAGTGGCGCAAATGATTCCCAATTGGAATTAATGGTGAATGCCACACGGAGCGATACGCTCGGCGGGCGCTCTCACTTGGATATTTCCCAACGGATTGCCAAAAAACGCCAACAAGCCACCCAACAGAGCCAAATTAATGATGCGCTATATTTTTTGCAATCATGGATGAATATCGAAAGTGCGCCAGACCAAGCCATGAGTGCTATTGCGGAATTTGTGGGTGATGATGAAGAATCACGCCGATTATTTGCAGAATGGCAAACATTGATGGCACTATTAGAAGCCTCACAAGTGCCAATGGATAAGGTCAAAATTCAACCCGATTTGGCGCGTACATGGGATTATTATACGGGGGCGGTGTTTGAAATCCGTGCCGATGATGGGGCGCAATTGGCAGGTGGTGGGCGCTATAACGAACTCACACGCCTGATTGGGGGCGATACAGAAATCCCCGCCGTTGGTTTTGCCTATTATGCCGATAGGGTATTAGAACGCCTAACACCGAGCCAAACCTCTACATTGCCTACTGTGTATTTGTTGCCCGATGATTATCCCGCCACAGCCACCCGTTGGGCATATGAACTCCGCAAACGCGAAGTGCGCGTGATTTTGGTGGAAGATGCCGAAGCTGTGACCCGTTCAGTCGTATTTTTATGGGCGGTAGAAAATGATTCCATTCGGCTTGGCAAACGTGATTATACTCTTGATGAGATTGATTTGTTGGTGAAAACACTCCATGGACGTTAAAAATTCGATGTTAGAACAATTCACATTAGGACTCCCCAGCAAGGGAGCAATTGCAGAACCAACCACAAATTTCTTAAAAGACTGTGGATTAAGGGTGAATCATCCCAACCCGCGTCAATATACGGGTACCGTTCCCGCGTTGACGGGTGTCAATGTGCTGTTTCAGCGTGTGCGCGATGTGCTATATAAAGTCGCAGATGGCACGGCGCATATCGGCATCACAGGCTATGATGTGGTGCAAGAAAATCCCACAGATGATTTGTTGGTCATCCATGACAAATTGGGATATGGTCATTGTTCATTGGTGGTCGCTGTCCCAGAAACATGGGTGGATGTGGAAATCATGGCAGATTTGGTGGATGTGGCGATGGATTTCCGTGAGCATAAACGGCGGAATTTGCGCGTGGCGACCACCTATACCCACCTTGCACGGCGATTTTTACATGCCAATGGCATCCATCACTTTACGCTGGTGAAGGCAGAAGGGGCAATCGAAGCCGCGCCAACCATTGGCTATGCCGATATTATTGTGGATTTGGTGCAAACAGGCACGACCCTACGCGAAAACCACCTGCGACCCTTGCCCGATGGCGTGATTGTGGAATCACAAGCCTGTTTGGTGGGGAATAAAAAGGCATTGAAGGAAAACCCTGCTTTGCTAGAAACTGTCCGCAAAATGTTGGAACACATTGATGCGTCACTGACAGGCAAGCAATATTCGCAATTGACCGTGAATATGTCGGGTGAAAGTCTTGAGGAAGTCGGGTTTAAGGTAGTGGATAATCCTCTCACACGCGGGTTGCTGGGTCCGACCATTGCACCTGTGTATGTGGCACGCGATGACCGTCAATGGTTCACCGTGATGTTAACTGTGCGGACAAAAGACCTGCTTGGCGCGGTAGAATATTTGCGGAGTGTGGGCGGGACGCATATCGTTAGCCAACCGACCCAATATATTTTCATGGACGAATCACCGACCTATAAGAAATTGCTAGAGGTATTGCGGGATTAAGGGGTAGAAGGGGTATCTATTATGGCGGATGCGTTTATTTCTTATCGGCGTGACCCAAGCTCGTCACAAGCCAGACTTGTTCAGGAAATGCTGAAATTTTATCATAAGATTGATGCCTATGTGGATACCACCCGCACCGATAGCACGCGGGTGCAATTTCCAGATAGGCTCATGCAAGCCATTGCCGATGCCCCCACATTTATTTTGTTGTTGGGTGATACAACGCTGGAAAGTGAATGGGTGCGAAAAGAGATTCAACGAGCGTATGAGCTAAAAAAGCATTGTATTCCCATTTTTCAAGAGAGTTATAAGCCAACAATCAGCGACCCTGCGGTTGATTATGTATTGAGTTTTGATGGGGTGCATTTGCTGGATAAAAAGAATATTTATATTGATGTAGCAATTCAGCATATTGCGAATTTGGTGGTGAAATCATCAGAGGTACAAACCCAGACGATTGTTGCCACTGCTACCACGCAAAAACTAGAAAGTGCTGGCGTGCCTAAGCCAAGAATCATTTTACCTGAACCATTTGATTGGTGTTATATTCCAGCAGGTAAAGTAACATTGACCACTGATGCCTATGATAAATTTATTTATATTAGCCAAAATACAGAAATGTTTGTTCCCCACTTCTGGATGTCTAAATATCCTATAACTAATGGACAATTTCGTGAATTTGTAGATGATGGTGGGTATCAAAATGAACTATTGTGGACAAAAAAAGGCTTAAAATATCTAAAAGAAGAATCTTGGTCAAGCCCTGCTTTCTGGAACGATCCTATATGGAATCAGAATGATTATCCAGTAGTTGGTGTATCATTCTATGAAGCAATGGCATTTTGTATGTGGTTGAGGTATAGAACAGGCGACACTATTACGCTCCCTACCGATGCCATGTGGCAACATGCCGCACAAGGCGATGATGGGCGTAAATTTCCTTGGGGGAATGAATGGAATGGTGGTTTTTGTAGTAATAGTGTCAAACCAAATTTTAGTAAAAAAACAACTGCTGTTAATCAGTTTCAATACGTTGGTCAAAGTCCATATGAAGTGATAGATATGGCAGGGAACTCCTCTGAGTGGTGTTTGACTATTTATACATCAGGAAAAGAATCTTGGGATAACAATACCAGTCGTATTGCTCGCGGTGGATCTTGGATAAACAAAGCAACAAAACAATTTACAACATATTATCGTAGACGATATTACCCCTATCGTCGCTACCATTATCTTGGTTTTAGAATTGTCTCTGACATTTTCACAACATAGAAGTTTATTATATAGCCCCTTAATAGTGAAAAGGGGCTATGCCAACACCGATTGTGCCTTATTGAGCCAATCGGCAAGCACATCATTATTTTTGTCGCTCATACCACCCATCTCCACCGACATCGCCAAGCCCAACAAACTGATTTCTGGCGGGAAACGATTCGCATCGGCTAGATTCAGCGTCAAAAATGGGCAACAGAATAATGCTAATCTCAGGATTTTTTGCCAATCATCAGGCAAAAATCCGCGTTCTTTTGCCATTTTTATGGTTGGAATGAGTACGCGCTCAAATTTACTCTCTAGGAACATCATCCGCACCGACCATAAAGGATAAGAGTAGGTGATATGCCATGTATCGTCCTGTACATCCACATGAATCGGGGTTGTCTCTTTTTTGACCTGTGGGTAATACATCCACATCGCAAACACATTATGAAAAATGGGTTTGGCGAGGTCAAATAGGGGTGGATGCCTGCCTGCGAAAGCGGGGTCAAAATAGAGGAGTGATGGCTCATCTTGGAGAAAAAATACATTGCCGTTATGCGCGTCTCCGTGTCCGATAATGGTCGGGCGGGGGATAGCGGGGTTTAATAAGCGAATCGCATCTGCTACGAGGTCATTTATTGTTTCACCATAGGCTTGCCCGTTGATAACCCATTTCACACGTTTAACATCACCCATGCGGAATGTGCCATGTGGCAGGATTATAGGGGTATCATCGGCATAAAAACGGTCATAGCGACCACCCGTGAGCCGATGATAAAACAATTGGTGAATGGGGGCATCTGGTGTCGGGGTAGGGGCTTCTAGGGTGTTTTGATAATAGGTGAATAGAGCATCATCAGCGTTGTTTTGAGCTTGCTTGAGGGTATTATATTCGGCTAAAAAGCTATTATCGCCACGCGCTTGGCGCAATTCCAAATCCCACGCAACATCAAATACAGATGGCGATGTGATGACCTCATAAATCAAAAATTGTTGCCCTGTCTTGGTGGTGCTATAGAGGGGCTGAATGATGGGATAACCCACATCCGCCAACAAACGGGCGTTATAGTATTCATCAATGACTGTATCTTGCTCGGTATGTGTTTTGAAAAATAATTTTTTGCCATCGGTGAGAGTGATGAAGCCATTGAATGAATTGAGTGATGTGGCAAGTGGGCGCAATTCGACAGATTGCACCGATAAATCGAATGTCTCGCGGATGAAGGTGATGAGCAAGGCTTCGGCTTGGGGTTTATCTGAGAATTGGGCTTGTTGGATAGTTTGTAGAATGTTTGTCATAGTTACTCGGTTGATAGGGGTGTAGGGGCATGATAATGGTTGTTAGTAAATAAAGACGGTGTAAAATATTTTCTTATTCTGTGGCTGACATACGCACTTGCGTGCTAGTCAGCCATTACAATCCTGCCTATTTAGGTGGTGTAATGGCTGTACTAGAGGCTTTAGCCTCGTAT
>JANRKU010000010.1:0-98054 GCA_033763335.1 bacterium
CGGAAGGGATTAATTGAATTGAGGGCATAAATCCCCAAACGGATAGAGACCTCGCGTACCAATTCGAGATTTTTGTCGAAATCGGCATCTACTTGAATACAGGTTGCCCCATACGCAACGGCTTGTGATAATTTGCCGACGGCAATATTTTTATTCTCAAAAAAGACCACACCTTCCATATCGGCAGAGGCGGCATATGAAGCGAGTGCCGCGGATGTATTGCCTGTGCTGGCACACGACACCCGTTTCATTCCCAACACACGGGCATGGGTAACACCGCCTGTCATGCCTCTGTCTTTGAATGAACCTGTGGGGTTTTCGCCTTCATGCTTGAGATAAAGGGTGTCTAAACCCGCCCATGTCGCCAATTTTGGCACATGATACAGATTTGTATTGCCTTCTGGCTTGCTAACAATATGTGTAACATCCACATCGGGGTAAATAAGTTCTTTATAACGCCACACACCACTGTTATAAGGGGCTTGAAATGTGCCAATGCGCGAATCGAATAAGTGATGAGAGACGATTCCGCGCAGATAATTCATATCATGTTGGACATCCAACAAGCCACCGCAGGCGGGACAGGCATAAATAACCGAATTGAGGGGGTATTCTTTCTGGCAATCCATACATTGTAGTTTGCTAGACATTGGTGTAACCTCTTGGTTGTTTTATTAGAATGTCATTAAGGATAACAGTTTTGGCGATAAATTCTAGCGCAAACACCTATCAAAAAGTACAAGCCTTTGCCCCTGCTACCATGGCAAATATGGGTATCGGGTTTGATATTATGGGATTAGCCTTTCAATCGTTGGGTGATGTGGTCGAAGTGACGCATCACGATAAGCCAGAAGTGGTTATTGTTGATATAGAAGGAGATAATGGCTTATTGCCCCGCGACCCGCTTAAAAATACGGCATCGGTAGCGATAATGGCATATCTCAAACAGCTCAATCGGACAGATGGCATCGCTGTTACGGTCAAAAAAGGCTTACCACTGGCTAGTGGTTTGGGCAGTAGTGCCTCTAGTGCGGTGGCGGGCGTGGTGGCGGTGAATGCGTTGTTGGGGTCTCCCATGACCAAAGAGGAATTGCTCCCTGCGTGTATGGAAGGGGAGGCATTGGTGAGTGGGTATCATGCCGATAATATCGCGCCGTGTTTGTTGGGCGGGTTGTTGTTGGTGGATGGATTAACATCCGATAGCGTGGTGCAGTTGCCTATCCACGATAATATGCACTTTGCGCTGGTCACGCCGAATGTCGCTGTATTGACATCAGAGGCGCGTGCAGTATTGCCACAAATGATTTCCCTTAAGACGATGATTCGCCAAACGGCGGGGATTGCACGTTTCTTTGAGGCACTGAATCGGGGAGATTTGGTGGCACTCGCCAAAGCAATGGAATTAGATGAAGTTGTAGAGCCAGCCCGCGCTCATTTGATGCCCTATATGTATGAATTACGCGACTGTGCCAAATCGAATGGGGCATTGGGTTTGGTGATTAGTGGGGCAGGTCCGACCCTTTGCGCGTTATGCGATTCTGCCGATATTGCCCAAACGGTCTCTATGGCGATGAAACAATTTTATGAGGCACAAGGACTTGGCTCGATTGCCTATGCGACTCAGATTGATACTGAGGGCGCACGGGTGATTTTGGCAGAATAAGCAAGTAGCGTTCTGAATCCCTTTGCGCTACAATAGAACCACTTTTATCGCATAGAAATATGCGGTGTGTTTGATTGTTTGTGAAATATTTGACAATCTCACTTAAAATTTTTTATACTGATATTGCTGATGAAAATAAAAAATATTCATCAGCATAAGAAAAAAGGGATTTATTCATTATGACGCACCAAATTCGTCATTTTATTGGCGGTGAATGGGTCAATTCTGTCTCTGGTGAGACATTTGAGAGCATTAATCCTGCCACAGAAGAAGTGATTGCAATTGCACAAAAGGGCAATGCTACCGATGTAGATGCGGCTGTTATGGCGGCTAAAAAAGCATATCCCGATTGGCGCTTAACACCAGCTCCCCGCCGTGGCGAAATTTTGTATGCGGTGGCTCAGATTTTATTACAACGCAAAGAAGAAATTGCCCGCCTGATGACCCAAGAGATGGGTAAGGTGTTGGCAGAAGCGCGTGGTGATGTGCAAGAAGCCATTGATATGGCGTATTATATGGGTGGGGAAGGGCGACGTTTGCAGGGGTATACTGCTCCTGTGGAAATGCCAAATAAATTTGGTATGGCGCTTCGTGATTCTGTGGGTGTGGTCGGTTTGGTGACTCCATGGAATTTCCCAGTTGCTGTGCCAAGCTGGAAAATGCTCCCCGCATTGGTGGCGGGCAATTGTGTTGTTTGGAAACCGAGTGAAGACACCCCCGCCGTATCTGCGGCATTTGTGCAAGTATTTGCTGATGCTGGATTGCCTGCTGGTGTACTCAATTTGGTTACAGGAGCAGGGGAAGCGGGTTCTGCGCTGGTGGCACATCCGGGTGTGCGTGTGATTTCATTCACAGGGTCTACTACCACTGGTTTGGGTGTATATGCCAAAGCCGCCACATTGGGCAAAAAGGTAACACTCGAAATGGGCGGTAAAAATGCCATTCTTGTGATGGATGATGCCAATCTCAATTTGGCGGTAGATGCCATCAATTGGAGCGCATTTGGGACTACTGGGCAACGGTGTACGGCTACTAGCCGTTTGATTGTCCAAAAAGGGATTAAGCCCAAGCTCATGGAAGCCTTAGTCGAAAAAGCCAAGACCATTAAAGTTGGTTATGGCATTGAAGACGGGGTGCAAATGGGTCCTTTGGTCAATCAAAAAGCACTCACCAAAGTTTCTGGTTATATGGATGTTGCTAAGACCGATGGCGCAAAAATCCTTATCGGCGGAAAACGTGCCGATATTGCCAAAGGCTTTTTCTTTATGCCGACCATCTTAGATGGTGTGAATGCGGGGATGCGCGTGGAACAAGAAGAAATTTTTGGACCTGTGCTATCTGTGATTGAAGTGGCTTCATTGGATGAAGCGATTCATGTCAATAACAATACTGCCTTCGGGTTGTCGAGTAGCTTGTTCACCGAAAATGTTAATGCGGCGTTTCGCGCCATCCGTGATTTGACTACAGGTATTGTGTATATCAATCACGGCACGACAGGCGCAGAAATTCAATTCCCATTTGGTGGCACTCGTGGCACAGGTAACGGGATGCGTGAAGCAGGTTCATCGGCACTCGATAGCTTTACGGAATGGAAATCGGTATATGTTGATTTCAGTGGGCAGTTGCAACGCGCTCAAATTGATAACCGCGAATAATTGGACAGGGTGGCATATCGCACTCCCGTCCAAAATAGGGTAAGCTAGTGAAATATGGCACTTTATTGGGATAATTCTTACGAGATTGTGTTGGTATTGATGGAACAATACCCTGATGTGGATGTGGAGGGTGTGGGAATCGAGCAGTTATATCAGTGGATTATCGCGTTGCCAGAGTTTGCAGATGATGCACATCTGGCTAATGATAAAATTTTGAGTGATATTTTACGCGAATGGTATGAGGAGCGTGACAGTTCATGGCTGAGTTAAATTTGAATGATTTACACGATACCGAATTTCCCCTCCCAGACGGGTTAGAGGGAAATTTTGCGATAACCAGTTTGAGTAAGATTTATAACTGGAGTCGGCGTAATTCGATGTGGCCCATGTTGTTTGGGTTGGCATGTTGCGCCATTGAAATGATTGGGACAGCGGCATCACGCTTCGATTTCTCTCGTTTTGGGATGGAAGTCATGCGTGCCAGCCCTCGTCAATCGGATTTGATGATTGTCTCTGGTACTGTTACCAAAAAGATGATTGTCCCCATCGTGCGTCTCTATAACCAAATGCCAGAACCCAAATATATTATTGCGATGGGTGCTTGTGCAAGTGGCGGTGGTCCATTCAAAGAAGGTTATAATGTCGTCTCTGGCGTAGATAAATATTTACCAGTAGATGTATATATTCCGGGGTGTCCTCCAACCCCACAAGCCTTGTTACATGGGCTAATTACCTTGCAATATAAAATTGATGGACAATCGTTGGCGAATAAAGACGATGTGCCTTGGTATGGTGTTGGACCATCAGAACCAACCCCAATCCCCATTTTGGGACCCGATATTATTGACCCACGTCAAATGGATTTGATTCGCCGTCAGGCAGAATTGATTGCGAAGGGGTTGCCGTATGGTGTGCGCGAATTGCCACCGTTCCAATTAAAAAAATCGGCACCGAAAAAGGTTTTGGCAACAGCTACCGCCACAGAGAGCGGTGGGGGTGGGGGGATTGAACGTGATGCCGCCGCCTTAGAAATTATCAAACGCAAACGACTAGAAGCGGTTGCCCGTAAAAAAGCCCGCGAAGCAGTGACGGCATAAGGGGACTAACATGACGAATGAAGTTTCGATAGAACAAACCCAACACGATATTCAGACCACCGATGGGGTGGTGGATTATTTAATTGAGAAATACCCTAATATTGTCAGCAAAGACACCCGCGAAGGCTATGGCGGCGTGATTGTTGACCGCAACCATTTGGTGGATGTGGCGACAACCATGCGTGATGAATTGGGGTATAACTACCTGTCTAGTGCTACTGCGGTAGATTATATGGGGATTTCATCGCCAGATAGTGATATGGAAATGGTCTATCATGCCTATCGCTTGTCGGGTGGGAGTGCATTGGTGTTCAAAACCCAAGCCCCGCGTGATAATCCTGTCATTCCATCGCTGGTGGATGTGTATCCCGCCACAGATTTTCAAGAACGCGAAGCATACGACCTTTATGGTATCAAATTTGAAGGGCATCCCAACCTCAAGCGTATTTTGTTGTGGGAAGGCTTTTATGGTCATCCTATGCGGAAAGATTGGAAAGAAGCCTACTATGAAGATGAATATAAACCATTCAGTAGTCGTTGGCCCGGTGGGCAAGTACGCCGTTCAGAAGAAATGAATCCGTATGGCAAAAATGTCAAATATCCTGCGGATTTTGACCTGAGTCGCCTTACTGATATTTCTGAAGAATCTATCTATTCCAATTTGGGTTTGGGTGTAGATGTGCAATCACTCGGTGGTGATGGCATGAAAACAGACCGTTTGGTCGTGAATATGGGTCCTCATCATCCGAGTACGCATGGGGTGTTCCGCATGGTTATCACCCTTAATGGCGAAACGATTGAGACCCTAGAACCTGTTATGGGGTATCTGCATCGCAATCACGAAAAAATTGGGGAGCGCAACACCTATCTCCATAACATGCCATTCACAGACCGCCTCGATTATTTATCGAGCATGGGCAATAACTTAGGCTATGCGTTGACAATCGAACAATTGATGGCAAAAGGGTCACGGTATACCCCTGTGCCTTATCGCGCAGAAGTGATTCGGGTATTGATGGCAGAATTAACCCGTATTGTGAACCACCTGTGGTCAATCGGCTTCTTGCTCAACGACTTGGGTGCATTCTTCACCCCAATGTTGTACGCCAATAATGAACGTGAAAAAATCCTCGACTTTTTTGAAGCAACGGCTGGCTCACGTCTCATGTGCAATTACATGCGTTTTGGTGGCATCTTCAAAGATTTGCCAGACCGCATTAAGAGCGTGATGAATATGGTCAATGACCGTATCCGCGATTTTGATACGATGGAATATTTGACCGATATTATCACAGAACGTCTGCCTCGTTTCTTGGATGAATACGAATTTTATCTCAATGAAAACGAAATCATTCGCTCGCGTTGTGTTGGGGTAGGGATATTAACCCCCGAAATGGCTGTGGCGTATGGGGCTGTGGGTCCATTATTGCGCGGTAGTGGTGTTCAATACGATGTGCGCCGTGCCGAGCCATATAGCATTTATTCTGAATTGGATTTTGATATTCCTGTTGGCGAACAAGGCGACATTTATGACCGCTATATGGTGCGGATGCGCGAAATGCGCGAAAGCCTGCGGATTTTGCGCCAAATTTTGCCACGCCTCGAAGCTACCAAAGGTCAAGAAGTATGGGCAGGTGGCAAGCAAGGGGCTTATTCACCCCGTATTCCTGTTGGGGAATCGTATGGACGTGTCGAAAATCCAAAAGGTGAATTGGGATATTATGTGGTTTCTGCGGGCGACCCCAAAGGGACACAAAATCCATGGCGTTATCATATCCGCGCCCCAAGTTTTACCAATTTGACTGCGCTCGGTGCTATGTCTAAGGGGCATAAAGTGGCAGATGTCGTGACAATTTTAGGTAGTATTGATATTGTGTTGGGCGAGACAGACCGTTAAGAGGGATTATGTACGGACGAGGCATTTTTAAGGGATTAGTCGTCACCTTTAAGCATCTCATCAACACATATGTGGATGATTTGCGCTATGGGTGGCGCAAATATAGCAAAGATTCAGACAATTTTGAGACCCGCCAAGGACCAAAATCACGCGGGTCGTATACAGTTCAATATCCAGACGAAAAAATTGCTGTACCAGAACGGTTTCGGTTTGTGCCATTTTTGGTTGTTGAAGATGATGATAACCCAGACCGTCCGGGTCATGATTGGTGTACCAGTTGTGGCATTTGTGCGAAGGTATGTCCACCACAATGTATTTGGATTATCCGTAGCGAAGACCCAGTAACCAAGCGTCCTGTGCCAGAACCAGAAGCATTTTTCATTGACATTGATATTTGTATGAATTGTGGTTATTGTGCGGAATTTTGCCCATTTGATGCCATTAAAATGGATCATGACTATGAAATGGCAAGCTATGACCGCACAACAGCACATATTCATGACAAGCAAAAATTGTCTAAACCTTTTAGTTATTGGAAGAGCATTGCACCAACCACCGCTTATGAAGAAATGCAAGCACGCGGCGGTTGGGAACATAGCGATGTGATTAAAGCCAAGAAGAAACAAGCCGATGCGGATGCCAAAAAAGCGGCAACACCCGCACCGACCCCTGTGGCTGAAGCTGTTGCTACCGATGCGCCTGTAACTGAGGTCAAAGAAGAACTAAGCGCAGAAGAACGCAAAGCCAAGCGCGAAGCGGCATTGGCACGGAAACGCGCCGCAAAAGAAGAAGGTGGTGGCGAATAGCCAGCCTCTAGCAAGTGCCTTATCAAAAGCAGAGATTTTTTCTCTGCTTTTTTATTTCTCCTACTCATATCTATCTCACCTTTATGAGATATTTTTTTCATATAGTCATTAGAAAAAGAAAATTATGAACAAAAAAGTCAAAAAAGAAAACCTACCAAATAAAATCTGCGCGACCTGCAACCGACCATTCACATGGCGAAAAAAATGGGAACGGAATTGGGACGATGTGAAATACTGTAGTGACAAGTGTAGGCAAAAAGCAAAATCAAAAAAGGGAATTCCATGACCAATATGCGCCGAGATTTCATTAATCGTGATGAGCTAATCGAATACCTTAAAGAGCAATTCCCCAATACAACTGATAACGAGCATATCAGTGAAACAAAAGGGGGCAGGGCAGAGGCAGAAAAACGGCTTAAAAAACTAAGAGTAAAACAATATGCCAAAACACGAAATTATTTCGACGGTGATGTCACCTATCTATCCCCTTATATTCGACACGGTATAGTAAGTTTGGCGGAAGTGCGAAATTATGCCCTAGCACAAGTAGATAACCCATTTGATGCGGAAAAATTTATCAGTGAACTTGGGTGGCGCGATTATTGGCAACGTCTCTATGCTCAACTTGGCGATGCTATTTGGGTAGATAGAGAATCCTATAAAACAGGGTACTCCTCATCCACTTATGATGACACCTTGCCTAAAGATATTGAAAATGGAACAACTGGATTAGCGTGTATAGACGCATTTAGCAACACACTGCGCGAAACAGGCTATTTACACAATCATGCCCGTATGTATTTAGCGAGTTATATTGTGCATCATCGAAAGATAAAATGGCAAGCAGGGGCGCGTTGGTTTTTGACTCATTTGCTCGATGGAGACCCTGCCAGCAATAATTTATCATGGCAATGGGTTGCCAGCACATTTAGCCAAAAGCCTTATTTTTTTAACCGCGAAAATTTAGAAAAATTCACGGGTGCTATTTATTGCAAAACCTGTCCACTCTACGGTAAATGCGATTTTGAAGGCACTTATGAGACGCTAGAAGCTGATTTATTCCCCAATATGAATTCGTAATAACCACAATCAACGGAGAAAAAAATGAACACCATCATCTGGATTCATGGTGATAATCTTAGTCCCTATAACCCCGCCTTATTAGAAGGCAAAAATGCGCCTGCCTTATTTGTCTGGGATGAAAAACTACTCACAGAATGGCATATTTCACTCAAGCGAATTGTATTTATATACGAATGCTTACTAGAGTTACCTGTCATCATCAGGAGAGGCGATATTGCACAAGAACTGGTTCAATTTTCCCAAGAAAACAATGCGACCCGTATCCTCACTGTAGAAAGCCCTAGTCCCCATTTTAAGGATATTTGCAAGCGCGTTATCAGCCAAATGCCAAAGGGAAGCCGATTAGAAGTATGCAAAATTGAACCGTTTGTCAGGATAGAAGGCAATATAGACCTCAAGCGATTTTCACGGTATTGGGAAAAAGTGAAAACACAGGCACTCCGCCTAAAATAAGACGAAAGTCCTTTTATAGTAGGCATAAATAGAGTACGATAGGGGTCTGAATAAACTTTATGTAAGGAGCTACTATGGCACTTCAAGACCAAGTGATGCAAGCCTTATCTACTGTAATTGAGCCAGAACTTCACCGTGATATTGTATCGCTCAATATGATACGTAATTTAAGCATAACAGGCGATGTGGCAAAATTTACCATCGTCCTCACAACACCAGCCTGTCCACTCAAAAATGTGTTTATTGAGCGATGCAATGAGGCAGTTGTTGGCAAGGTTGCGGGTATCAAACGCCTTGACATTCAATGGGATGCCCAAGTACCCACTGATAAACGGATTCATGGGTTATTGCAAACCTCTATGCGGACAATTATCGCTGTGAGTAGTGGTAAGGGTGGCGTGGGGAAAAGCACTGTTGCAATAAATTTGGCAGTTGGATTAGCCGAAGCAGGCGCAAAAGTTGGGTTAATTGATGCCGACATCCTTAATCCTAATATCCCCCAAATGGCGGGGCTTAGTTCTGGCAGACCCAAAGTATTAAACAATAAAATGATTCCCATCGAAGCCTATGGGGTAAAAATCATGAGTACAGGTTTTTTAATTGATGCCGACAAGCCCATGATTATGCGTGGACCCATGCTTCATGGCGCAATCCGTCAATTTTTCACTGATGTAGATTGGGGTGATTTGGATTATACCATCGTGGATTTGCCCCCTGGTACAGGTGATGCACCGTTATCATTGGCACAATCATTCCCTCTGGCAGGTGCAATTATCGTCACACAACCCCAAGAGGTTGCTGTAGCAGATGCCTTACGTGGGGCGGCGATGTTTGACCAGCTCAATGTCCCTATTTTGGGTGTTGTTGAAAATATGTCTGGTGAATTTTTTGGCAGTGGGGGTGGCGAAGCCTTAGCCAAGCAACGTAATATCCCATTTTTGGGACGTGTTCCACTTCAAGCCAGTGTGCGTGAAGGTGGTGATTATGGCAGACCAGTGATGGCATATGCCCCCGATAGTCCCGCAGGTTTGGCATTTCATGCCATTGTGCAGGCTGTAGCAGCGCGTATCAGCGTGGTCATGATGCAAAGCCCGAATATTATTCCTATCAACATCATCGGATGATTCTATAACAGGGGTATGAGTCTTTCTCATACCCCTTAATCATCTAACCCTAGTACATGGATTTCTTTACTCGCAACGGGGTTATACCGTCCGATTAATACCCAAAATATGAAATTGATAAAAATGGCAAGGAAAAAGGCTGTCCATGCTTCTGATTCTACACCTCTGCTCATCGCATAGTGGCGCAGGAATAAGGTTGGTGCTATCATTAAAAATAGTATCAAACGACGTGAAGAACGTTTTGAGCGTTGCAAAATAAAAAGCATCAAAGCAAAAAAGGCAGTTAGTAGGGCAATCGTCTCTAAATTCATCGCAATTTTCGTTTATAATTGAACAGAATATTGAACCTATTATATATCGCATGGCACTTGATAAAATAGCCTTTTTGCGATAATTTTCACAAAAATCTCAGCTAAACCGATACAGGTCAGCAGGAGTGACACAAATGTTAGAAGTAAATGTGGCAGGTTTAGAAAATGCTACTTTAATTGAGGTCAATGGACGGGTAGATAGTATGACAGCAAATCAATTAGGCGAGGCACTCTCTAGCCCAATTGATGATGGTCATGTCAATATCGTTTTAGACCTTGCAGGTGTAGATTATATGAGTAGTGCTGGCTTAAGAGAAATTATTGCCGCACTCAAAAAGGTGAAGCGTGCTTCGGGTGATTTACGCATTGCTCAACCATCGAATCGGGTCATGGAAGTGTTTGAAATGGCGGGGATAGACACACTCGTCCGTATTTTTGCCACTCGTTTAGAAGCTGTTGCTAGTTATTAATCACACGCAACTGAGTCTTGCAGATAAATCCTTATGGTTCATGAAGAACACCTACAAATTGTAGCCATCATGGAAAATGTCGAAAAAGCGTGTGAATTTGTAGCTGGATTTGCGCGTTCTTCGGGGTTTTCTGATGAAATGGTACATCGGTGCTGGATTTCTTTAGAAGAAATCTGCGCCAATGTCATTGAACATGGCTATCAATATAATGGTCAAAATGAGGTCATTGATGTGGTTTGTCGGGCGTATACTGACCACATTGTTATTATTGTGATGGATGATGCAAAACCATTTAATCCACTCGACAAAGAAGACCCCAACCCTCATACCTCTTTAGATGAACGTCAAGTCGGGGGGTGGGGCATTGCTATCGTCAAAAAATTTATGGATAGCGTGACTTATCGCTATTTGAATAATCGCAATCAGCTTATTTTAGAAAAATATTATGCTCATTGATTGCGCCACGCATTAATGTCGTCTAAATTTACCTGACCAAACGGTGGAAGGTAGTTATTTTCGCAGTCGCGTGCAGTTGCTGGTAATTCACGGCGACTTGATAAAGCCAATTCTGGGCTAAAATAATTCCATACTGCCCGCGAAATATCTTCTACGATGGGCCACAACCGCGTAAAATCTTGAAAATCAGTATCTTCCCATAAATAGACAACCAAAATATAATTTCTGCCATTGGGCGGGTAAATAATCCCTGCATCTCCAACTGTGCCATCGAGCCAACCATTTTTATGCGAAATTCTAATGTCTTCTGGAATACCGCCTTGTAAGAGGCGCTCTAGGTCATTGGCACTCATCAATTCTAACATACGCCGACATTCAACCTGATTAAACTCGCCATTGGGAAATGCTGTGATGAGTCCAGAACCATAATTCGCACAGTCATACATCATGGTGAGCAATGTCCCCATATCTTCTGTAGTGGTTTGGTTAAAGGGGTCTGGTTTGGTATCAAAACCACTATTGGGGGATGTTGGTGTAACCGAAATTGAGCCGAGTTGTTCACCTGCCACTCCTTCAATAAGTCGTGAAGATAAAAAGGTATTACGTGCGCCCGCAAATTGTGCTGTTTGGGTTACTTGTGCAACTCCATTGAACACATTACCACCCCCTGTAATCTCCATCAACAGATTTGATGAGGAGTTGCGACTACATAACATGGATTGCGCCAAAAGCCATGCTTCTTCTTGTGTGGGTTCATTATTTTGGCTACGGAAATAATTGAGCATGATGGGTAATTTAACTGTGCTGGCAGATGTAAAGGCAACATCGCCCAATAAATTAATTTCTTCCCCTGTAGCTAAATCCATCACAAAGACAGAGCCGATGGTTGAAACACCATCATAAATAAACCCTTGTGAATCAAAATAGGCAATAATGAGGTCTTGTAGCGTTTTTAGGGTTGGTTTATTGGATGTTGCGCCCCCTATTGGCAATATCACGGTACGATTGATGGGGCTTCTGAGTGCGGCTTCGACTAATTGCATGGCTTGGGGAATATCTATAGCAAACCCTTGTTGACCATCGAATGTGGTCAATGTTATAGGGTCAAAACCGGGTTCGCCCGGTGGGCGGTCATAACGCGCAGAAATATCGCGCAGAAATTGCTCTAATAAGCCTCGTTGCAAATCTGCTGATAGAGGGATATTCACTGGTTGGGTGGTATCTTGCAGGGTCAGGTATTGGACAAATCGCTCCCAAAAACTCCCCAATGCTGTATTGATATTTTGGGCAGAGGCTAACATGGTCTGCACATTTGGGCGAAACCCAACGGTAGACGGGTCTAATACGATGGGGCTATCGTCATAATATAAAATGACGGGTTGTGCATAAGCACGTTCCCATAGGATGCGGGCTTCGGTTGGGGGGAGGTTGCTCACATCAATATCTGCGACTATCAAATTCGGAGCGAGTCGGGTTGCGCTTTGGCTAAACGCCAATAATTCATAAGTAAATAACCCAGAGGATACCAATAAAAAGGCTACCGAAATTACCCATAAACGCAAAAAAAATGGGCGACTCTTTTTTCTACGGTTGCTTGTGGATGTTACCATAAAAAACTCCGTTTACTGAAAGAATTGGCGTGCTTGCTGAATAGCGATAAAGTGAAAACTCAAAATGCGTGGCATTTTATCAATATCAAACCATTCGTATGCCAAAAGTTCATTACTCAGTTTACCAATTGGCTCTGAGGTATGACATAAATAGGCGAGGTCTAGGTGATTATGGGTGAGGGATTGTACTGCTACTACTCGTTCCACTGTTACGGTGATGGATAACTCTTCTTGTAATTCGCGTACAACGGTTGTGGCGGGGTCTTCATGCCGATTCACCCATCCACCGGGTAATCCCCATGGAGTTTTGGGATGAAAAACATGCTCAACCAGCAACACTTGCCCCTGTGTGTTAAAAATAACACCAACTGCACCCAATGAATATTTGGGACGAAAAAAGCGCACAATGACATATAAGGGGATGCCAAGCCACGTATGTTTGCGTAGGAATCCCGCGAGTGACCGAAAAAATGGTGATGAAGTGGGGTTAGATGTATTCATAGTGCATGAGTGTAACCAAGTGGCTTGAGAGCGTCAACCGTTGGTTCACCTACGCTTTTGGGGAAATGTAGGCTTGTTATTTTAGATGTTGTCCATTATACTTTCGTTCATCATACCAACGGGGTATGGCGCAGCCCGGTAGCGCGCTTGCATGGGGTGCAAGAGGCCTCCAGTTCGAATCTGGATACCCCGACACTAAAAACAGAGACCTACTTTATGTTATGAGTAGGTCTCTGTTTTATTTATGGGGTGGGGGTTATGCTTCCTTGCTGATACATGGCATCCAATTGGGCAATAAGTTCATTTTGGGCGGCTTGTGCCGTCTCAAAACTCCGTTTAGCATTGGTAAGAATCACATCAAGGTCTTGGCGCTCGGCATTAACATAGGCTTGCATAGAAGTGAGGGTTTGTTGCATAGCGGCAATGGTGAGCGTGTAGGCTTCTTCTCCACACGATAAAATGGGTGTATTGGCAACGGTGAAAGCAACCGTATTCAAGTCTTGTACAAGCCGATAAAGCTCTGAGCGTGATTTTCCAGTCGCGCTATTCAGAAAATTATCAAATTCCACCTGATTAAATACCAATGTTTGAATCCAATTTTCTAAAATTGGTGCATCTTCGCAATCACCCTCAATAACACTAACGGGGAGGGGGGTTAACACCAGTAGGGCTGTCTCTTCTTCGCTTGGACCAACCCCACCACAGCCCACTAACGACAAAATTATGAATCCATACAATACCCAATATGATAAATGCAATTTCATGACATAAAATCCTTTGGAGTAATGAACCACTTTGCGTTATTATTATAGGCGATGCGCGTCAATCTTGTTATCGCAAAGGACAAATCTCATGCCACAATTGTTTAGTCGTGTGGATGATAATCACTGGCTAACCCCTACTATTGCCGATATTTTGGAACAAGGTAGCGGAATGCCACTTTCAGAAGCGGATATCCGCGAGCAAATGACTTTGTTACAGACCAAATTGGCAGACCTAGATACCCCTGTCAAAATTATTGATGTGTTGCCAACACCCTCTTATACCCTCTTCATTGCCAAACCAGAAAGTGTTGGCAGGCTGGGAAATCGGCGGACGGTGACACCCAACGAAATTCGCAAAAGTATTGGGCAATTGGCAGAAGAAAATCGGCAATGGAAACTCGGATTTATGCCTGTTGCGCCAGAAAATCCAGATTCCATCGGCATTTTACTCCGCACAGAAAATCATATCCCCCTCAATTTACGTCGTCTGATGTTGCGGAATGCGTTTCGTGATAATCCCTCTACTTTGGCGATGGCATTGGGGAATACCCTTTTGCAACAACTCATTTTATACGATTTAGCCACCCTCGATGGATTACTGGTGATTGGCACAGAAGGTGCAAAATTTCATATATTGCAAAATACACTCTTTTTGCTCACCTTGCTCAATACTCCCAGTGAAATACGAATTGCTGTAGCAGGCGAAAGTGGGGGGGCGCTCAAACCCATTTTGAATGTGCCACATCTGCTTGGGAAAATGCTCACAGAACCCGAAGATGGGGTCAAATTGATAGATGGATTCATCAAAGAAGCAGAACGTCGGCGGGCAGGATTTTCTGAGGCAAATGTAACCACTTTAGATGCCTATAATAATTATTTGCGCGGGAATCAAAAACCATCGCTCCCCCGTATCATTTTAGTGATTGATTCGGTCTCTGATGAACGTTGGATGCAAACCAAAGACCGTTGGGTCGCACCTGTACAATCGTTATTAGAAGATGGGGCAAAAATCGGGATTCACGTCTTGATGACCGCCGCACAATTGGATAATGCCCATGTGCCAAAGGCGCTACAAGCCCGTTTTCCGATTAAAATCCTGAGTCGTAATGCGGCAGGTAAATATCCAGAAAAAATCGAAAATTTTCATGGTTCATTGATGCGCTTTATTGATGCGTTTGTTTTGATTGGGGAAGAGGCAACACCTATTGAGGTGAGTGCTGTATCGGCAGAAGAAATTCAACGGGCAACCACCTATTGGCAAAATGCACTTCAAACCCGCAAGGGAGAAACACCTCAAACCCCTGTGAGCGCAAAGACAGGTGTCACCCAGTTACTCAAAATGCCGACAGATGCACGCTCTCAAGCCATCATCAATCAATTGCCCAATGTTATCCCCACGACCATATTGCACCAAGCACGGGCATTAACTGCTTATTTGGGATGGATTGGGATGGGTCCCTTACAAGATGTATTGGGGCTAACTGCACAAGAGGCACAAGAGGTTATTTCTGCATTAAAAACGAGCGGTATTGTAGAAGATGGTGATAGCCCCACACTCCGTTTTGTTCGGTTAGCCGATTTTGGATGATATAGCCAATGAGGGACGGCATTTTTTACCGTCCCTCACTAGCATTTCTAATCACCGCTAATATCTACCACACCACCTTGGCATGAATTGTAATTTGCACCTAAAATCACGGCAAAATCGTGTGTGCGATTGGGGTCTGGTTGTGATAATACATTTTCTGGTTTGACATTCAAAATGGTGGCAATCTCGCGAGCGCTACTGCCTTTTTGTTGACCTGTATAATCAATCAAAATGGTATCTGGGGTGGCAGTATCTTCTGCATTGCCCATCGCGACAGCACCAAAACCCTCCCATAACAAGCGGTCTGATGCGACTCTATCCCATAAATTATTTGTTGTCCCATTATAGACAGCGATACTCGCCCCTATGAGGAGAAGTTGGCTCTCTGAGGGGGGACGATAAAAGTCATTCATCAATTGTGTAACAGGCTCTGGGGCTAACAATTGCACATTTGCACCATCGGGTGCTGTCCATGAGGTTGTGTGATAGGTCGGAATGAAGGTGAAATTACGGATTTGGCTAATATCTAAGCCAAGACCAATTGGCAATAAACCAATAAAATCTTCTAATTTCATATCCGTCTCTAAAATGCTCATGCCTTGTTCCCACAATTGCCCGATATTGCTCAAATTGACTGTACCAAGCGCCTTACGCCAAATGGCACGAATCACTTGTTGCTGTCTGCGACCTCTATCGAAGTCACTACTATTATGACGTGTACGCGAGAACCACAAGGCTTGTGCGCCATTCATTTCATAATAGCCCACACCCAATTGGCGTAATCCATCCCCTAAATCTACTGTGCCATCGGGCAATTCTGCGCCGATAAGGGCATAGTCTTGATAGGTGCAGTCTACAGAGAGGCTAATGCCACCAATGGTATCAATAATGCTCTTGAAGCCCGTAAAATCTACTTTGGCGTAGTAATGGACATTGATGCCAAAATTATAAAAAATTGTTTGGCGTAACAATCCAAAACCACCGCCTGTATAACCAATACTCTCACCAACACCATAAACCACATTCAAGCGGTTCATCATGCCATTGGGTGTGGGAATATACACATACAAATCACGGGGGAAACTGAGCATATTGACGGTGTTTGTATCTCGGTTAATAGACACGATAATCATCGTATCGGTACGGACAGAGCCATCGGTGGTGAGTTCATTATCGCCACCCAATAAGATGATATTCACCAAATTATAATCCCGTTGAACAGTCGGAACTTGTGTGGGGACTTCTGTGCCACCCAATACTGTCCCAGCAACAACATCATTTGGGAAAAGTAAGGTGGGGAGGGGGTTGGTGGCGCTAATTGTGGGAATCGCCACAAGCTCTGTATTGGTTGGAGCAGGGGTTGGTGTGGCAGATGCTGGCACAGGGGTTGTGGCTTGTGGTGTAGCAGATACAAACAACGGTGCTTGTGTTGCCTGTGTGGTGGCTGTTGATGGCTCTGCTGTGATTTCTTCTGTGGGAACTGGTGTGATGGTCGCAAATACCACAGGGCGGGGTGTATTGGTCACAAAGACCTGCGCCGCTATCATGACTTGTGCTGTGACAGTCGCTACCGATGTCTCTGTGGCGGTATTGGTCGCTGTCGGTGTTTCTGTGTAAGTTGATGTTGGGGGTGGGGTTTCTGTGGATGTCTCTGTTGGGCTAGGTGTGCTAGTAGCACTTGGGGTATGGGTTGGTGTTGGGGATGGTGTGCTAGTCGGGGTAGCTGTCGCCGTTGGTGTATGGGTATTGGTTGGTTGATTGAGCGCGATAAATGTCGCCGTCTCTGCATAGCCATCCTGCACCGATTCATAGGCATTTCGTTCATTCAATTGGCGACCAATGGCATTAACCACCTGTGCGCCAGACCATAAAATTGCGCCAATCAATATAAGAGGCACAAGTCGAAAGGCAATCATACGGGCAATCCACCCGAATCCAGAAATAATGGTGCGAATCATAATGACAATCTCCAACCATGATGGGTTTTTAGCGCGGTTAGTTTAGCCCATATCACCGTCAATGAGTAGTCTCATTCAAAAATCGTAGGGATAGCGCATGTTCCATTTTCTGCGATATTGCCCCGATTATCCACCACAACCAAGCGAATCCAATAAATGCCACTGGGGTATTCTGTAGGGTCTATTTCTGCCAGAACATCGGCATAGACCACTTGTTGAACCGCAGTAATGCGTTGATAGGTGAGGGCGCTATCTGCGCGAATTTCGATTCGATAAAAGCCGAAATTGGGCAAGGTTGCTGTGCCAATAACCTCAAATTTTTCAGTTAGTTGCTCATTCGGTTGTGGGGATGTAATTTGAATAGAGGGGTTTAGGCAACCTTCTGCATTCAACAAAATAGGTGGTGTTGGGGTATTGTTTACTGATGGTGTGGCAGTATTATTTGCCACAATAGGCGTATTTGTCGGGAGGGGCAGAGGGGTATTGGTTGGGCGAGTTGTTGATGTAACAGGAATGGGTGTATTTGGTGGGCGAGTCGTCGGGATGGTGGTATTGGTAGGGAGAGCGGTTGCCGTAGGCGGAATTGATGTATTTGTTGCTGTGGCAGGAACAGTTGTGTTGGTGGTCGTTGGTGGCAAAGGGGTATTAGTAGCTCTTGGGGGAACGGGTGTATTGGTTGTACGAGCCGTTGCTGTTGGCGCGATAAATGTGTTGGTCGGTGTTGGTGATGTGGTTGCGGTACGTGTCAGAATTGAGGCAAATGCCGTTAGAGTTGCCAATGCCGATGATTGTAAATTTGATAGGGTTGGTGTGACAATTGGATTTGGGGTATTGGTAGTTATGGCACTTTGGGCAGTCACATTTAATACGGTAGGGATTGGGTTTTCATCCACAGATGATTCTACTACCATACTGGCTGTTGTCGCTGTCGCTATACCATTATTTTCAGTCGGAGCCGATAGGGATAATACAAAAATCGCCCCAATAGCAAGCGCGATGCCCCCCAACACAAAAATTGCAGTTAGGAGTTCACTTTTGAGATTACGATTCATGATTTTGCCCCTTCATCGGTAGCATGGTTGTGATGGGGAGCAAAAAGCTAAAACTACTACCCACATTGGCGCGAGATTCTACCCACAACCGCCCCCCTTGCGCTTCTATCAACGCTTTAGCGATAGAAAGTCCTACGCCTGTATCACCCAATCCAGAAATTAAGGGATTTTCGGCTTTATATTTGCGGGCAAATACACGCGGAATATCTTCTTCGCTAATACCACCGCCTTTATCCTCAATGGTCACAAGCACGCAATCGGTCTTATCATCCCCATCTAAACTCGCTTGACGTTTGCTGGCGCGGATGCCAATTTGACTATTTGGTGGGGATACCAAAAAGGCATTGTTAAACAATTGCATAAATACCTGCTCAATGGCATCTTTATCGGCTTCGAGGTCTGGAATGTTATCATGGACATGCAAATTGACCGTTAACCCTTTTTCCCTAAAGTGTAGGGCGGTATTGGTGATGAGGTCTTCTATCAGATTGGCAATATTGATTGGGGCGGCACGGAATGATAAATGCCCTGTATCCAATTCTGTGATTTGGATGAGGTCATCTAGCATGAGTCCCAACCGATTAACATTGGTCGCTACCCGTTGCAAAAATTTGCGTTGCATTTCACCCAAAATGCCCGATGCCTCACTCAGGAGCAAATCCACATACCCCGTAATAGAGGTCATGGGGGTGCGTAATTCTTGCACCAATGCGAGGAGTAAATCGGCGTTATCTGTGACATATTTATTCGATGGCAATGAATCATCCAATTGGATTGGAGTAGGGGATGATATGGGCTGATTATTACGAATGGCACGTAATTCTTTGGCATACGCATCGGCTTCTGCCTGCAATTTTGCCCATTTACCTTTGAACACCTTCAGATTTTGTTTAACAGCATCAAATTCTGCACGCACACTATCCCGTTGGCGAATGGCAACTTCACGGTCATTGGCTAAATTCTGCAATTCTGCTTGCAAGGTCTGAATGGTTATATCCCGTTCTTGTTCATGCTCATGGAGATTTTGCAAACGGGCGCGTTCTGTGAGTAATGCCGCGAGATTGGTTTGTAATGTGGTATTTTGAGTTTGCAATTCTGAGCGTTGGTCGGTGAGTTGTGCTACCAATTTGACCAACCCGTCTGCTCCCTGTTCAATGCCAATTTCGCTTAATTGTTGATGAACCCCATTTAGTCGTAAATCAAGGCTATCGCGCTCTTTGATAAGGTTATCGCGCTCCAAAATCATACGGTCTATCATCTCTTTGAAATCGGCAGGCATCATCAAACGGTCATTTGCCCGTAATTCGTCTAATTGCACCTGCAACATGGTACGTTGGGCTTCTAGGCTCGCTTTTTCGTGTTTGAGGCTCTCAATATAATCTTTATAACGGCTTTCATCTGATGTATTCAATGCCCCATGCAAGGCAATTTCGGCTTGTTGTAGCTTATGAATGAGTGTATCGCGTTCTTGGCGGAGCGTCTCGTTGGTGATGTTCAATGCCAACATGCGTTGTGACATGCTTAGGGCTTCTTGGCTATCGCCCATTTCTTCTGAAACCCGTTTTTGCTCGGTATTCACTGCCGATTTGAGGGAATCTATTTCGCTTGTTAATTTGTTAATTTGATTGCGGGCATCATCTAATTCCGCTTGGAGATTTTGTTTGGCTTTATGCTCGGCTTCATTGACGGGTTGCATCGTTAAGGCACGGTTGACCATTTGTTGAATGGCATTTTCTTCTGCCATCAATTTGGCATCTTGTGCCACATACGCCAATTGGAGCAAATTTGCGGCAATCACCGCAATCCCCTTAAGTAAACTTTCCTCTGGTTTGGTCAATTCGCGGGTGGTATAGGGTAATGCCACTATCAAAACCGACACCACCTGATTATCTTTGGTGAGGGGTTGAAAATAGGCGGGTCCCATCGTCTCAATATCCAGACGGGTATATAAATCGTGCAGTTCCTCATGATTGCGTTCTGGCAGTAAGGGGCGTTGGGCGCGACGCTCGACACTATTGGCTAATGTCGGTTGATTATTGAGGTTGATAGACATCCCAGAAAATTCACGCTCAAATACACGGTCATACGCCAAAACGACATCGGCATAATTGGCATCCTTAAAGCGCAACAATACCGCAACATCTACTTTGAGCATATCAATGACGGCTTTTAGGATGGCAGTGGGCAGGCTAGTGGAGGTGCTATCTAACATTATCCCTAATGCACGGAGCAATTGCACCGATTCACGCCCTGCGGGGGATAGAGAAGGCGTTTCCATTGGCACAGAGGGGGGGGGAGGGGGTGTTATCGCCGATGAGGTTTGTGATTTAATAATTTCATCAGCGAGGCTTGCGACAATTTCCCGATATAAAATCATGGGCAATAGTGTCATCCCAATAACGATTCCCAACCGCATCGCACCAGAATCATCCCCAATGAGATTGCCCTGTGTGGTTTGTATGAGGGTGTATACAGCACTTAACCCAAAAATAAAAAATGTGACAAATTTTAAGGGGCTATCGGGGATTTGGATAAAATAACGCCCCACCAAAAAAATACCTAAAATAGCGAGTAGGCTATGGGTGAATGTCCACGAGATGGCAAACACACTCAGGTTAAAATCAGTTTCGGCGGTTACTTGTGACCATTGCAGAATCGTGATGACCAACCCCACAAGACTTAATAAAATCCCCAGTTGTATAAACCGATTGAGGACGGGGTGTGGCAAGGCAAATGCCCATAGGGTGAGTAATAAGGTTATGGTGATGGCAAATCGTTCTAACGGTGGTAATAAGGTAATCGCACTTGAGCCATTGATGAGTGAAAAAATTGCCACAACGAGAGGCAATGCCCAAACCATTGTCAGCCCAAGAAAAGCAAGGCTATATCGTCTATATTGTGTTTTTTCTGGTTGGCGCAATTCGTGTCCCATACACATGAGCAGGCTAATGAGGCACAATCCAAAAATGATGACAAAATAGACCGAATTGGCAGGAGGACGGATAAATAAGTTAAGTAATTCTTGAGTTGAACCAGACAATGTAACTTTGTCCTCTCTTATACAAACCCATATAACAAAATTATATCACAAGCAGATGAAATCGCTGATATTTTGTGTGATTTTATCAAAAAAACGCCCTAAGACCCCTAGGGATATAAGGCGCTTGTGTATTGTAACTTAAAGTATGCTATCATAGAAATGATAGTAAAAAAGCGGAATAGTCTGATGCAAAACGTGGTCGAAGTGCGGAAAACCTATAAATACCGATTGTATCGCAACAACAAAGTAGATGGGTTACTTCATCATCAAATCAATGTTGCTGGTATTATCTGGAATCACGCACTCGCGCTACAAAGACGGTACTACAAACTCGCTGGTAAATACATCCCGTTGGATGTCATGAAAAAACACATCGCCAAACTGCGGATGCGTCGGACTCCATATGCCTATTGGAAAGACTTGGGTTCGCAAGCCGTTCAGGAAATTCTTGAGCGTCTGGATGAGGCGTATACCCGTTTTTTCAAAAAGCAAGGCGGATTACCCCATTTCAAAAAAGTCAAGAAATTCAAATCGTTTGTGTTGAAACAAGCGGGATGGGATGTGCTAGACGGACAAGAGGGCAAAAAGTATCGTAAAATCCGCATTGGCAAAAAAACATACAAATTTATTTATCATCGTCCGCTAAATGGCGTGATAAAAACAGTCACTATCAAACGAGATGTGGCGGGGCGGTTATGGTTGTGCTTCAGTGTCATCGAGAAAATGGAAATTCCAGAGCAAATCAGCATGGGTAAAATCGGCGGTTTCGATTTTGGTTTAACACATTTCTTGACGACAGACGAAGGTGCAACCATTGAATCGCCACAGTATTACAAGCATGACCTACCCCGTTTACGCGCCATTCAAAGCCGTGTGTCGCGCAAGGTTAAGCAGAGTAACAACCACAAAGCGGGTATGTGGCATATCAACCGCCGTCATATTCGTATCGCAACTAAACGCTTAGATTATCATTTTCAATTAGCCAATGATTTGTGCGACCAATATGATGTGATGGTGTTTGAGGATTTGAACCTTGATGCCATGAAGCGTCTTTGGGGGCGCAAGGTAAGTGATTTAGGGTTTTCCCAGTTTGTGAAGGTGTTGGATTGGGTCGCCTTCAAACGGGGCAAACGTGTTGTGAAGATAAGCCGTTGGGAGCGTACAACGGGCAACTGTAGTCGTTGCGGTCATAGGCAAAAATTAGAGTTAGTTGACCGCGTTTTTAAGTGTGAGCATTGTGGAAGCACATTAGGGCGCGACCACAATGCGGCAATGAATATTTTAGAGGCGGGTCATCGCCTCATACTGTCTCAGTCAACAGAAGTCCTTGCGAGTCGTGAGGCTGTTGGTGTTAACGGCAGAAGCCCCTGCCGTTAGGCATGGGGAGTATGTCACAGTGAAATTGGATTATCACCTAAAATGAATGGTTTTTTAACGAAAGCATGGATTGTGCATGTCAAATAATTTTCGACACACCCGTTTAACCGCGATGGCAAGTTGCGCGGGTTGAGCTTCTAAGCTCGATCCGAGCCTTTTGGCGCAAGTTTTGCGCCCACTAAGCGGTATTTTTACGAATAGCGACTACCCTAATCTTCTGGTGGGACTGTCTGAACCAGATGATAGTGCAGTGTATTTGGTGGCTGATGACAAGGCGATTATCTCCACGATGGATTTCTTTCCGCCAGTGGTAGACGACCCTTATCATTTTGGCGCGATTGCGGCGGCTAATGCGTTGAGTGATGTGTATGCGATGGGCGGGGAACCCCTCATGGCAATTAATTTGGTGGCTTTCCCCGATGGCATTGACCATGCTGTCGAAATCCTGACCGAGATTTTACGCGGTGGGGCAGAAAAAGTGCGTGAGGCAGGCGCAGTCATCGCAGGGGGGCATACTGTGAGTGATAAAGAACCGAAATATGGATTATCTGTCACAGGTCAAATTCACCCCAAAAATATTTTGCAAAAAGGTGGGGCAAAAACAGGTGATTTACTCATCCTCACCAAGCCTCTCGGCTCTGGTGTTATCACTACTGCTCATAAAAATGAACGTGTAACCCCTTCTGATTTGGCAAATGCCATAAACGTCATGAGTCGGCTCAATAACCATGCGGGGCGGTTAGCTGTCAAATTTGGCGCGTCTGCCATGACGGATATTACGGGGTTTGGGTTAATGGGGCATGGCTATGAAATGGCATCTGCCAGTAAAAAGTCGTTTAATATTCACTATTCATCGCTGTTATGGATGGATGGCGCACAAACCTATGCAGAACAATCTATTTTCGCAGGCGGGCTTTTTAGAAATAAAAATCATTTTGAATCATGGGTAAAATTAGAAGCTGATTTACCAGCCTATCAACAAAATTTACTATATGACCCGCAAACATCAGGCGGATTGCTCATCGCTATCAATGAGAAAAATGCACAATCTTTAGTCCAAGCATTGCTCAATGAGGGAGATAATGTGGCTATCATCGGAGAAGTTGTTGATGGCGAAAATGGAATCGTGGTAAAAGCGTAGCTATCGGTATTAAAAATCGGGCTATAATAACAATTAGTGCGTTAAAATTTCGTTTGTTCAACAAGAGGAGCAATATCATGAGTTCCCCATCTGTTCCCAAGCCAACATCGGCAAAGGATGGTGTGTTATCTATTGCAAAAACCACCTCATCTTTTGCCAATATCCGTTCTGGTCCAGGGACACAATATGCTGATATAGGTGATTTATTTAACAATTCAGTCGTAACACACTATGCCCAATCCAATACCAATAGCTGGGTATGGATTGAACAACCGGGTTCCGCAGGGTGGGTATCGACATCTGTCGTCTCATTTACCCCTGTAAATACACAACCTGCGAATACTGCACCAACCCCTTATGATGGCAAAATTGCAATTTGGCATTGGAAGGGAACAGCTATACCAGAAAAAACCATTGCTCAATTTGCTCAAAATATCCGTAAAAATACGCCCAATGTTAAGCAAGTTTGGGTTAAAGTTGGTGATGGCAATTCATGGCAAGGGAAATTTGATAGTGGTGAACTCGCTGTCAATGGTCCTGCCGATGTTGACCGTTGGGTAACAATTCTCGGACAACACGGACTCGAATTTCATGCGTGGGTTGTGTTGAAAGGGGAGGACATTCAAGGCGAAGCCAATATCATGATTGCAGTTGGGCAACGTCCGGGTGTGAAATCCATCATCATGGATGTTGAACCTTATGAGGGATATTGGAAAGCAGGTCCCGCTCCGATTAAACCACTCATGACGATGGTACGGCAGGGTGTCGGCAATAATTTTCATATTGGTTTGTGTATAGACCCTCGTAAAGCGCATTATGAAACTGTTTATCCCAACGAGTGGAAGCCATTCGTCAATAGTGTGCATACGATGTCGTATTGGCGCACCTTCCGTAGGACGGTTGCGGCGACACTTGAAGAAACGTATCAAATTTGGGGTGGCTATGGCAAGCCCATCATCCCCATTTTGCAAGGTGATGCCCCTCTCATTGAGCAACAAGAAGCACATATGCTCGCCACCCAACAATATAAAGCAAAAGGGTTAAGTTGGTGGCGTTATGGTGATACGCCTCAATGGGCGGCGGTGAATCTCCCAATACCGGGGTCTACCACGGGTGGCAATACTGGTTCGGGCGGTATTAGCACCGATTTGACCAATACCCCACCACAAGGCACTGCCTTTGCAGACGAAAAAGTCATTTTCTTTGGTCAACCGGGTCATCGCAGTGGCACATATACAGGTCAACCAGAATATAAAGAGACTTCTGGTGCAATGACATGGAAATTTAGTTATACATCAACTCAAGAAACCACGAGTAAAGTGTGGTCAGAATGGAAAGCGACATTACCTGCTGATGGTATTTATCAGATTTCAGTATTTATCCCAGCCAAAAATGCCACCACCAAAAAAGCACGTTATAAGATTCATGGGATTCGTGGCACCAATACCGAAGTCGTTGTAGACCTTAATCAATCCATTTACCGTAATGTATGGGTGTCATTGGGCATTTTTGACCTCGTTAAGACACAAGAGAATGCAGGTAAAGTCTTTTTGAATGATGTCACAGGCGAAAAAGACCGTGAAATCGCCTTTGATGCGGTGCGTGTCCGCCGTATTGTGCCGATTAACAACAATAACAATGGTGGAAATCCTAATCCGGGTATCCCTGTAGCAGATGGGTTTGATACACCCGTATTTGAAAAATTAGCTGATGCACAAGGTACTATTTTGTGGCCCCCAGGTTGGCGTGATGCGACTGGATTTGGTAAAAATACTGCCAAGCAATATATTTCTGACCGCAGGGCTTATCATACTGGGGTAGACCTCAATTTAGGGTCGTGGGATGATGACCGTGGCAAGCCTGTTTATGCCACCGCCAGTGGAACGATTATCTTTCAGGGACAAATGAAGATATGGGGCAATGTGACTGTCATTCGTCATGACCCACTTCGCACACCAGACGGTGCAATTTATTATAGCCGTTATGGTCACATGCAGAATGTTGTGGTCAAAGTTGGAGATAGAGTTGCACGCGGGCAAAAAATCGGTGAGGTTGGGAAGGCGCTTTCTGTGCCAAATCCTGCCCATTTGCACTTTGATATTGTTCGCACAACCGCATTAGAACGCTATGCGGGAGATTGGCCCGCGATGGATTTGGCTAGACTAGAACGGGATTATGTAGACCCACTCGAATTCATCCGCAACAATCGTCCTAAACGATAAATTTTTCTAAAAATATGGCTAGGGCGCAATTCGTTTGCGCCCTTTGCAGATAAATTAGTTAAAACAATCCCCAGTCATCTGCCGCGCCTTCTTCCATCATGCTTGGATCCCATAATTCCAATCCCATCTCGATAGTTGTCGGCACACCCAAATATTCTTGTGAGGTGCGTCGGGTTTGTTCTAACAATTGTGGTGCATAGGGGCAAAAAGGGGTGGTCATAATCATCGTGATATTGGCGCGGTCAGGTTGAATATCGGTATGCCGAATCAATCCCAATTCGATGATATTCATTCCGATTTCGGGGTCAACCACAGAGCGCAATGCCTCTATTAAACCCTCTTCTGTTTTGATGCTGGTGTTATCAGACATGTGTTTTTATCCTTTTTTGATGATGAGTACCATCATTTTATCCACAGAAAATGAGCATTTGATGAAACTCGTTGATTAATTTTTATAAACTCTATCATAAATATTGACATCCACACAAGGGCGTTGATATACTCAAGTGTATACTATAGGGTACAATCTAAATTTAACCCGCATTAAACTTTAATAAGAAGCCATAACGAGGAGGTTAACCCCTGAATGGGCGCAACATTAGAAATACGTAATTTACACGCAAGAGTTGAAGGCAAAGAAGAACCCATTTTGCGTGGTGTCAATTTAACAATTAATCAGGGCGAAGTTCATGCGTTGATGGGACCTAATGGGTCTGGCAAAAGCACTTTAGCCAATGTATTGATGGGCAACCCTGCCTACGAAGTAACTGATGGTGAAATTTTCTTTGATGGCGAAAATGTACTTGAACTTGAAGCAGATGAACGTAGTCGCTTGGGTATGTTTTTGGCATTTCAATATCCTGTCGCCATCCCCGGTATCACGCTCGCAAATTTCTTGCGTCATGCGGTCAATGCCCGTATGAAAGATATTGATCCCGATAGCAAGGGCATTTCGATTCCCGATTTCCGCCGTTTGATGAAGGCAAAAATGGATTCGCTCCAAATGGATCACAGTTTTGCAGGGCGTTATTTGAATGATGGATTTAGCGGTGGCGAGAAAAAACGTGCCGAAATTTTGCAAATGGCAGTATTAGAGCCAAAAGTTGCTGTATTAGACGAAACCGATTCTGGTTTGGATATTGATGCCTTGCGAATTGTCTCTGAAGGGGTCAATGTTTTGCGCGGACCTCACTTAGGCGTATTGGTCATCACCCACTATCAACGGATTTTAAATTACATCAAACCCCAATTTGTTCATGTGATGTTTTCTGGGCAAATTGTGGAAAGCGGTGGCGCAGACCTCGCATTACGGCTTGAGGAACAAGGCTACGACTGGGTACGTGAAAAGTATAATAGTGTAGTCGCCGAATAGGGCAGAAAGGTTATTCTCATGGCTGATTTTGTGCCAAGTGAAAAACAACTGACAGAAGAAGAATCTTCGCTAAAAGGTATTCGTGAAGATTATGATAGTGCGTATGGCTTTCATGATGATGATGTAAAATATAAATTCATCTCTGAAAAAGGCATCAATGCCGATGTGGTACGCCAAATTAGCGCCATGAAGGGCGAGCCAGAATGGATGACAAAAATCCGTTTAGAAGCCTATGAGCATTTCGCCAGCCGCCCAACCCCGCAATGGGGCGGAAGTGGTATGTTGAACGACATCAACTATGACGACATTTACTATTATGTCCGCGCCAGCGACCGTTCTGAGCGCGATTGGGATGATGTCCCAGCCGAAATTAAAGACACCTTCGACAAATTGGGTATTCCCGAAGCCGAGCAAAAATTCTTGCAAGGGGTATCGGCTCAATATGATTCAGAATCGGTCTATCACAATATCCACAAAGACCTCGAATCGAAGGGCGTGATTTTCTTGGATATGGATTCGGCATTGCGCGACTATCCAGACCTTGTAAAAGAACATTTTGGCACCATTATCCCCTTCAACGACAATAAATATGCCGCCCTCAATACCTCTGTGTGGTCGGGTGGGTCTTTCATCTATGTGCCACCCGGGGTACAGGTGCAAATGCCCCTGCAAGCCTATTTCCGCATCAATACCCGCAATATGGGGCAATTTGAACGCACCCTCATCATCGTAGATGAAGGCGCATATGTGCATTATGTGGAAGGCTGTACTGCCCCCACCTATAGCACCGATAGCCTCCATAGTGCGGTGGTGGAAATCATCGTTAAAGATGGTGGGCGTTGCCGTTATACGACTATCCAAAACTGGTCAAATAACGTGTATAACCTCGTAACAAAACGGGCTATAGCACATAAAAATGCCACAATGGAATGGGTAGATGCCAATTTGGGCAGTAAACTCACCATGAAATATCCCGCCGTCATTTTGGCTGGCGAAGGCGCACATGGCGAAGTCCTTTCGATTGCCTTTGCAGGCAAAGGGCAACATCAGGACGCAGGGGCAAAAATCACCCACCTTGCACCCAATACCACCAGCCAAATCATTAGCAAATCCATCAGTAAAGATGGTGGACGCGCCAGCTATCGCGGATTGCTCAAAATTGCACCAGAAGCCACCAATTCCAGAAGCAATGTGGCGTGTGATGCGTTGCTCCTAGACGATAAAAGCCGTTCCGATACCTATCCATATATCGAAATTGGCAACGAAAAAGTCATCATGGGGCATGAAGCCTCTGTCAGTAAAATCAGCGAAGAACAACTCTTCTATTTGATGAGTCGTGGACTCACCGAAGATGATGCGAATGCAATGATTGTGAATGGCTTCCTTGAGCCACTCGTCAAAGAATTGCCGATGGAATATGCGCTAGAGATGAATCGGTTAATCCAAATTCAACTCGAAGGCTCAATCGGCTAAAAGAATTGGGCATGACATGTCATGCCCCTACACTATGATTGGTTTGTAGGGACACGATATATCGTGTCCTCAAACAATGATTTCACCATAAGGAGACGATATTTGTGGTTGCTGTAAGACGACGCACAACGGGGGTTGTTGCCCCTAATTATACGCTGGCAGATGTTCATACTCTCAGCGAACAAAATCAAGACCCTCAATGGTTACGCGATATGCGTGAATCGGCTTGGGGGGTCTATGAATCATTACCCATGCCCACCACACAAGATGAAGCATGGCGACGTACCAATTATCAATCTATTCGTTGGAATGAAGCAGAAAAACTCATTCCTGCTAATGGTGCTTCACTCTCAACTGTCCCCGCATATCGCCTTGAACCCCTCGTTGGGGAAGGGGAAGGTGGGCGCTTGGTGTTTGTGGATGGCAAATTAGTAGATTACACCTTTAATGATGCTGTCAAAGCACAAGGTGTCGTCTTTACCGATTTATCCACTGCGACCAAAACACACGAGAACCTCATCCGTTCCAATTTGATGACCAAAGCGGTATTGCCCACAGATGGCAAATTTGCCGCGTTGCATGGTGCTTTGTGGAATTATGGCGCGGTGTTGGTTGTGCCACGCAATAAAGCGATTGAAGTGCCATTCCATATTGTCATTTATAACACCCATGCCGGTGCAAGTTTTGGACATGTACTCATCATCCTAGAAGAAAATGCCCAAGCAACTGTCCAAGTCGAATATGCCTCTGCTGATACATCCGAACAAGCCACCTATATCGGCGCGACGGAATTGTTGGTGGGTGATGGTGCCAATTTGAAATATGTGGCATTACAAGACTGGAATCGCAAGACCTACGAATTTAGCCACCAACGCGCCCGTGTAGGTCGTGATGCCAATTTGGATTGGATTGTTGGCACAATGGGCAGTAAATTGACCAAAGCCCAACTCGAAATTGAGATTGATGGGCTTGGTTCTACGGCTCGCATGTCGGGCTTCTTTTTTGCCGATAAAGACCAACATTTTGACCTCGATACCCAACAAAATCATAATGCACCCCGTACTGTATCCGATTTGCTTTTTAAGGGCGCGTCAAAAGATGATGCCCGAACAGTATGGCAAGGCATGATTAAATCGTTGCCAGATATGCAAAAAATTGATGGGTATCAAGTGTGTCGTAACCTGATGTTGAGCGATACCACCCGTATGGATGCCATTCCGGGCTTAGAAATTGAAGCAGATGATGTGAAATGTTCACATGCGGCGACCTTTGGCACATTAGAAGAACATATTTTGTTTTATCTGATGAGCAGAGGTATCCCCCGTCAACAAGCCCAATTGATGGTGATTGACGGCTTTTTTGATGAATTGCTCCAACGTGTGCCATTTGAGCGTGTGCGGGAACGCCTAAAAGAAGCAATCGAAGCAAAAATCTTAGGCGCGTGACCTTTGTAACGGCTCATAACGACTCATTCATGACAAAATGGCGCATCGTATCACTAGGTGCGCCATTTTGTTTATCAGATAATAAAGTAGGAGGCGCTTATCATGACAATGCCAGCAGAACACATATTTGATATAAAAACCATTAAAGCCGATTTCCCCATTTTGGCACAACGCCATCAAACAGGGAATCCACTCACTTATTTGGATAGCGCCGCCTCTAGCCAAATGCCAGAGATGGTTATTGAGGCAATCACAGATTATCATCGGCGCTATCATGCCAATGTTCATCGCGGGATTCATCAATTGAGTGAACTCGCCACCGATGCTTATGAATCGGCGCGTAAAAAGGTAAAGCATTTCATCAATGCAAAAAGCAAGCGTGAAGTTATTTTTACCAAAGGCACAACCGAAGGCATCAACCTCGTTATAAACACATGGGGTAGGGCAAATTTGAAATCGGGCGATGTGGTGTTGCTCTCGCAAATGGAGCATCATTCCAATATCATCCCATATCAACTATTGGCGCAGGAAAAAGGCTTCACTATCCGCTTTATTCCCATTACCCCACAGGGCGAAATGGATATGCCCGCCTATCAACGACTACTATCAGACCATCCAGTCAAATTGGTCGGTGTGACCCATTGCTCGAATGTATTGGGGACGATTAACCCTATTGCAGAAATGACCCGTTTGGCGCATGAGGCGGGTGCTGTGGTGATGGTGGATGGCGCACAAAGCGCCCCACACATGACGGTGGATATGCAAGCCCTAGATGTTGATTTTTTTGCCTTTAGCGGGCATAAAATGTGTGCAGATACGGGCGTAGGCGTACTTTATGGCAAACAAGCCCATTTAGAAAAAATGCCCCCGTTTTTGGGCGGTGGTAGCATGATTTCTGAGGTCACATTTGAGGGATTTACCTGTGCCGAACTGCCCGCCAAATTTGAGGCTGGAACGCCTAATATCGCCCAAGCCATTGGGTTGGGATATGCCATAGATTATCTATCGGGTATTGGGATGGATGCGATTCATGCTCATATCCAAAATATCACCCACTATGCCTTAAACCGCTTGCGTGAATTACCGAATATCACCATTTATGGGGATAGCCCATCACGGGGTGGTGTTATTTCATTCACATTAGACCATATCCATGCACACGATTTATCGCAGGCGCTGGATTTTGAAGGCATCGCAGTGCGCTCTGGTCATCATTGCGCCCAACCGCTTCATCGGCTTTTAGGTGTTGGGGCGACTACCCGCGCTAGTTTTTATGTGTATACCACGCATGAGGATATAGATAGGCTCATCACTGCACTGCACAAGATCACCACATTTTTTGGAGGATAGAGGATTATGGACGCGATGTATCGTGAGAATATTTTGGATCATGGGATGAACCCCCGTAATAAGGGGGTGGTCAATCCTGCTACGCTGGATTTTGAAATGCGAAACCCGTTATGTGGGGATAGGCTACGGCTGACGTTGCGCGTCAATGATGAGCAAGTCATCACCGCATTGGGATGGGATGGAGAAGGGTGTGCGGTGAGCCAAGCAGCGGCTTCGATGCTCGGTGAGCGCATTTTGGGAATGACCATAGATGAGGTTAAACATATCGTCAAAGAAGATATTTTTGAGATGTTGGGAATTCCCCTCACATCGAATCGGGTCAAATGTGCATTATTGGGGCTAAAAGTCTTGCATGTTGGCTTATATGGGTTAGAATTTTGGCAATCTGAAGATGAGGAGTAATAATCATTATGACACAATCCGAATTTATCACGGTTGCCACAACCAATGAACTGCGTGCCGATGACCCGCCGATTGTGGTGGAAATCCGCAATAAATGGGTGGCATTATATAATATCAAAGGTGAATATTTGGCGATTGAGGATGTTTGTACCCATGACGGTAATCCATTGGCAGATGGTAAAGTCGAAGATGGTGTGGTGATTTGCCCCAGACATGGCGCAAAATTTGATATAAAAACAGGTAAAGCGTTATCTGCCCCTGCCTATATTGATGTTCCCACCTATCAAGTCCGTGTGATAGGCAATGATATTCAAATTGGGGCAGTTAACAAAAAATGAGCGCCCAAACCATACTCGAAAGCATGTATGACGGACGCACGTTGGTCTTTGGGCATCGTGGGGCGAGTGCTTATGCCCCTATGAATACCATCCCCGCCTTTGAATTGGCGCATCAACAAGGGGCAGATGGGATTGAATTGGATGTGCATCGGACAAAAGATGGCGAGGTTGTGGTATTACACGATTTTTCTGTGGATGGCACAACTAACGGGACGGGTGAAATCAGCGATATGACATTAGCCCAACTCAAAAAATTGGATGCAGGGTCATGGTTTAGCCCATCGTTTGTGAATACTCATATTCCTACCCTAGAAGAGGTGTTTTTGGCGGTGGGGCGATTTTTATTCATCAATATCGAGATTAAATCCCGAGCCATCGAGAGTGATGGCTTAGAAGGATTGGTCGCAACCCTCATACACAAATATGGCATGACAGAACGGGTGATTGTGTCATCATTTAACCCATATGTCCTCTTGCGTTTTCGGGGAATTTTTGCTGATGTGCCATTGGGGTATCTGACCGCACCTAATGAGATTATTCCAGCACCAGAGGGGTTAGCATTTGAGGCACATCATCCATATCAGGCAATATTAGACGAAACCACCATTGCTCACTACAAATCACAAGCCAATTTTATCAATACATGGACGGTCAATGACCCTGTGCGGGCTATTGAATTAGCTAAAATGGGCATAAATGGGCTTATTACCGATAAACCAGATGAGATTTTACGGGCGTTGGGCAGATGAAGGTATGGGATAAAACAATTCAATTTGCTTTTCGGCTGTTTTATAACGAAATGGCATTCACCTATGATATGGTGAGCAAAGCCGTTTCATTGGGTGATTGGCGAGCATGGCAACGGGCTGTGTTTGAGTTTTTGCCACCACCATCTGAAACAGGGATTTTGTTGGAATTGGCGCATGGCACAGGTAATTTGCAAGAAGATTTATATACACGGGGATTTCAGTCTATCGGGCTAGATTTATCGGTGCAGATGGGCAAAATTACCCTAAAAAAATTGACTAAATTGGGCATATCACCGCGCCTTATCCGCGCAAGTGGCATGTCGCTCCCGTTTGCGGATGGGCAATTTGCATATGCGGTTTGTACGTTTCCAACAGCCTTTATTTTTGACCCCAAAACCCTCACTGAATTGCATCGTGTAATGAAAGTAGATGGGCAGGTCATCATTGTGTTGGACGGCGAATTAATGCGCCAAAATATTCAAACCCGCTTGGTTGATGCTGTCTATACAGTGGCAAATCACCGCACACCGAGCGATATTGAAAAACGGGTTAATGACCGCGTTTTGGGGTATGGATTTAGCCCCACATGGCACAAAGTTCCCTATAAAAATAGTCGTAGTTCGGTTTTAATCTTAAAAAGGGACTAGAAATTTTTTTGAATATCGCTTATTATATTTTCTATATGGTGGGTGTAGCTCAATTGGTTAGAGTGCCTGGCTGTGAACCAGGAGGTTGTGGGTTCAAGACCCATCACTCACCCTAACAAAAAAATCGCTAATTTTAGCGATTTTTTTGTTTTATATCAGGGTTTACGCACCTTGACCATATTTCTACGGAGTAAAATACGTCTGCCAATCCGCCCATCGGACATATTCACAACAGGTTCTTGCGGTGTATTTGCTGGTGGCGGTGGTGGGGTGGGGATAAATGCTTCAACAGCAGAGGCTTGAACTGCCATCATTTGTTGGGTTTCACTTGGCTTTGGCATCCCAAAAATATCAAAAATACTCAATTGCGAGGTATCGAGTGAGGTTGGCTCATTGATACGTGGCAATTCATAGGGATTCTTTTCTGGCGCTGGGGTTAGTGCAGTAACTTCAACCGTGGGTTTTTCTGGGATAGTTGATAGTGATGTGACCTCAACGGTGGATTTTTCATAAATAGGTGTTGGCGCTGGTGGGATGACTTCTGCTGGCTTGGGAATTGTCATGGCGGTATCGGCATCTACCCCTGACAAGAAATCGGGTTCTTTGGTTTGCTCAGATACGGTTGTGCGAATTTCTGTGGCATTAAAGGTCACATCGGTTTGAACCTCATCCTTTTCCATCGAGATAGCAAGCCGTTGCTTGGTATCATCTTCTGCAATGGGGGGTTCTGTGAATAAAGATTGACCAGATTCATCAAATGGCTTATCACTAAAAACCATTGGGTGACGGGGTTTATATTGGGCGCGTGCTTCTGCATCGGGGGCATCTTGCATCAAAGATTTGGGCGTAAATGGCACAACCCCCTTTGATTTATTGACTTGTTTATAAAGCATTTGCAGACTATCAATAATATTGCCTTCAATGCCTCGTTTAACGCGAACAGCATTACGCATCCCACTCAAAAATCCTGTTAGGGTATATTCAAATGTCCATTGGACAATTGTCCCTTCTGGTGTTTCTTGTAGGCGGATAATACCCGCATTAGTCGCGTAAGGTGCGCCATTAACGATGGTATAGCGATAACCAACACGCTCGTACCAATTGGTAATCTCTATCACATAATCGCGCCCGCCTTCGTTGGTATGTCGCCAACGTGCGCCACGCCCTTGTTTATAGGATGTGAGAAAGGCAATGCTACGACAATCTGCCAACCATAAGGCATTATTCTCAATATTGCTCACAAACTGCCAGACATTTTCTACAGCCGTGGGAATGAGGATGCTATGCTCAAGAATACTCATCAAAAATTTACTCGCTTTAAGACGTGTTCAAAACGCAAGTTTGTGTTAAACTTCACCTCATTGCATTATAGCACATTACATCGGACGGAAAAACACTTGCCAACACCAACTATAACACTTGGATTCATTATCGCCACATTACTTGGCGCTTCTTTTCATTTGGTGTTGGGTGGAGATGTCCGTCGTTTGGCATTATTTTTGCTGTCAAGCTGGGTAGGATTTGGCATGGGACATTTAGGCGGGGTGTTGCTTAATTTCCGGTTATTGAATATTGGGGCATTACATATTTTACCTGCCTTGTTTGGGGCAATTACCTTACTTGTTTTTGCCCATATCCTCTCATCACGGCGCAAGGATAAGCGCCCAACCCGTTAAGGTGCGTTCTATGAGTCAAGACAAAGTATCAGAAAAACAACTTCCAGAAGGAAAAGTGGCAGAAGAGGAAAAAAAGCCATTTTCGCTTGTTAAATTTATCCTCATTGTCAGCATCCCACCCATCATTTTTGTCATCGTCCTTTTTGTTGGTGGGTTAATTATTGCGCTCACCACAGACCCAGAACAAAGCGCCCCTCGCATTGGCATGATTCGAGATATTTTTATCATCATTCTCGCTTTCGAGTTCATCCTTGTTATTTTGGCATTGGTGGCACTTATTTTGCAAGTTGCACGACTCATGGCAACGGTACAAGATGAGATTAAGCCACTCATTGAGACTACCAAAGAAACCCTCGAAACTGCCAAAGAAACCGCCCAATTTGTGGGTAAAAATGTCACCAGCCCAATTGTTGGCGCACAAGCCTTTTTTGCGGGATTATTTGTGTTTTTACGCGATATAGGTGGTATTCGCAGAGCTATACGCAAAACACCACCAGCCAAAGGGGGAAAAGATGGAAAATAACAAATTTTTCTCCGGGTTCATTATTGGTTCAGTGATAGGCGCTATTTATGGGTTATTCAAGGGACCCCGAATTGCCCTACGCAATAAAAATAAAGAGGGTGTCATCGGCATTTTGCCCGCCGATACCGTTCAAAGTAGTATTGAGGCGGGCAAAAAATTGGCAAAAGACCGCCTCAAAAATTAGCTATTACTGATTTGACCTAGTGCCATCGGCACACAGTCTAAAATATCGCTGGCAATCACGCCACGCCCGTCATGATGACGCGCGTAAGCGATTTCACCTGCCAGCCCATGACTATAACCGCCGATAAGTGTTGCATGGAATGGGGTTGCCCCTTGTGCCAACAGACCAACGATTAACCCCGCCAAAATATCACCTGTCCCTGCGGTGGCTAATGCGTCATTCTTGAATGGCAAAATATATAAATTTCCTTCTGGGAGTGCAATCACGGTATGCGCCCCTTTTAGGAGGATAATCACCCGCCATTCTCGCGCTTTTTGCAATGCCAATTCCCAACGATTGGCTTGAACCTCTGTGGTACTTATCCCACACAACCGCGCCATTTCTCCCGGGTGGGGTGTGATAATACTATAGGGGGGTAATAATTTCCACCAGTTATCCATTGTTGCCAAAATATTGAGCGCATCGGCATCCACTACCACATTGGGGGCATTGAGCCGATTGGCATCTTTCCCCAATAAATGGCGCATAAGCGGGTTAACGCCACTCATATTAGATTGTTCGGGATAAAGTCCTTCATGCGTGAAAAATCCCGTGACAAATTTTTCTGTGGCGGGTGATTGTCCAAGTCCGGGTCCAAGGAGAAGCGACTCGTACATGCCGACTTTTCTCAATATAGGCAACACTGCTTCTGCGGACACCATCCCGTCATCATGAGATAAGGGCAACCATGTCGCCTCTGGCAAATTTCCTGCTAATATCGCTACGGTGGGGGAGGGTGTCGCAACGGTCACAATGCCTGCACCAGCCCGATATGCACCTAACGCCGATAGTCGCATCGCCCCGATATAATTGGCACTCCCGCCGATGATTAATGCCTTGCCAAATGTGCCTTTATTACTCTCTGAGGGGCGCTGTGGCAATGCAGATTTGACCATTTGCGTGGTAACAAACTCTATTGTCCCTTCTTTCATTTCTGGGAGGGTATTAGCGATATTTAGAGGGGCAATAATCAGTTCTCCGACATAAGTGGTAGCAGGATATTTGACCAACCCTATTTTAGGGGCAATAAAGGTAATGGTGACATCGGCGGGGAGAATATTTTCATCCGCTTCGCCTGTATCACAATTCACCCCACTCGGACAATCTACTGCCAAGACACGCGGACTATGTTGTTTGGGCAAAAATGGCGTTGTGGGATTCGTTGGTGCTATCATGGGCGGATTCGCCAATTCGATGCGCCGTTCCCGAATCGCTTGTCTTGTGAGTCGCACAATGCGCCCCAATTCCCCGTCCAATGGACTGCGCCCTCCAATCCCTAGTAAGGCATCTATGACCAAATCGGCGCTGGCAACCATATGGCGCAAGACACGCCCATCGTGGTCATCTTCGGCGTATGCCATAAAAAATCCACGTCCTAATAAAGTCTGATAGGGGGGATATGATTCATCGAGCCGTTTGAGCAGATAAAATCGCACATCAAAATCGCCATCTTCTGTCAAATATTTGCCTGCAACCAAGCCATCACCGCCATTATTACCCCTACCAACTAAAATGGTGATACGTGGTTTTTCGAGGATGGCTTTTAGCATATACATGGCATATCGCGCTGTAGCATATCCCGCGCTATCCATCATTTGGGCATATGATAACCCTTCGGCATCGGCACGGGCTTCGATGCGCCGTGTTTGTTCGACTGTAATGAGCTTGACCATGTGATTTATCCCATAAACAAAACATCCGCTACTCAAATCGTAGCGGATGTTGGGTAATCATGCCAGTTGTATTCGTTAGAATTGACGCTCAATCACCACTCTAGCGAGGTCAATGAGGGCTTCTTTGGCAGGGGAATCGGGCAATATGGATATTGAAGCAATGCCCCATTCCACAAATTGTTCAGATTGAATACGCGCTTCTTTGAGGCGTTCACCTTCCATCAATTTGCGTTTGACATCGTTCATCACATCATCATCTTGAACAGATGTAAACCCTTTGCCTTGTTCTTTGTCTAAATGCGCTGTCTTGCCCAATTGAGCTTCATCACCAATGACATCCAAAATATCATCCACAATCTGAAATGCCATGCCGATGTTATAGCCGTATTGGGCGAGGGCTTCCACATACGATTCTGGGGCATCGCTCAATTTTGCGCCAAGCATTGCCCCTGCGCGAAATAATTCGGCAGTTTTGAGCGCAATAATGCGAAAATAAATATCGCTGGTGAGGGTATTATTTTTCACGGCGGCGGCTTGAAGCGTTTCGCCTTCGACCAATGCGATGGCGGCACGCGCAAACAAAATATTCAAATCACCATAGGGAGACATGAGTTCATAGACTTTGGTGAATAAAAAATCGCCTGTGAGCAGGGCAAATGTGCGACCCCAAAGCGCATTAACTGATGGGCGACCCCGACGAACAACCCCATGGTCGTTGATGTCATCATGAACAACGCTGGCAGTATGAACCAATTCGATAGCCGCAGCAGGTGGCACAGCATAATCAATATCGGTGCCACCTGTAGCAATATAACTGAGCAACACGATTTTTGGGCGAATCCGCTTTCCACCCGAATCTATAATGTGCCGACTTGCATCCCGTAAAACATCAATATCACTGTTAACTACATCGAGCATGGACTTCTCAACTGCTTTAACAGCCTCATTCAAATCGAAATCCGATGTTACGAAATGATTGTTTAGATGTACATTACCCACTGGAGTTGTTATTTGAGAGGTCATCTCACCTTGCCTTATCTGTAAAAATGACTAACGCATCAGAACTTTTATTTTGTTTATTTTAATTGTGATATTCAGAACTAACTAAATATTGAATATATTCTACCATGAATTGGGAGCAAAGCAAATTAATAAAGATAAAATTTACTCATTTTCGGTGATAGAAGCGATAGGTAAATCGAACCAAAATTTACTTCCCTTATTTTCTTCACTTTCAACAAAAATTTGCACATCATGACGGTCTAAAATGAGCCTTACGATAGCTAGTCCGATGCCCATGCCACCATATTGGCGGGTTGATGAAAAATCTATTTGATAAAAACTATCGAATATTTTGTCTATTTTATCTTTTGGAATCCCGATGCCACAATCTTCAACTGTGATTCTGACATGCTTATCGTGTGTAGCTACCCGTATAAACACCTCTTTTTCGCTAAATTTGAGGGCATTATCGAGGAGCAATTGTAACACGATAGATATGCCCTGTTTATCGGCAAAAACAGGCGGAATATTGCCTTCTGGTACAAATAAGATGCGCCCAATATCCTTCTGAAATTCCCAGATACGCCCCAAATTGCGTTTGGCATATTCAACGGCATCACGCACAATGACATGTCCACGCGATACCTGTGAACTCGCGCTCAATAAGCTAATATTTTTAACCAAAATTTCAAGCCGTGTTGTCGCTTGTTTGGCATACCGCACCAATTCACTTTGTTTATCGTTGGTCTCGGTATCATCTAGCATCCAAATAGCAGATTTGAGATGCAATAAGGGTGTTTTGAGTTCATGCGATACATTGCGAACAATAGCATCTTTTAGGATTTCGTTTTCGTTGTTAAATCGCTGTTGTTTTTGTAATTGCAATTTGAGTGCATTAACCTCATCTTCCAATTCGAGATTTCGCTCAATAAGGCGTTTTATCCAACGAAATTGATTTAGTGTATATTGCAAAATAGGATACATACCGACTCATGACATTTATTAACCGACCATGACGCTATGTTAACATATTCTGAGTCGTCAATACACGCGATTACAAGATGTGTTGTAAAACTCAAACCTATCTCTATCCTCTAATGGCACTTTTGCAATGTTTGACACAATTGATTAAGGTGCAAACGGTCATGTTGAGCCGTAAAATGTGCCATCTCTAAAAACGTAGTCGGACCAAAAATGCTGTGACGGGCAACACGCTCCCATGCGGTTGAGGGCAAGGTATTGAGCCATTCTAATGTCTTTTTGCGTGTCATATAAAATAAATCTACCAATGCCTGCTCATCTAATTTGCATTGCGGGGTAGGGGCGGATGTGTTTTCTGATAAAAACGGATTATCTTGCGCCAGAATTTTTTCTAGGCGTGTGCGTTGGACTGTCTCTTCGCTTTCGAGCAGATGACACACTATTTGATAGGCAGACCATTCTTGTGGATAGGGGTGTTGATGCCAAAATTCTGGTTTGACGTTTTGCAACAAACCACGCAATGCACCCATATTGCCAATTAGTTGTGGGGCTATCATGCTGGGTGTGAGCAAAATGGGGTCATAGCAATTTGCCCAATCCTCATAAGTGAGCAAGTAAATCAGGTCTGACCATACTCCAAAACGGGTAGTTAATGACGATGATGCGTTCACACACAAATGATAGCCATTTATCCCTATTTGGTGTCCTGCCACAATATCGGCATTGACGGGACTGATGATGAGGGCTTCATTGGGTTCAATACCCACACGCGCTAAAATTTCGGCAAAAAAAGCAGGGTTGGTGCGCTCAAAATGACTGTTCTCATTATGGGTAATGAAGGTATAGTGGGTCATATCGGCTAAAGCGGGATATAAAGACAGTTGTTGTTGCACCATCATCGGTGTGTTTTGTGGGTTGGTGAGCAACACGAATGCCAATTTATAAGTGGCAATATGCCCTAAAAAGGGCATAATTGTCGCTTGGTCTGCTGATAGCAATGCAGTTTCATCACACAAAAAGGCTTTAATCATGTGTATCGTCTATCTGCTCAAGAGCTTGCCGAAATAAATCTAATGCGGGACGATTTTCTGCACATTGAGGACACCCAACAATGGGGTTCTCGATGGGAATTTTATGCCGAGCGCAATAGGCTTCGAGTTTGATGTGTCGCCCAAATCCCAAAAACCGATTTTGAATCGTCAGGGTTAGTTCTAAATAAGGGCTGGCATTGGCATGAAGAATCTCTGGCACAGGGCAGGTAGTACAATCTTTGACATGCCATTTCAACGAATTGAGATTCTGTTTGACCAACCGACATTCTTGGACTTCACGTCCACGATGAAAATCTTGATAGTAGTATTTACACTCTTTGCCCGCAGGTGTACGCATAATACAATACCTCACTTATTCAACCAACTCACTGCTGCTGATGACAAATTTTCTAGTGCGCCATCACGCATTGTACAATCTGGCAACGACTCCAAAAAGGTTGCCCCATAACGCTTATTCAAAATACGTGCATCCAAAAGCACAACCACCCCTCTATCGGTATTGCTACGGATGAGTCGCCCAAACCCTTGTCTGAAGCGTAAAATGGCATCTGGCAACGCATACTCTAAAAATGACTCGGTATAAAGTTCTGACCGCGCCATGAAGATGGGATCGCTGGGGACAGCAAATGGCAGACGAGGCATGATGAGGGCGCTCAATTGGTCTCCAGCAATGTCTATACCTTCCCAAAAACTTTTTGTCCCAAATAAAACCGCATGTTCAGAGGTTCTAAAGCCTTCTAGCAAGCTATTTCGGCTAGAGCCATCACTTTGGTCATAGAGATGGATGCCATTCTGCTCCAAAATTGGATATACCGACTGAGCCGTTTGCTTGAGATGTGCATAACTGGTGAATAACACCAACACCTTTCCACCTAGCGCAAGCGATACATCTATAATCGCTTTTTCGACCCCTTTTTGATACCCCTGTTTATCAGTGATTTCTGGAATATCATTTGGCACATAAACCAATGTGCTTTGGCGATAATCAAAGGGCGAGCCAACATCCAAAGCCTTGATATTATGGGCATGGAGGCGGTCTTTGATGTAGTGAAAATCATCATGCGCGTTGAGGGTGGCGCTCGTGAGGATAACGGATTTCTTTTGCCCCCACAGATGTTGTTCGATGAGCCTGCCCACACGCAATGGGGCAATATTGAGCGTCAGATATTCTGATACCGATTCGCCACTCAGCCAATAGATGAGATTTTCATCGCCCTGTATAAAAAATTGGCGCAATTGTTGATAGGTGTTCTGCAAATATTGTGCGGTGCTTTCCAGATGCTTTTCGAGGTGTACAAGATGCCGTTGCTGATTAAACTTACTCACCGCTTTTTTGAGGCGGGTGAGGGCAGTGGTTATCACATCAAAAAACTCTGTTAGCGTCTCCCAACGGTTATGTCCCAAATGAAAGGCGCGTGTCTTGCGTTGGGTGGGTTCTATCCGCAAATTAATATAGCTATCGGAATAGCGTTCATCTTGGCTTTCATCGGCAATTGCGCCTAGCGCCTTAAAGACACTGCTCACATGCCCACGCATGACAACGAGTGCTTCGCTGACACTTTGAATATATGCCGTCACTGATTGCAAATCATTGGGGCTGAGATTATCTTTTAGGGTACTGATAATTTCTTTGAATAAGCCTTTTTGGGGTGTTCCCAAGTCCGATAGATAGCGGATGAGGGTATTGGCATCAATGCGGATGGTGAGACTATTCGTCACAGCATCTTCGAGTTGGTGCGCTTCATCAATCACCAAATAATCATATTCTGGCAAAACACGATTGTTTGATAGCGCATCAGAGAGCAACAAAACATGATTGACGATGACCAATTGGGCTTCTTCTGCGGTTTTCCGCGCCCGATAAAAAGGACATACCCCCTTCATTTCGGCTTCGCATCGGTCATAGCCACAATTTTCATCTTGGGCGGTAAACCGATTCCACACTTCATGTTCAACATTGCCCCGTAAGGTGATTTCTGATTTATCTCCAGATTGGCTTTCGAGTGTCCAAATGAGGATTTTGGCAAGTAAGCGTAATTCAGTCGCATTTTGTGGTCGAAAACGACGAATTGTTTCTACACGGCGCGGGCATAAATAATTGCTTTTGCCTTTAATGACGGTTGCGATGAAGGGCGTTTCGAGTCCTTCTTGCAAAAGGGGAATATCTTTACCAATCAATTGGTCTTGGAGGTTGATGGTGTTGGTCGAGATGACTACCCGCTTATTTTGTGATTTTGCCCATAAAATGGCGGGCATGAGGTAGCCGATAGATTTACCCACACCTGTGCCAGCTTCCACAATGAGGTGGTCGCCCATTTCAAAGGCACGCGCAATCGCAGTAGCAATATCTACTTGTTGGGGGCGATGCTCAAAATTTGGTAGCGTGGTTTCAAATGAGCCATTCTGCCCAATAAAGCCCTCAATTTGTGTCGAAACAGCGCCATTTTGAGTTTGTAGCCCCTCAATAGGTGCAGGTGTATCTGGCAGAGCAAAAAATAGCTCATGTGGGGTATAGGGTACACCAGCCAATTTTTTTGCATCGAATACAGCATTAAAAACAGGCGCAGTATCCCAATCTAAATCACGAGAAAGGTCACAAATTTCTGCGATGATGGCATTTGGCAATGCGAGTAATTTATGCCAAAATATCCAATAGAGGAGCGCCGTAGCACGGGCATCATCAAGGGCGCGGTGTGCATTATCCAATACAATCGCCATATCTTGTGTGAGGCTATTGAGGTTATAACGGACAGAACGCGGTAATAAGACGGCGGCAATTTCATAGGTATCGAGATAAACATTATTTTTGAATATGCCATAGCGTGTTTGCAAAAAGCCACGCTCTAATTCATTGTTGTGGGCAATAATGGGACTATCCCCAACAAATTCAACCAACTTTGGCAAAATATCCTCAATAAGAGGGGCATCGGCAACATCATCTTGGGTGATTCCCGTAAGATGGGTGACATAAGGGGGGATGGATACGGGCGGTTTTACCAAAATGGAGAGTTCATCTACAATAACCCCATCTCGCATCCGAACAGCGCCTACTTCGATAATAAAATCTTTGGCGCTATCTAAACCTGTGGTCTCTAGGTCAATGGCGACCAGTTCGCCTTGCATAATTTCTCCAATCTAATGAGGCATTATCTGGGGGTTATTGTAACACAGCCAAAAGCAAAACACCCCTACAAACTTTGCAGGGGTGTTTATATCACGCATGATTAGGCAAAAATCATCATGGGGTGGCTTCGGCGGTCACTTCCATTGTGGCTTCAATCACAGGGGTGTTTTCTTCTGTAACTTCGACAACAGGGGTGACTTCCATTGTTGCTTCGACAGTAACTTCTAAAACAGGAGTGGCTTCGGTTGTTGCTTCAACATCAGGGGTCGCTTCGGCAGTAGATTCTGCTTCTGGTGTGGTTTCGACAGGGGGTGTGAGCGATGCAGTGACAGCATCGGTAAAGGCAGTTTGCAAGAATTCACGCACACTTGCCAAATCGTCTCTGCCGATAATACCTGCCGATGTAAAGCTGGTATAATTTTCTTGTTGGAAGAAATACCAGATAACACCTTGTACTTCTGAACGTGCCAATGCCCGTTGTTTGATGACCAATTGATGGTTAAGGGTATAGGGATAGGTCATATCGGTAATGGTTTCGACAGATGGCACAACACAGCCATTTCCGCCATCTACAGCGACCAATTGTAGGTTTGCACCTTCGGCTTGGCTGGCAGTTTGATAATCTTGCCAAGACATATAGGTGGCAAGTTCTGGCACAAGGCTTACTGCGGTGGCACGGTAGGTCACATCGTCATTGGTTTCGGAAACATCATCACGGATGATGAGTGGGGCGCTCCCAATTTTGGTGAGCAACAAATCGGTCAATAAACCGCCTTGTCCTTGTGTGGGGGCAATGAGTTTTAGGTCAAGGTCAGGTAAATTATCGCCTATCAAATTCCAATTGGTGGCAGGGACTTCTGGATTACTCCCCCACACACGCAACACTTGGTCAACGGTGAGGCAGATATTATAACCAGCATCCTCGGCGGGTGGGGTCGTTTGGCGCAAATCGCCGTTAACCACCATCACAACTGCTTGTTTGCCCAAATCTACTGTTACCGAAGCGCCAATGGTATTTTCACAGCCCACTTGTTGGTCTGGTGTAAATGCCGATTGGTCGGCGGTACGGGTGGCAACGGTGATAAAATCGAGTTCGTCATTACAATAACGGCGAATCCCAACATTTTGACCTGCAAGTTCTTGGGTCACAGTCACAGAGGGGTATTGCCCTGTAAAGCCACCGATGACTGATGTAAAAGTGGTATTTAATGCTGTATTCCCGCCAAAAATCACCGTACCGAAGATATTGTCTGGGATACGGAAAGCAGTCACTTCTTTGGTGAATTGTCTGCCGATAAGGGTGTCATCGGTCAAAATATCACGGTTGCGTGCAAATGCGGTTTCAGTAGGTAATACATACCCTGCATTTGTGATACTCGCGCCACCTTCATCACCAAATGCAAACGCCAAAACCTCGTTCACTTTGGTCACAGCAGTGGTATTGATATAGAGATAAAGTGGGCTTGCGAAGGCATATTCGCCTCTTTCGATGGTCTCTGATGATGGGGCAAAGCAATTTTCACTCGCCACATTATCCAAAGATACCACACGCACACCCAAATCGGCGGTAACGGCGCTGGCGGGAATAATCCCCAAAGCCCCTGCGGTATTTTTTACGGCATCAACGATAATGGCACTATCATTTTCTGCCACGGCATCGGTACGTAATCCCAAACCATTTACACCCTCATCTAACAACGCATAGAGGGATGTGTCATCGGTGGGCAAATAGACTGCCAATGGTGTGGCGGTTGCATTTTCGACACCTGTTTGTGACCAGTCTAAAATAGAATTGGTGGCGCTGGTGGCAAAAATGGTATTTAAGTGCGATGGTGTCAGACATTCCAAAAAGGTCAAATCTGGGTGGGCAATGATGGCTAAGGCATCATAACCGAGTAAAAATTCACGATAAACAATATTGTTATTGGCGCAGAGAAATTCTTCATCAACCGACATAGCGCGGGTTGCGCCTGTCATATCGGCACCACTGGTACAAAAGACGGTGAAGCCTGCGGATGTTCCATTGGGTTGGGCGACGAAGGATTGTTCACTGCCGCTATTTTGGGCTACAATGGCAAGTAAATCGCTCACTAATTTTGACCCTGTGATAGTCCCTTGTGGTACTTCTTGGGCAAAAAGTGAAAATGTCGTGATAGTAGATGCTAGGAGCAATATGAGAATTGCACCTCGCCAGAAATTTTTCATGGATGTTACTCCCTTTAAGATGTGAGGTTCGCTATAATAGTATTCACGATTGTAGCGTGGTGTTCGTTATTGTCTAGCCATATTTTGCAATCTAGGATAATTTATGGAGCAAGAAGAACGTAGTATTTACGAATTGGTGGGTGGTGAGGCGACATTTTTGCATATTGTAGACCTCTTCTATGCTAAGGTTGAGCAAGACAAGGGGTTGCGCCCCATGTTCCCCGAATCATTGGATGAAGGAAAACAGTGGCAATTTTTGTTTTTATGCCAATTATTTGGCGGTCCACAACGCTATGCAGAAGAGCGTGGTCATCCTCGTCTACGGATGCGTCATGCACCATTTCCAATTGACCAAAAAGCCAAAGACGCATGGCTCAGTCATATGTTGAGCGCATTGGACGAAGCCAATATTCAACAACCCATGCTCAATACCATGCGGGCTTATTTTGAGCGTGCCGCCACCCACATGATTAATCATTATGCACCAAACGAGTCACATGATGACGAATAAGCCAAAAAATTCAGATAGAGCATCCTTTTGGGAACAAGTCTCCACGATGAACAGGGGTATTCGCTTATTTGTGGTGGTCATTTTTGCGATTAGCGCCACACTCGCCATTAGCCCATTGGTAGATGCCATTTATTTGCAATTTTTCTTCACCCCAGAAACACGTATTTTGCCATCACTTATAGCGATGGGGGCTGGATTAGCCATCTATGCGTTTGGGTGGTTGTACCTTGTGGGGGGGGCAGGGCAAGTAATTGCTATCACAACAGGACTAAAAATTTATTTTTATGTGGGGTTATTCACGATTATCATTGTGATTATATGGATGTCAAGTCTATTGCTCGCCAGTCTATAAAAAGAGAGATAAAATGAAACTGATAAATAAATTCCTATGGATTGCGATACTCATCATCAGTATTGGGCTAATCGGGGCATGTACACCCGCCGAAGATGATAATAGCCCATTACCCACACAACCATTTCAACCCGTTGATAATACTGTGGTCGAAACATCATTGCCCACTAATGAACCTGTGGATGAAACCCCAGTTACCCCTGTCATTTTGGCGACTGCCACAACTTCGGGACCCCGTCCATTGCCCCCAACATGGACACCATTACCACCAACCCCCACAGAAACATTAGCCCCAACACTCGATGCTGGTGCAACATGGATGGTAGCTACCGCCGCGCCCCCTGCTACTATTAATCCGGGGTGTACCGTCTTTAATCTCAATCCAACTGCGACGATTAGCACTGTTCCATTGGGGCAATCCCCCACATTAGCGTGGACAGCCGCAACTGGTGCAGTATTGTATCGGGTATATGTTTATAACGAGCGTGGCGATTTGCAATTACATCAGGAATTGGTTGAAGGCACATCTGTCGTCATTAACCCCGATGTCTTCCGCACACAAAACACCTATGTATGGACGGTTGCACCACTCGATGCCTTTGGCATTCAAATGTGTACTGAATTGGGCGATGCCATTACCATAACACGCCCCTGATAATCATAAATTAACGAAGGGCGCAAACAAATTGCGCCCTTCGTGCTCATTAGCTTTCATCTGACAAAATAAATTGCTCAAATGCCTCTGCCGTCCAGGGGAGGGCAGGCTTAAAAAAGTGGTCATATATTGCTTGTGCATATACGCGAATTTCGTATTGTGCGTCTGGTGCCATGCGTAAGCGTAAAAAGTGCATCAAATTATGGGCATCCACTTTCATCACCCATGTGTAATACACGCTAAATCCGGGCAAAAAGAGCCGTGCGATTTCCCGTGCAACACCCCGTTTGATAGCATCTTGATAGAGCGCATAACTGGCATCGTAGTGCTTAAGAAGCTCTTCTGTGAGATATTGGTCATCAGCCGCCTCAATTTGCCCGTCGCTGGCTTGTTTGTTATCTTTGGCTTGTCTGCGCCAACCATCTGGGACATAAAAGTCATTTTCTTCAAATTCAGTATACCGGCCACTTTGTGAGTTAAAATTCCAAACGCGGTGCCGCGCCCATTGCCACCATGTCACTAAAGGGGCATGTGCGCGGAATTTGAACTCCACCATTTCAAATGGGGTCGTATGGCGGTGTTTGAGCAGATAAAAAAGCAACTTTTTATCTTTATCTGCGCCTTTGCTCTCACCCATAAAACTGGTACGGGCGGCATTGACGATGGCTAAATCACCAGAAACGCCAGTGGTGGGGTGGGGCATAAGGTCAAGCAGTTCTATCCACCCTTTGTCGAGTATATTAACACGTTTACCAATTAATGAATTTGAATCGGTCATAATGAGTTATCCCCCTAGATATTGTAAGGCGAGGCGCAACCGTTCACTGACATCGTGTGGAGCATCTGGCGGAATGGATTGAATGGCACTTTGGGCTTCGATAATGCTAAAATCCATCGCCACAAGCGCATCTACCACATCGCTGTTGATGTCATCAAACACGGTAACAGGAGCGGCATCTAATCCCTTAGAGAGTTTGTCTTTGAGTTCAAATATAATCTTCTGGGCGGTTTTTTTGCCAATTCCGGGTACACGGGTGAGGATTTCTTCCCGATTGCCCAAAACGGCAGTACGGAGCGCATCGCCATTCACCGTTGTGAGGATAGAGAGTGCCACTTTTGGTCCAACGCCAGAAACAGTCAACAACACTTCAAATAAACTGCGGTCGGCAGGGGTATAAAACCCATAAAGCGACATGGCATCTTCGCGCACAATCATCAATGTGTGCAAGAATAATTCATCCCCACTGACATGGCTGGTTTTGATGGCAGGGACAGATACTTTGTATCCCACACCGCCCACCACAAGCACGAGGGAATCCTCATAAATGGCACCGATTTTTCCTTGCAAGCTGGCTATCATGGAAATTTACTCCAAAAGGGTATAACGAGATTGATGAATATCAGTAATGGCAATGGCGAGCGCATCGGCGGCATCATCGGGTTTTGGGATGTCATCTAACCCCAATAATAGCCGTACCATCTCTTGTATTTGGGGCTTTTTTGCCGCACCATAGCCTGTAATGGATTGCTTTACTTCATTTGGCTTGTATTCGGCAATGGTCAGGTTGGCTTGTGCGGCGGTGAGTAAAATGACCCCTCGTCCTTGTGCAACGGTGAGCGCCGTGGTGATATTTTTAGCAAAGAACAATTCCTCAATGGCGATACGGTCTGGTTTGAATTTTTCGATAATATCTTTGAGGGTGTCATGGATAATTTGTAGCCGTCGCCACATGGGGTCTTTTGGCGATGTGGTAATAACGCCATAGGCTATAGCTTGTAGCGAACCATCGTTTAATTCGCTCACCAGACCATAGCCAATGGTAGCTGTACCGGGGTCAATCCCTAATGAGAGCATTAGGCGGTTTCGTATGCCATAGCAACTTCATCGGTAATCATCAAATTAGTGGCAACCGATTGGGTATCGTCTAATTCTTCGAGCATTTCGATGAGTTTTAGGTTGGCGATGGCTTTATCAAGAGGGACTTGGGTCTCGTTTTGAGGTTTCCATTGCAATTCCGATTCTTCGGTTTCATAGCCTGCATCGGCAAGGGCTTGTGCAACCGCCCCATATTTTTCACGCGGGGTATAAATCACGAACATACCATCTTCTTCTGTGACATCATCTGCGCCTGCTTCTGCGGCAACCATGAATATTTCTTCAAAATCTTTCCCTTCGGCAGGCACAGTGATATAACCCTTCATGGTGAATTGCCAAGCGACAGAACCAGATGCCGCCAATGACCCACCAGCACGATTAATGGCATGTTTCACTTCTGCGAGGGTGCGATTTTTATTGTCTGTCATCACTTCGATGATGAGCGCAACACCATCTATCCCATAGGCTTCATAGGTGATTTCTTCGATGGCGTTTGCGCCTTCCAATTCACCTGTTCCCTTTTTGATAGCCCGTTCAATGTTATCTTTTGGCATATTGGCTTGGCGGGCTTTTACAACAGCTAATTTGAGGCGTGGGTTGGAATTTTCATCCCCACCGCCATCACGCGCCGCCATGGTAATATCGCGCCCCAGACGGGTAAAAATCTTTCCCCGCTTGGCATCTTCTGCGCCTTTTCTACGTTTAATGGTTGACCACTTACTATGCCCAGACACGGCTTTTCTCCTATTCCATCAGACTTTTAGTTGACTTTCACTATGAACATTCATTATACTCGACAGTCAAAAGCAAGTCGAGATTCCGAAATTAGGATAAATATACTGTGCCACAACCATCTGCATTAGCAACAGAAGAGATTGAATATATCCCCACAATAGAGCCAATTCGTCTTGCATGGGGGATCTTGCTTATTTCATTTGGGATATTTTGTACCATCTGTATTTCTAGCCTGTTATTAGGGCATTTTTTCTTTTTTCAATCATCAGTCTCTTTGGATATGACATTAACGGTTGGCAAAGGTACAGTGCGCGTAAAAGTGGGTAGTGAGCGAGAACAAGCCGAGAGCCGTTTTCGTAACCTGACCTCAGAAACGACCATTAGCACCGATAGCACCGATTTATGGTCACAAGCCACGATTACATTTGTTGACCCCAATTACGAACAACTCATTATCACCATGTCGCTCAAAGGCAACACAACGGTACGCTTAGAAAATGCTACCCGTCCACGATTTAATTGGACATCGGCAGATTATCAGATTAGCCTTGTGGATTTGACGGGTGAAATTGACATATTGGTTTCTGATGGCTTAAACCGCGATATATCGGTGTCTATTCTCACACCCAATGGCGTCGAGATGCTTTTATTGAGCAGTGGGCGGTATGTGATTGATGCGTCATTGACCGAGGTCAGCATTACCAATCGGTCTGGACAAGCGGCGATACGTGCTAATGCCAATAATCCTACTGCTGAATCGGTGGGAAAAGGGGAAAAAGCCACTCGGATGGGCGAAGAAACGATTATCACACGCACACCGGCTATGATTGAATTACTCGAAAATAGCGATTTAGAAACCTTAATTCCCTATCAAGATGGGTCAACCCAAATTATTAATGACCCGCCATTTGATTGGACATGTAGCAACGGACCTGCTAATAATTTGCCTAGAGGCAATTATTATCATGATATTGCACCAGATGGGCGGGTAAGTTTGCACCTTAAACGATTGAATGGTGCAACATCAAATGGTTATACTCGTTGCTCACAAGTTTTTGCAAATGGCTTGGATGTGACGCAATATGATTATTTGGCATTTCAAGCTGTGGTATACATCAATTATCAGTCATTAGAGGGGTGTGGTACTGAGGCGAGCGAATGTGCTTTGATGCTTAATGTGGAATATACCGATGTGAATGGGGCAAGCAGGCGTTGGTTTCATGGGGTCTATGCCCGTCCATTGCCTTCTAGCTCATCGTGGAAGCGTATTTGTGATGACTGTGTGCAAGAACACGTCCTCATTTATGAGAAAACATGGTACATTTATAATAGTGGGAACTGGTTAAATTTATTTATAGCAGACCGTCGCCCCGCCAAAATTAATGAAATCCGCTTTTATTCAGAGGGACATGAATATGATGTTTTTGTGGATGAAGTGGCTATTTTGGCACGTCCGATAGAAGCTGAACAACCATAAGATGGTGGTATCGTGATTAGTGAAGAGACAATCAACAACATAATTACCCTTGCTGGTGGTTACATGGGATTGGTGGTAGGGGCATTTTGGCTTGGCAGTGTTATTTGGACATTCAAAGATATTCGCGCCCGTTCCCGCGATTTTGTCGTCCGCATTTTCGCGGTGGGGCTGGTGGCATTGCTCACCTTGCCCGGATTCATCCTCTATTTGTTCATCCGCCCCAAAGAAACACTCGCAGAAGCCTATGAACGCTCATTAGAAGAAGAAGCATTGCTTCAAAACATTGAAGAAAAACCGACTTGCCCCGGATGTAGTCGGCGGGTCGAGGTATCATGGCAAGCCTGTCCGAGTTGTCATACACGCCTCAAAAAAGCCTGTATTCAATGCGGTCAGTTACTTGAACTTTCATGGAAAGTTTGCCCACATTGCACAACACTACAGACTAACCTAAATACCACTGATGTTTTATCGGAATTGACCTATAAACCTCAAAGCACCTCTCGTAAACGCCAAACCAGCGAAACATACAACACGACTGGTCTGGAATTTATTGACGAGAACGAATAATTGTAAAATAGATTAAATCATAAGGGCGCAACAGTATTGCGCCCTTACAAGATAATACATGCTAATTTTTTTATGCTTCTATGGTGTGGATTTTGAGGAAATTGGTCTGATTCACACCGCCAAAAGGCACCCCTGCAATAACAACAACCGTATCACCACGCTGTGCATATCCCTCTTGTACCATATATTGAGAAACCACATCCAACATTTCATCTGTATTATTAAAATTGGGGATGAGGATGGGTATCACACCCCAAACCAATGCCATTTGACGATAGGCAACAGGATTGGGTGTCACACAGACAATGGGCGCACGCGGACGTTCACACGCGACACGCCGAGCCGTATACCCACTTTGGGTCACGGTAACAATCGCGCGTGGGTTGAGTACCTCAGAGATAAAATAGGTCGCTTCGCTGATAGCATCAGAAATAGCTTCGCCATTGGTATTGAGGGTGTTATGTTGTGACCATGTAGCAGGGCGATTTTGCCAAATGCTCTGTTCTGCAATGGCGGCGATAGTTGCCATAGTTTCGACAGATTCAAGCGGATATTGTCCAGAAGCACTTTCGTTACTGAGCATCACCGCATCTGTGCCGTCTAGGATGGCATTATACACATCACTGGCTTCAGCACGGGTGGGGCGGGGGGAAGCAACCATAGAACTCAACATTTGTGTGGCAGTGATAACGGGTTTGCTGGCTTTGTTGCACAGCTTGATAATCCGTTTTTGATGAAATGGCACTTCTTCTGCGGGGGTTTCGACACCTAAATCCCCACGCGCCACCATAATGCCTTCACAAACATTGATGATTTCTTCGATATTTTCCAATGCCTCATGTTTTTCGATTTTGGCAATCACGCCAGCATCTTTGCCCAAATGACGCATGAGCCAACGCAATTCACGAATATCATCGGCAGAGCGCACAAAGGACATGGCGATATAATCCACATCCTTTGAAAGCGCAAATTCAATATCTTCGCGGTCTTTATCGGTAATAGCAGATAAGGTGAGATGAGCATTAGGAGCCATCACCCCTTTACGAGAGCTGAGAACACCACCCAAAACGACCTCACAAACGAGACCATTGGGTACGAGGTCAACAATCATAAATTCCAAATTGCCATCATCCAACAACAGGCGCAAACCGGGCTTTAGGTCACGGACAAATTCTGGATGTGGAAGCCTTACCACATTATTAGTACCATCAGCCTCGTTGAGTGTGAGGGTGAGCCTATCCCCTTTTACCAATGTGATGGGATTCTTAATCGCTCCCACCCGAATTTTTGGACCCTGAATATCTGCTAAAATTGCGACAACACGTTTTTCTTCATCGGCAATTTGACGAATGAGGTCAATAGATTGTCCATGTCGTTCCTTGTCGCCATGTGAAAAATTGATACGAGCGACATCCATACCCAATTGAATAAGGCGACGGATTTTATCCTCGTCCCAAGACGACGGACCGATAGTGGCGACAATTTTTGTTCGTTTGGTGTGAATACGCGCTAAAACCACAACATTTCCTCCAAGTTCAAGTCACAACGCACATGGACATCTATCATAGCGCAAATTACAGTTTTAGGTTAGTGAATGCTTTCAATCCCGCATAAACTGCCGAACTACCCAGTTCTTCTTCGATACGAAGGAGTTGGTTATATTTGGCAACGCGGTCGCTACGGGCGGGTGCGCCTGTCTTGATTTGACCAGAATTCATGGCAACGGCTAAATCTGCGATGGTGGTATCTTCGGTTTCACCACTCCGATGGCTTGTAACGACTGTCCAGCCATGACGTTGTGACAATTGGGCGGCGGCGAGTGCTTCGGTGAGTGAGCCGATTTGATTCACCTTAAAGAGCAAGGAATTGGCGGCTTTTTCTTTGATAGCACGTTGGACACGGGTCACATTGGTAACAAGCAAGTCATCACCCACGATTTGCACACGGTCTCCGATGGTAGCGACCAACCGTGACCAATTTGCCCAGTCGTTTTCTGCCAGACCATCTTCTAGGGAGATAATGGGGTAGCGATTGACCCAATCTGTCCAAAATTCGACCATTTGCTCGCCAGTGAAAACTTTGCCTTCAATGTCGAGATGATATTTTCCATCTTTATATAGTTCAGACACGGCAGGGTCTAATGCAATGCGAATTTGTTCGCCGGGTTTGAAGCCAGATTGGATAATAGCTTCCATGATGACATCTAAGGCGGCTTGATTTGACCCTAAACTGGGGGCAAAACCACCTTCATCGCCAACATTGGTTGAGTGACCACCCTTATGTAATACTTTTTTGAGGGTCTGATAAATTTCCACACCCCATTGCAACCCTTCACGGAAGCTAGATGCGCCGACAGGCATGACCATAAATTCTTGGAAGTCGGTGCTACCAACGGCGTGCTTGCCACCATTCATGATGTTCATCATGGGGACGGGCAACACATGGGCATGGACACCGCCCAAATAGGCATAGAGGGGTAAGCCAACAGACGCAGCGGCGGCATGTGCCACAGCCATCGAAACACCCAAAATTGCATTTGCACCCAATTTACTCTTGGTGGGTGTACCATCAAGGGCAATCATTTTGTCGTCAATAGCTTTTTGGTTGAAGATATATTCACCAACAAGGGCTTCTGAGATAATTTCATTAACCGCGGCGACAGCTTTGAGGACACCTTTGCCACCAAAGCGTTTGGCATCACCATCACGCAATTCGAGGGCTTCATGTTCGCCTGTGGATGCGCCACTAGGAACGATGGCACGTCCAAAAGACCCATCTTCCAAAAACACTTCTACTTCAATTGTAGGATTTCCGCGTGAATCTAGCACCTCACGGGCGTGAATACTTTCAATAACAGACATGAATTTGTCTCCTTAATTGATTTGACTGAATATGCCCAACCTATAGATGGGCTAAAAGAGGACTATACCCCTTTCGACCCAAAAAAACCACTGTGATAACCTAAATTTAACGCTTGTGACGCTCCACATGCCCACTTAGGCAGTGGCTTCTGTTGTACGCACGGCGTTACCTACCGCCCACGTTACCCAACACGGGTGCGTCCCACCCGCCTTTTCTTAAAATATTGATTGCCGCATTGTGGTCTCGGTCTAACGATAATCCACACTGCTCACACTCTACCCATCTCGTAGATAGGGTGAAATTCTCAAATGCACAGCCACAATTTGAACACCATTTGGATGTATTGGCGGGGTTGATGATGAGTAACGCACGATTGGCACTCACAGCCTTATACGTGAGGTACTGTCTCAATATTCCCCACCCACTATCCAAAATGGACTTGCTCAAGTGGCGGTTCTTAACCATATTCGTGATGCGTAAATCTTCTAGGACAATGCCATCATAATTTTGCACAAAATAAGTTGAAATTTTATGCAGAAAATCACTCCGTTGGTTGGCAACATGACCATGTACTCGTTGCAACCGTGTTCGATTTTTCTTGTAGTTGTTGCTCCCCTTCACCTTGCGCTTCAATGCCCTTTGTACTTTCTTCACTTGTTTTTGGGCTTTGCCATAGTATTTGGGATTGTCTATCTTTTCGCCATCACTGGTGGTGATGAGTGAGGTAATGCCGACATCTATCCCAACATACCGCCCCGTTTTGGGCAATTCCTTGCTTGGTGGTTTGGTTATCACAATAGAGACAAACCATTGACCCGCTTGGTATTTCACACGGATGGTTTTTATTACTGCTCCCTCTGGCAACGGGCGGTGCATCCGAATCGGGATTTTACCCACGCCTGTGATGTGTAACCGATTGCCAATCACCTTAAAGCCATTGCCATGTTCTTTAAATCCGAATGAGTGAAAGCGACTGGCACTCTTGAAGCGTGGATAGCCTACCTTTTCGCCTGCTTTTTTCTTCCCTTTCGCCCATTTGAAGAATTTCTTCATGGCTTTATCGAGGTCGTTGGTTGCCACCTGCAACACATGGCTATGCACTTGTTTATTGCCTAAAAATGTCTTTTTGTAGTGCTTGATGAGGGGTTCTTGGTCTTTTTTGCAGACTGTGCGACCTTCAAGCTCATAGGCATATTTGCGTTCTGCGAGGCACATATTGTACCAATAGCGAGCTACATTCAAGATATAAAGCAATGCCTTTATTTGGCTACGTCGTGGATAGAGGCGATATTTGTAGGTAACAACAGGTTGCATTACTCAATACCTTTGTTATGCTTGAATTAACTATAATTATACAATCTTTTGAAATTGGTGCAATAAAAACACGCCTAACCACTGCCACTAAAGTGGCGTGGCTTGCGGCGGGCTAAAGTCTTAAATCTGTCAGTGTGTTTTGATGATAATTATCATAGACCATATGCCGTTGCAGAGTAACACGCAATGACTTACAATGTGGATTATCACTGTATATATAGAAAAGAGATTTTCGTCATGAAAACCACCCGCGATGTTTATTTAGATTATTCCGCCACGACTCCTCTTGATAAGCGCGTTTTAGAAGCAATGATGCCGTACCTCACGGAGATATATGGCAATACATCCTCAACGCATCGGCATGGGCGCAAAGCGGAAGATGCGATTGAAAATGCCCGCCTCAAAATGGCAAAAATCTTCAATTGCAAACCCTCAGAAGTGATTTTTACCAGTGGTGGCACAGAAAGTGATAATCTGGCGATTCGTGGGGTGGCTTGGAACGAACAAAAAACAGGCACAGGGAAAAATCATATTATCACCACACCAGTGGAACACAGCGCAGTGGGTAAAACAGTCGGTCAAATGGCAGATTTCTTGGGATTTACAGCCACAATTTTGCCAGTGGATGACCACGCGATGGTAGATGTCGAAGAATTTGCCAATGCCTGTACCGATAAAACAATTGTCGCCAGCATTATTTATTCCAATAACGAGGTCGGCACAATTGCCCCTCTACCCAAATTAGCAGAACAGGCAAAAATGCGCGGTGTCTTGCTTCATACCGATGCGGTACAGGCGGCAGGTCAATTGTCGTTGGATGTGGATTTGCTCGGCGTGGATATGATGAGCGTTTCTGCTCACAAATTTTATGGACCTAAAGGGGTAGGGGCGCTTTATTTGCGCGATGGTGTGACTATTGTCCCTAGCAACACAGGCGGAAGCCATGAGGAAGGGCATCGTCCGGGGACACTTAACACGGCAGGTATTGTCGGCATGGCGGAAGCATTGGTGCTGGCTTATGAAGAACAGGCACAGCATTTAGGTCACTATCGAGCATTACGTGACCAATTGGTGGAGGGCATTTTATCCCGTATACCCGATACACGACTCACAGGGCATCCACAGGAGCGCCTGCCATCACACGCGAGTTTTGTTTTCCAAAATATAGAGACCAACGAATTGCTCATGCACCTCGATATGAAAGGTATTTCTGCCAGTGGCGCATCGGCATGTAAGACGGGGAATCCAGAACCGTCTGGTGTATTATTGGCGATGGGATTTTCTAGGGCAGAAGCGGGTGGTAGTTTGCGCCTAACCGTTGGGCGCTATACCACAGAAGAAGAAATCGCTTATGCGATAGATACCCTCGTGGAAGTGGTCGAAAAATTACGTAGATTGAGACGAGCGAATTAATTGATGCGAAATAATGCAGATATACGGGTTGTGGTGGCGATGAGCGGTGGGGTAGATAGCTCAGTTGCCGCCGCGCTCCTCAAAGAACAAGGCTATGATGTGGTCGGCATGATGATGCGCCTATGGTCAGAAGAGACCGTTGAGGGTGGGGCGCATAATCGGTGTTGCACACCAGAGCAACTCAGTGATGCGCGACGCATTGCCGATAAATTAGACATCCCGTTTTATGTGTTGGATACCAAAGAGGTATTCCGCAATACGATTGTCGAATTTTTTATTGACCAGCACCGTCAGGGTGTCACACCCAATCCGTGTATTGAGTGTAATCGACATATTCGATTTACCTATTTATATGACAATGCCATGGCGCTGGATGCCGATTATTTGGCAACGGGGCATTATGCCCGCATAGATAGCACCCCAGACGGCGAATTTCGCCTACGGGCAGGCATAGATGAGGCAAAAGACCAAAGCTATGTGCTTCATGTCCTTCAGCAAAAACACATGGCACACACACTTTTCCCGATAGGCGAATATCCCAAGTCAGAAGTACGCAGAATTGCCGAAAAATTTGGATTGCTCTCGGCAAAAAAGAAGGATAGTCAGGATTTATGCTTTTTGGGCGATGGTGATTATCGGCGTTTTTTGAATGACCACGCACCAGAGATGATGCAACCCGGTCCGATTGTCCTGAAAAATGGCGAGGTAATTGGCGAACATCAGGGTTTAGCGAATTACACCATTGGGCAACGCAAGGGGCTTGGTGTGGCATATTCTGAACCCCTCTATGTGATTGCGACCAATCCCTATCGCAATGCGTTGGTGGTCGGTGTGGCAGATGATTTGGGCAAGGATAACCTCATCGCCCATCGGGTCAATTGGATGGGTAAAAACCCACCCACAAAGCCATTTCGGGCAGGGGTCAAAATTCGCTATAAGGCAAAAATGGTCGAAGGGCTTGTGACCCCTCTGGATGACAACCAGATGCACATCCAATTCGATACCCCGATGCGCGATATTACACCCGGTCAAGGGGCTGTGGTCTATGATGGTGATGTGTGTATTGGCGGGGGGATTATCCGCAAAGAGACGAATTAATCCCCTAATTCGATTCTGACCACATTATCGGTTTGCGCCATATCTTCTATGGTTACAGGTAAACGGTCAAGGGTGGGGAAGGTATACATTCCAATCAACAGATAAGTCGCTTCATCGGCGGGCGAATCGAGTGATATGATATGGTCAGTCGCCACGATTTCGCCCGCATCCCAAATAAAGGTCGGATATTGCCCATTCATCGGGCGGGTATCCACCTGACCAATACGCCCCTCATCCGAAAAAACTTGGATAAACAAGGTTGCATCCACATTGGGGCGATGTGACAACGATTCCCAATATAAATTGATAGATATTTGGTTGTTGTCCAATGGGGTGATATTCATCCCCTTTAGGGCGATTTTTTCGTCAAAAATGGCATTTATCGTGTCTATCTCAGCAGGGATTGTCATAGGTGGATGGGCGACCTTTATCCAGCCGATAGTCGCTAATGTGTTCAATGGATGTCCAATTGGGCTTGTGGCTGGTAAATTAGTGCGCGTCTTAAAATCATATATTCCTGCAACTAACCGATATGCCCCAAAGGGCAAATTTTCGGTGAGAATAAGCGGGTATTCGATATATGGAGATAGCGATTCGTCCCAAATGGTCTGCGGATAAATATAGGCAAGGCTAATATCGGCGGCAGAGGCTTTGTTATCGGCTTCTTGGGTGTGGAGTTGCAACACAGTATGATAACGTTGGTCGAGTTGTCGCCCATTCCATTGAATATAATAGGTCAATTTTTCGCCAGCAATACCCTGAATGGTCTCTACACCACGCCAATCGGTGATATGCACCCCGCCATCGCCAAATTCTGCCAGAGGGGTCTGTGAGTTGACGGTGCTATCCTCAAAATCCAACGAAAAATCATCAGGCAAAACAAGGTTATAGCCCATAAAATTGAGATAATTCCCGCGCCCCCGTGTGAGTTCTTCCCCAGTTTTGGCAATTTCTATCAATTGTGCATGTGATTCATCAGATAGTGGCGGTAAAAGCGTGATGGTATCGCCATCTACAAGGGCATATAGGCGGGTATTCACGCGCAAATCAATCGTTTCAATTTGCCATGGGAGGAATAAGCGGGTATTGGCGGGTATGATAAAATCATCGCCTGCCGTTTTCAAATTGGGGATGTGGTTGATTGTCCATGCGCGTGTGGTTGGGATATTTAATTCATCCATTGGCATGAGGATGGGCTGATTTTGGCGCATGAGCCATTTTGCCACATCGCGCCTATCTTGGCGGAAATACCACTCGCCAACCGTGAGCGCATCCACATAGACCCGTGTGAGTGGGGGATTGCTCCAATAGCCCGTATAAATCCGTTGGGCATGAATGGTGCTGATACAAAGCCATCCTATAACCACGATAAGCCATATAGGGCGATATTTGGGGGATACAAGCCGTTCTACGCCCCATAATGCCATTACACCGCCTAACCCGATAATAAACGGAAATGCGCCAAACATACCAATGGCGCGGATGCCATGAATGGGTTCATTGGTGAGTAGTGGGGGTAAAGCACCGAGCGCCAAAAATGTGATAATGGCGATGCTAGTCGGATTTTTGACGCGCACAAACAATGCCCCTAATCCCAGAACAAAAAATGGCTGGAACAAGGCTAAAATCATGGGGTCGGATGCGGTGTTATATTGCGAATTCGGGTCGCCTGCGATGAGCAAATGACTCCATGTGAGCGATATGGCGCGGTCTATGGTGAGACCTGTCCCCATCACTTCGCCAGCACGGTCTAAGATGAGTCGGGAATTGGTCAATAGGGCAATGCTCCATGGAAGGGTCAGTAATACCACCACTGCGCCCATGCCGATAAAGCGGGGTAGCCAATTTTTCCATGTATGAGAGTGGAATAGCAGTAACCATAAGCCGATAGGGGCTAATACGGCGGGGAGTGCCAAGCCTGCGGTATAAAAATAAATTGTGCCAGAGAGTGCTATGCCTGCAAAAATCGCATCTCGCCAGCGCCGTTTATGATAAAACAACGCCAATGCACCGATGAATAGTGCCATGAATATTATTTGTGGGATGCCCCGTTCAATGGCACGCGAAAGGGTGATAAATCCGAGCGATGTCATCAACCCACCACTAGCTAATAATGCCCCAACATGCCGATGGGGGAGTGGTCGGTCAAATAGGACTTGTAGGGTTGCCCAATAGACGACAGCAATTGCCAATAGGCTCAAAAATATCGGTGTGAGACGGACTGCAAACGGGTCTGCACCAAAAAAGCGGGTAGTCGTACTGAGGATGAGCTGAAAACCGGGTTCTGGTCTGCCATGCTCAAAAAATGTGAATGCCCCGCCACGACTCACATTGAAGGTGTCTATGAGATAAATAGATTCATCGTTGCTCATGCCCGGTGGTGTATCGGCTAGGTTATTGATGCGTAACCAAAATGCCATTATCACCATCAAAACAGGCAAAAATTTTAGGGCGCGGTTCATAGGCTATAGCAATGACCTTCCCAACAAGGGCGCGAGTTGGATACGAAAGAAAAGCAAAATAATTGTGCCTGCTACGATATACGGTCCATAGGGAATGGCAGTAAAGGCACTATATTTGCCCTTCGACAAGGCTTTGAATAGCAAGAAAAATACCGCCCCAAATGCTCCTAAGAAAACGGTTAAGAACATAGCAAAAATGAGTGATTGCCAGCCCAAAATAAAGCCACTGAGCATCGCCATCATGACATCCCCATAACCAAAGGCGACTTCATCAATGGGCGTGCCACGCATGATACCCATGATATAGGTGAATAGAAATCCACCATTATAGAGGATGAAAAACACAATAAATCCCATTGCACCGCCGACAAGGGAATCTATAAAACTCGGCGGAAATCCGGTTAGGATGCTATCGGCTAAGGCAATAAAGGATGATGGGATGATAACCACGAATAAAATCAGTTTGTGTTCGACATCAATCACCACGATGAGCGAAAATATTGCCATATACAGCAATAAAAATAGAGCTTGGATAAAATCCACATCACGAATTTTGGGGTCTGTATTCATCAAATACATGCCATACATCGCCACCCACATCAAAAAGATGGTGAATAATTCGGTGATGGGATAACGCCAATTGAGTTTGGTCTCTCCAGATGGAGATAGGCGTTTATTCAATAAAAAGGCGAGTATGCCAGACCATGCGATGGGAGGGCGTTTTTCATCGTCTTGTTGAACAAATTCATGGGTGACATCTTCGCCCGCCTCGTTCAGGACAGGGATATGGATGGCACGCTTTTTCGCTTCTGATACATAACGCGGAGACCGTACCGCACGGCGCAGTGGCAAGTCATCTGCCAATACATTCACCACAATTCCCGCCAACCAACCAATGAGGATGGCGATTAAACTTTCAATCAGCATATTTTTCTCCTACTAGGGTAATTCAGGTGCTGGTGGTAATAATGATATGGCAATGGTAATGAGCAATGCAAGTGACACCATGACACTCAATAAAAAGGCAATTTTTTGTGCCGATGAGGTGATGGGTTGGGGTTCATCACCCAAAAATTCGCCAATAATCATTTCTACAGGGGTTACTTGACCATATTCAATGAACCACGCTTTTAGCTCAATATAGTGATGGGCAACACCCACCACTATATGCGGTAATTTTAGCCCATTATCCAATTCTCGCACATCGGTAGGAGAGAGAATTGGCGCAGTATTGGGGTGAGAATGATAAAATCCGATGAGATTTAACCCCTCTGCGCGGATTTTTGGGAGATATTGATTTAATGCCTGTTGGGGGATTAAAAAACTATTCCGCTTGTCAGATGCGCCATTTTCGGTGGGGATAACACGGCTAATCTGCTCACCATGCCCCACCAATAAACCGCAAACCTCTTCTGGATAGCCTGTTTTTGCATGTTGGATGAGGTCAGTTTGGGCAGAGTGAGAGAGCATCAATCGCATTATTATTCACTCTCTTGGGGGATGGTGAAGGTCAATGTTTGGCGCGATTGGGCAGGGTTACGGGTTTCATAAAATAATTCCACTGTGAGTTCATAATCACCTGCTGGGTCATCTGGTGTGCGAATGTGGATGGTAAATTCCATATTGGCGTGCATGGTTTCGATGACAGTTAATTCGCTGACCACAAATCCATCGCTATTTTTGGTGATGAGCAACAAATTGGGGCGGTCTTGAAAAGGGGTTACTTTGACTTCGACCCAAACCCGTCTGCGGTCTGGATAGGGGATAGTTTGTAGCCCCACAATACGGATTTTATGCTTGGGCTGTGGCACTTGGTCTGGATTAAAAAATTCAACATCCATGAAATGGTTTCCTCAGAATTATATGGTGTAAGGATGTGCTATAGCGCACCCTTACACACACGACTATCTTATTATTATGATGATTTTAAGGCAGATAATACACCCCACGCCTTATCAAAATCGCTCACTTTGACCAAAATATGGTCACGGCTAAATGCGGCGATGGGCAAAATGCTGATGTTGGCATCTGCCAGAACACGGCTAATTTGTGCCATAAATCCCACCACAGAAAAATCGAGGACAATATCAAAGGTGATAAGCCGATAGTGTGAGGGGCTGGTTTCGACATCGCGTAGACGCTTAGAAAAATCATCTACCACATCGGCGGGGATTATCAGTGTTACTTCATCCTTATCCACCACCAACGTGCTAAACGGGTCGCCAATTTCTGCGATAATCCCCGCCGCAACGGTGATACCAATGGGGGGGAATTTGATAATCACATAGGCGGTATCATCGGTATAGAGGGTCATTTTTTTGAATAAATCGGTCATAGGGTTATTTTACTCGTCAAATTGATAGGTTGTCTCGGCATAATAACGGACTTTACGGTTGGCAAGGCGCATTTGTATCCACGCCTCTAAGTCTTGATTTTTCTCGGCAATGGTCTTATTGGGATTGGTGAGGGCTTCGATGGGGTAATTGACCAATAATGCCCGCCCATGAATGATATGACGGCTAATACCGGGGGGCAAAAATGCCTGTTGGTCGGCGGCAGACATAATATCTTCTGGGGTATACGATGGAAAAATCACCAATGCAATTGCATGAGGATATAATTGCCAAATTTCATCTGGGGATGAGCTAACCGTGCGGTGTAATTTAGCATTTTTCTGATAAATCCGCACAAATCGGCGTAGGCGGGCATTGCGTTCATAGGTGGATGACACATCCGCCGAAAGGACAATTTTTTGCCCATCACGTAAATGCAATGTGGCAAGTGGATGTTCAATATCGCCAGAGGCAATACTCACATCATCTAATTGGCGAATCGCTTCTAAAAATGGCGCAATCTCCCAGTCACTGACCACATGATGCCATGTCATCAGTTCCACAAATGGGCTGTTATAATCTACAACCTGTACCAATACACACGGAAAATCTAATGCACCAAATGAATAACACCGATTGGCACCATCTAAAATCACATATTGCTCTGTGCCTTCGATTTGCGCCACGATAGGCGGATTGGTGATGACACTAGCTTTACGAATGGATTCTATGAGAGGGAGTGCGCGTTGTGAATCGTGTTCTTCATGCGCCAAGACCGATTTTGTGGGGACAATTCTTAAATTAGGTGGTGGAGCATTGAGATGTGAGGTCATGCGATTTTTTACCTTGAGCCGATTAAAGGATATAATTATGATGGATAGCGTATCATGAAGTGATTGCATGGGCAATATTGAGGATATGATGAGCGCAAAAGAACAAGGGGCAGATGCCACACAAAATCGGTGGCTGACCATTCCCCGTACATTGTGTTTTGTGACAAATGGTGATGATGTGTTGCTGATGAAACGCGCTCCAACACGCCGCGTATTTCCCAATCGGTATAATGGGGTTGGCGGGCATATCGAGCGTGATGAAACCCCAGAAGCAGGAGCAATCCGAGAAATTATAGAAGAAACAGGGTTGTCCATAGATGAGATTCGCCTATGTGGAATTCATAATATTGATGCAGGGGCAGATACGGGTATTTTGTTATTCGTTTTTGTTGCACATACTACCCAGCGCGACTTCGTGAGCGATGAAAAAGAAGGGACATTGCATTGGATACGCAAAGATGAGGTGATATCACTCGATTTAGTTGAAGATTTGCCTCAAATTTTGCCGTATGTATTGGCAATGTCGGCACAATCACCGCCATATTTTGCCCATGTCAGTTATGATGACCAAGATAAAATCCAAATTCGCCTATCGCAACCCTAAGAGATAAAAATGACCCTTAACCAAACCGAACAAACCCCGCCATCGCCATCTTATCCACCAATTGAATATGTCTTTGTTGAACGCAAACGTCGCCCATTACGGCGTATTGGTTGTATTTTATTGCTGATGGTCTGGTTTTTGATATTGCTGATACCGCTTTTCTTTTTTATTCTGGCAACGCAACAAGAAATCACCATTGCGCGTGCGGGTGATATACCCGATAGCCATCAACATCCGCTCTTTCAAGTACAATTGGTAATGGAAGAGGATTATCGTGGCTTGCGCTTTGTAACCACCTCTATCCACGATAAAACAGATGAAATAATGTGTGTGCAAACCAATGTGAGTTATATTTTATGGGAAGGAAATGGTGAGCCTGCCACTTTTTGTCGGTGTTATGAACAAGATTTAACTGCCTCCATGTGGACTTTATTAGACCAAACCCTAGAAACTTGCAAATAGAGGGGTGCTATGAATATTTCTGAACTTTTACAAAATGCGAATGTGCCGATTGTGGTGCTGGTGTGTGGGGGCATGTGCCTACTCAGCCTTGTGCTGGTGGTGGTATTGCCTATTCTCACAGGGACATTGCAAATTTTTGGCAGTATTATCGATATATTTACGGGTATCATCGGTGCATTTACTGGCATATTAAGCGGTGGACCTGTGGCATGGTGTGGATGCTTATTTTTTCTAATTGTATTGATGATGTGTGGCGGAATGGCGCTCCTCATCGCAGGTGCAATATCCAGTTGTGGTACACCCAACCAGATGCTATTTTGTCGGCTGTTTTGATGAGAGGATAGGATGCACAAATGGCTTCTGTGGCACAATTAAACGAAAAAGTGGCGCGGGAATCGGCATTACTAAAAGCGATTGCCGATGAAATTAGGCAAGTCATCGTAGGGCAAGAGGCACTCGTAGAGCGATTGCTCATCGCGTTGGTGTGTCATGGACACGTCCTAATAGAAGGCGTTCCCGGACTCGCCAAAACCCTCACCATCCGCACATTAGCCAATGCCCTCCGTTTAGATTTTCAACGGGTGCAATTCACACCCGATTTGCTCCCCGCCGACCTCATTGGCACACAAATTTATAGCCCCGCTACAGGCGCATTTTCACCTTATCCGGGTCCCATTTTTACCAACCTCATCCTTGCCGATGAAATCAACCGCGCCCCTGCAAAAGTACAATCTGCCTTATTAGAAGCAATGGAAGAAGGGCAGGTGACGCTGGGTGGCGAAACACGCCGTTTAGCAGACCCTTTTATGGTGCTTGCCACACAAAACCCATTGGAACAAGAAGGCACCTATCCGCTACCAGAGGCACAATTAGACCGCTTTCTACTTAAAATTATGGTCAGCTACCCGACTCGCGCTCAAGAACGTGACATCATGGAACGGATGGGAACAGATACACATCCCACCGTGAGGCAAGTGGCTTCTGGTGAGCAAATTCGTCATTTACGGTCAATCGCAGAGACGATTTATGTAGACACAAAAATTAAAGATTATATCCTCGATATTATTTTCACCACGCGCGACCCCGCCAGTACACCCCTCAAACAACTGAAGCCCTTAATTGATGTGGGGGCATCTCCGCGTGCGACATTGGCGTTGATGAAATGTGCGCGAGCATACGCCTTGTTACGGGGTAGGGGATTCGTCATCCCAGAAGATGTAAAAGCTATTGCGCCCGATGTGTTGCGTCACCGCCTTATTTTATCATTTGAAGCAGAGGCAGATAATATCACCACCGCCCAAGTCATAGACCAATTGCTTGCGCGTTTGCCTGTGCCGTGAGGATGTTATGAGCCTAACCCCAGAAGCCCTCAAACGGATTCGCAAAATTGAATTATTGACGCGCAAGCGTGTACAAGACACCTTCGCAGGGGCATATCATTCGATTTTCAAGGGGCGCGGTGTGGAATTTGAAGCGGTGCGCCCCTATCAACATGGGGATAATGTGCGCGATATTGATTGGAATGTGACCGCCCGTATGGGTGAGCCATTTATCAAAGCATATCGTGAAGAACGTGAACTCACCGTTTTTATCGCCGTAGATGCGAGTGCATCGCTGTTTTTTGGCACGCAAAAGGGACAAAAAAATGACCTTGCGGCAGAAATTGGCGGGATTTTGGCGCTATCTGCCATCACCAACAATGATAAGGTGGGGTTACTCATTTTCGATGACCAAATCCGCCGTATATTGCCACCACGCAAGGGAAAAAATCAGGTACTTGCTATCATCCGCGAGTTGATGACCCTCAAACCTGCCCAAAGTGAAACCGATTTATCGCTTGGGCTGAATGCCATTACTCGCAGTTTGCGCCAACGGGCGATTGTATTTTTCATATCCGATTTTTTGGATGCCATCAGCAGTTATGAACGCGATTTGCTTATCACCGCACAAAAACATGATTTTATCGCGGTGTGTATCAGTGACCCGCTCGAAAATCGTTGGTCAGATATGGGGATGGTCACAGTACGCGATGCCGAAACAGGCGAATTGATGACCATAGACACCCATCTCACCGATTGGCGTACCCAATTTAGTAAACAGGCATTGCGATTTGAATCTCAACGCAAAAAATTATTTTCCCGCGCCCGTATAGATGCCATTTATTTGGATACAACGAGTGATAGTTACCGCGCCCTCACACAATTTTTTGCCCAACGCGCCCAACGGATGAGCCGATGAAACGCATGGCTTGGCTGATATGCCTCATCGGATGGTTCATGTCGACATCCATCATAACCGCACAACCCGCCCTCACTGCCTATTTTGAGGTAAAAAATACCCGTCCACGCATTGGTGAGCAGATTGATGCAGTATTGGTGATTGAGTATGACGACCAAATAGAGGTCTTACAACGCCCCACATTGCCTAAAAATTGGGGCATTTTTTCGGTGCTAGACAGCCAAGAACGGCAAATAACCACCGCTAATGGACGTATTTTGGAACGCCAATCGTTTACTGTGGTGGCATGGCAAACGGGCGACCATGCGTTGCCTAAAAGCGAAATCCTATATCGGGTTATTGGCACTGCGGATTTGCAAACCTACACCCTCCCAGACGTATTTTTAAGCATACCGAGTGTGTTAGTAGAAGACTCGCTCACATTGCGTCCAGATGAAGCACCTATTACCATCCCCTTTTTGCCGATATGGGCATTTTTTATCGCTATTAGTCTTGTATTAGGGATTTTAATTGGTATTTATCGGCTATGGCGTTATTATGCCCGCCAAAATGTACACCAAACAAATATCCCAACCCCACAAGATATATTTTTAGAGGAATTAAAATTACTCCAGACAGCCACTACAGACACCATGCGCTATACACTCCTGAGTTATATTTTGCGAAATTATCTCCGCGCTCGTTATGGCATTTTGGCGCATGAAATGACCGACCAAGAACTGCTCTATGCACTAAAAACTGATGGGCGGGTGGCATCGTATCAACTCACATCACTTGCCGAAATTTTGGAACACTTGGCAGTGGGGAGATTTTCTAGCCTTCCTGTGAGCCATCCTCCAGAACACCTTATTCACATGATGCAAGCATGGATACAAAATATCGTGCCAGAGGTGTTATCATGACCGAATTTCGCTTTGCAGAGCCGTTATTTCTGGGATTATTGGTCGTTTTGGCGATTTTTTTGTTGATACAGTCGCGCAATAAAATTTTGCCAACCCCTGCATCCTTGTTATACCCTGATATTCGGCTCATGGGGCGCTTGCCTGTTGGGTGGCGGGTAAAATTTCGTTTATTACCCGATATTTTGGGAATTATTGGCATCGTATTGTTGATTATCGCGTTGGCGCGTCCACAAATGGGTGGCAGTCGGGAAATTATTCGGGGGCAGGGGGTGGCGATTGTACTGGCGGTGGATATTAGCCAGAGCATGTCCGCGCCCGATTTTGCGCCAGATAATCGGTTACAAGCCGCCAAACGGGTCATGCAAGCATTTATCAGCCAACGCCAATTTGATACCATTGGCTTGGTCGTATTCGCTCGTAATGCCTTTCATCAAGCCCCACTCACACTGGATTATCCCATTTTATTGCAATTATTAGATGATATTCGCCTTGCGTCTGAGTTACAAGGGCAACAAGATGGTACGGCGTTGGGGTTGGGATTGGCAAGTGCCGTGAATATGCTCCGTACCAGCGATTCACCTAGCAAGGTGGTGATATTGCTCACGGATGGGGCGAATAATGCGGGCATAGACCCCATCCAAACGGCATTGGCGGCGCGGGCGTTGGGTATGCGGGTTTATGCTATTGGTATGGGTAACGCAACACTATCCAGTGATTTGGATGAAGAAACATTGGCGCAAATTGCCACCGTCACCAACGGGCTTTATTACCGCGCAGAAGATACAGAAGGGTTAAGCCTCATTTACGACCGTATTAACCGCCTAGAACGGTCTGATGCAGAGCGCGAATTATTTACCCAATGGCGCGACAATGCCGAATTTGCTCTCATAATTGCCCTTATCGTATTCATCGTGGCACAAATTTTGCGACATGGCTTATTTCAGCGCATACCATAGGGAGAGCAATGACATTTTTAGCACCCGCGAATTTATTGTTACTAGGAATTTTACCCCTCATAGGTATTTTTTTGATTTGGCGCGAGCATATCCGCAAAAATCGGTTGATGCGCTTGGGAAATACCGTAATGGTATTCGTGGATAGTCACCCGTTTAATCGGCATATCAAAATGGGGTTGTGGTTGTTGGCTATGGGGATGATTATCATCGCATTGGCACGCCCAACCTGGGGGATAACGAGTGAGGCAATTGAGGCAGATGGGGTCGCTATCATTTTTGTAGTGGATATTAGCAATAGCATGGATGCGCGTGATATTTCTCCAAGCCGATTAGACCGCGCCAAATTGATACTCGCCGACATCATCCAAAATTTACCCAATTCATTCATAGGCATGGTCGTTTTTGCGGGGGAAGCCTATGTGCAGATGCCTCTCACCCGTGATAGCCGTTCTGCACTCACATTTCTGAATGCCATCAGCACACAATCCATCAGCCAGCAAGGAACAGCACTCGCAAGTGCTTTGGATGTTGCGCTGGCATTGCGCGATGAACGCATCACCCAAAAAACAGTCATGATTGTGATAAGCGATGGCGAAAATCATGAGGGCAACCCCCTCATCCCCGCCGAAAAAGCAAAACAAGACGGCATTATTATTCATACCATCGGCATTGGCACACCAGACGGCGCAGAAATCCCGCTTATAGATGAAAATGGGGCAATAATTGGCTCAAAAACGGATGCGTTTGGAGCGGTGGTCATCACCCGCTTGGATGAAACCCCATTACGGCAAATCGCAGATAGCACAGGTGGAATTTATCGGTTAGCATCCACCACAGGGTCGGAAATTCGTGATATTTTGGGGCAAATCGGCGCATTGCGTGATGAACAGGTGCAGGTGCAAATCCAAAATAGACAAGCAGAACGCTTTAATATTTTTGTGATTCTGGCGTTCATGATACTGGTGGGTGAGGGATTTATCTCATCGAAACGTAGGAGTAACCCATGAAACAGTGGCGATTATGGATAGGTGCTGGCGTGCTGGTTTTGATTATCACATGGATTTATGGGGAAGCAAATCGGGTGGCTGGCTATAACAATATGGCATTGGCAGATGCTCAAGCGGGGAATTGGCGGGGGGCAGAAAATCAATTTTATTCCGCGCAGGTTTTGATGCCAGATGAGCCATTGCCTTATTTTAACTATGCAACCTTGCTTATCGCCCAAAATGACTGGTCAAAAGCAGAAGAAGCCCTATTGCAAGCCGTTAAAGCGAGTGAAGGGGATGAGACTATCATCGCCAAAGCCTATTATAATCTTGGCAATCTGTATTATGGTATAGGCGACTATTCGCAAGCGATAGAAGCCTATCAACAGGCACTTATTCGCAATCCACAGGCAGAAAATGCCCGTTATAACCTTGAATTGGCGATGCGCCGTGCGGTGATGCCCACCCAGACACCCGCTTCTAATCAACCACCCGCGCCGACTCCAACACCACCGCCGAATACCAATGGCGATACACCCACTACCATTGAGGGCAACGGTGATATTATCGAATTACTGCCCACCACCGAGCCAATAGGGGCGATGTCGGTTGAAGAAGCGGAAAATTTGCTCAATCAATTGCGGATAGAAGAACAAGCCCTCAGTGGGGTATTGCCACCACCAAATGATGACCTAAACTTGCCAGAAAAGGATTGGTGATGGGGATAATACGTTGGTTGTTCATGTTGGTATGGATGAGTATCCAAACCGCACAAGGCTTTGATGGTACTACCGATTTTTTTATCGAAGCCTCGCTCAATAACACCGCGCCCTATGTGGGGGAGCAAATCACGTATACCATGCGCTATTATGCTATCTCACAGGAAGGCATTACCCCTCAATTCCCCGATTTTGAAGGGTTTTGGATTGGGGAAAGTTATGATGCCTTTAATGGGATTCAGGTCATCAATCAGCGTCAATTTTTTGTGCGCGAAATTCAGATTCATATTGCTCCGCTAGAAAGTGGCGATTTATCCATTGGTGAAGCAAGCCTCATCGTTGCGGGAGATGTTTTTCGGTCTGAGCAGATTATCATGACACCGATACTCCCGCTTTCAGTCCGCCCATTACCAGATGGTGCGCCACCGAGCTTTTTGGGTGCGGTGGGTGACTTTACGATGAGCGCCGATTTTGAGGTAACATCGCTCACATTGGGCAACCCATTTTTATTCACCATCCGCTTGCAAGGCACAGGCATTTTGGAGCGTCTTAATCCGCCAATGCTCAATTTGCCAGCCGATTGGCGCATCTTGCCACAATCACCCCAATATACACAAGGTACTATCGGCGTGCTATTTGGCGAAAAATTATTCCAATGGGTGATTATCCCCAACGAAGCAGGCACACACACCATCCCCGCCATTGAATGGTCATATTTTGACCCACGCGCACAAGCCTATGTGACCTTATCTACGCCATCATTCCCACTGACTATTTTGCCAAGTCCCGATGGTGAAATACGCTTATCCCCGTTGAGTAGTGCCTTGCTAACCAATACTCTCCCACTCAAATCATCAGACCTAAATTATTATTTTTACGATTTCTTAGATTGGCGCTGGTGGCAATTATGTTGGGGGGTAATGCCTGTTATTTTTATCCTCACAGCGATGGTTTCGATGCAACAACGGCGACAAGCGCACAGCCATGCTAATAAACGCTATAAAACAGCACTTGCACGGGCTAAAAAACGCCTAAAAGGGCTGAATACGACACCTAATTCATCTAAAATGACACTGGTCATAATGGCTTATATCGCAGATAAATGCAATGTGACCACTCGTGAAGCAAATGACCATTTTAGTCGCTATGTCAAAAATCCTGATGTTTTGGCAAGCATTGAGGCATTATTAGCGACCATCAAAAGCATGACCTATACCCCACAAGATACGGGTTATGATATACCAGTTTTACTAGATGACATTGAAAATGGCTTAGTCCAATTGGATATAATATGGGAGAAAACGCGATGAGGCGACTTTATATCCTATCATTACTCATTGTGGTCTTATGCACCAGTTGGGTACAAAGCGAAACGGTGTATGAAGATGAAGCAGAAGAAGCCTATCGGCAGGGGGATTTTGTTCGTGCGATAGAATTATATGAACAATTCCCATCCGATAGCAATCAGGGGTTTCGTACTTACACATCGTATTTCAATTTGGGGCAAGCCTATTCACAGGTGGGCAATTGGGGCAGAGCAATACTCAATTATCATCGCGCCCTGTTACTTGCTCCGCGTGATGCCGATATTATTGATAGAATTGCCACTGTTCGAGCCATCCGCCCCGATGGGTATGCCCCAGAAACGGGTATTTTGGAGCAAATAGGGCAGGTCACGACATTTTTTGCTACATGGGAACTTGAGTTTTTTGCGATGATAATCTGGTCTATCACATGGTGGGTTGGGCTTCGTTTTTGGCTTAATCCAACGAAACGAAAGCGACTATTGGTGGTAGGGCTAATCTTCATCACCACCGCTATGTTGATATTGACCGTTAGCCGATTGTATATCGAAGCATATCGCCCTCTAGCTATTGTCACAGAAGCAAAAATAGAGGTGTTGAGTGGTGCAGGACTCGATTATTTCCCCATGTTTAGCCTATCTACAGGCGCAGAGGTGCGAATTGTGGCACGAAATGGGATATGGGCAAAAATCAGCTTGCCCGATGGTCGAGAAGGGTGGGTGCGAATTAACACCATTACGGCAGTTTAGGTAAGAAGCGCCACAATATGTTCGGGATGTTCTGCAACCCGCGCACCCGCATTTTGTAATGCCTGAATTTTAGCGATGGCGGTACTCTCGCCCCCTTCGATAATCGCGCCTGCATGACCCATCCGCACACCAGTGGGTGCGCTTTTGCCTGCGATGAATGAAATCACGGGTTTGGTCATATAACGCCGAATATATTCTGCGGCACGAATTTCTGCCCGTCCGCCAATTTCACCCAATAACACCACTTTTTCGGTTTGGGGGTCGTTATCGAACATTTCTAACACTTCTTCCATGCTCGTCCCCAAAATCGGGTCGCCCCCAATGCCAACACAGGTACTGATACCAAAATTTGCCTGAAATAAAATTTGCATCACCTCATATGTCAATGCACCACTTTTAGAGACAATGCCAATATTACCCGGTCGGACAATTTCGGCAGGGATAATGCCCACTTTGGCTTGTGGAGGGGTGATAATCCCCGGACAATTTGGTCCTATCAGACGACTTTTGCTATGTTGAAGATAGGCATATATCCGCATCATATCATAGACAGGAATCCCCTCTGTGATACAAACGATGAGAGGCACTTGGGCATCTATCGCTTCAAAAATAGCATCGGCGGCGAAGCGTGGTGGGACAAAAATGACAGAGGTATTAGCATCGGTGGCGTGCATAGCGGCTTTGACCGAATCGAATACAGGTGTTCGGTGAACCCAATCACCACCACGACGCGGGGTAACACCGCCCACAATCATCGTGCCATATTTGAGCATTTCTTGGGTATGAAATGTCCCTTGTTTGCCTGTAATGCCCTGAACGATGAGTCTGGTGCTTTCGTTGATAAAAATGCTCATGTTATATTTTCTTTCACCGCATCAATGGCAAGATTAACCGCATCACTGAGTGAAATCGCCATCTGTAAATTGGGTAAATTGGCACTTTGGATAATTTCCCACCCGCTCAAGGCATTTGTGCCTTGTAAGCGCACAATCGTTTTAATTTGTGGATTCAAAAGCTGATAGGCGCGTACAATACCACTGGCAATTTCATCACAGCGCGTCATCCCGCCAAAAATGCTACAAATCACGGCTTTGACGGTATCATCAGAAAACACAATTTTGAGGGCATTCACAATGCGCTCAGAATCTGCACCACCACCAATATCCAAAAAGCAGGCGTGGGCAATACTATCATCACTCGATAAACGGGTCATGTCCATAATGGTCATGGCTAATGCCGCCCCATTGACCACACACCCGATTTGCCCGTGCAATTTGACATAACTGACACCCGCGTGCATAGCGAGGCGTTCTGTCTCATTCATCACGAGGGTATCTTGCCATGCCAAAATATCGGGTTGACGGTAGAGGGCATTATCATCTACCTTCATTTTGGCATCCAACGCGATAAAACCTTGTTCATGGGTATAGGCGACAGGGTTAATTTCGATGAGGGTCGCATCATAGTGCAAATAGCACCGATACAAGGCTTGGGCGAGTTCATCAAATTTGCGCCATAAATGCTTGGGGAAATTGAGGTCATCGGCAATCTGAAGTGATTGATAGGAATGGAGTCCTGTGAGGGGGTCTATATATTGCTTGGCGATGTGTTGTGGGTGTTGTTTGGCAACTTCTTCAATATCACCGCCCGATTGCACCGATGCCACCAACACAGGCTTACGCGCACTTCTATCATTGACCACGCTCACATAATAATGGATATTGCTCTCAATGCGGTTTTCTATCAATACACTTGGGATAGGTAATCCATCTATTGAGGCATTGAGAAGTGAGGCGACATCATGTTGAACTTGCTCAAATGTATGAGCTGTGGTGATAATATCATGTTTGGCACGCCCACCTGCAAGCACTTGCCCTTTGACCATCACAGGCAAATCTAATTCTTGTGCAAGAAGTTGCACTTGAGATAAATCTGTGACTAAATGACCACTGGGGATGATAATTCCCGATTTTTGAAATAATATTTTGGCTTGATATTCGTATAATTTCACAATATTTTCTTTATGGGTGCAGGAATAAACTACTTTCATTGTAACGACAGACTCAAATTTAGAAAATAGCCGATTAAATTGCTACATGCTGTGGCGTGGAATTATTCAATAGGCTATACTTATGCACATGATTATCAAATAAAATACGCGATTAAGCGTAACCCAATCTGGGGGAAAAACAGATGGTTAAAACAACGAAAATCCATGTATTAAAAGCATTCTTGTTATTATGCTTGATGTTATTGTTGAATGGCTTGAGTGTTGTCGCTCAAGAAACGAATTTGCTCACGAATCCCGGCTTTGAAGACCCCTATCTCACCACACCGGGAAACCCCGATATGGAAGTAGCGGAAGGCTGGACTCCGTGGCACAATCCACGCACCGAAGAGATGGAGTCTTTCCGCAATGCACAGCCAGAATATAGCGGAACTGCGCCAGATGTTACCCGTATTCGTAATGGCGAAAACGCACAGGTCTTTTTTAATAAATTTTTGACACACGATGGCGGGGTATTTCAATCGGTGTCGGGAATTTCACCGAATGTAGAATACCTATTCAGTGTTTATGCCTATGTCTGGTCAAATGATTTTGACGATGAAGAATCTCGGCAAGTTAGCACGAGTCCAGGTGGTATTCTGGTTCAAGTCGGCGTTGACCCGCTTGGTGGTACAGACCCCAATAGCGACAATATCGTGTGGTCTGTGCCTGTAGAGCAATATGATGCGTATCGCCAATATAGCATTAGCGCACGGTCGGCAGGTGATACCCTCACTGTTTGGGTTCGCTCACGGGTAACATTCCCACAAGCCAATAATTTCATCTATTTGGATGATGCTTCGCTTATTGTGAGCTTAGACCAAGGGATTGTGACTGATTCTCCCATAGCGACCAATACACCAGCACCTACAAACACTGTACCAGTGGATATTATCCCCACCAATACAGAAGAGCCAACCCCCACATTAGAAGGGTCAACCAATACACCAGTACCGATAAGCACGCTTGCACCCACAAATACGGTTGCCCCAACCAACACCATCGCGCCAACCAACACAGGTGTTCCCACAAATACGGCTCTGCCAACCAACACAGCATTACCAACCTTTACACCCATCATTGGCGACCCAACACCAACACCTGAAGGTGTAACCAATACACCACAGCCTGCTGTCGCAACCAACACACCACAAGTTGTCGTGCCGTCCAATACACCACAGCCTGCTGTCCCGACAAATACACCGGGCGGAGAAGTAGTCCTCACGACTAGCACGCCTCGCGCAGTCAGTACACGATTCCCCATTGGGGGCGCATTTAGCGCAGATTTCCCCAATACATTGCTCCATATTGTGCAACGTGGCGATACTGTTGGTCGGTTAGCAGTGTTATATGGCAGTAGCATTGATTCGATTGCGATAGCCAATGGCTTAAATGAAAACTATCTCATTTTTATCGGCGAAGAATTATCAATTCCTGTGAGAATTCCACCGCCTGTTACCACAACACCAACGCCAACATTTACACCGACTATCACCCCAACCCCCACGGCAACAGTAGAAGTGGGTATTATCCCTGTTCAACCACCGACAACAGTCGCTCAAACCAATACCTATCGTGTTCAACGGGGCGACACACTCGGACGGATTGCAACTCAATTTAATACCACTGTGGTAGCAATTGCCCAAATCAACGGCATAGCTAATCCAAATCGTATTTTTGTGGGTCAAATCCTCATATTACCACCCACCGGTGGCGCAATTAGCCAGCCCAATACGGTCATCGTGATTGTTGTCACTGCGACCCCATCTGCACCACAACCGCCCGTCACCACCAGAACCTATACGGTGACTTATGGTGACAGTCTCTATCGTATTGCGGTGCGCTTTAACCTGACCATTGCAGATTTACTCAACGTGAATCCCAATATCACCAACCGCAATCTCATTTATGTTGGACAGGTTATCAATTTGCCATGAGTGCAAAATGGCGAATTGTGCGTCATGCACAGACCAATGAAGTGATTTTGAGGCGCGCCAAATGGTGCGCCTCATTTTGGTGTCATCTGCGCGGGTTACAATTTGTTCTCCGTTTGCCAGAAGACCAAGGCGTTTTGTTTGTGACGGGCAGAGAAAGCATTTCTCAGAGTGCTATTCACATGTTTTTTATGTTTTTTAGCATTGGGGTTGTATGGTTAGATGCCGATGGGCGTGTGGTGGATAAAAAACTTGCCAAGCCATGGCGACCCATGTATGCACCCGCCAAACCCGCCCAATATTATATCGAAGCCAATCCGTCTATCCTCGATAAAGTCGCCATCGGCGATATGTTGGTCTTTTCTGAAAGTGCATCATAACCCATGCAAAAAACGGTTTTGTATATTTTGCTCATGATGAGTTTTTTGTTTCCTCTTGTCATTTCGGTTGATGGTCAAGATGAAACACCGCCCCCTGATGTGACCATTCATGTGGTACAACGGGGGGAAAATTTGTATCGTATTGCATTGCAATATGGATTGACGGTGGAGCAAATTGCTGTCGCCAATGGCATTGTGAACACAGGGAGTATCATGGTGGGGCAACGCCTCATTATCCCTTCTGCAAATTTTGTCCCAACACCTACAGAGACTCCACAAACCCATATTGTGCAGGCTGGCGAATCATTATCCCGCATTGCCCAACTGTATGGCATGACAACCGAATCACTTACTACGCTAAATGGCATTACCAATCCCAATTCGTTGTATGTTGGACAGGTGTTGCAGGTCATATCCGTAACTACTGCGCCAGATATTACCCCAACACCTAATATTGTGGCAGATGCAGGCTTAATCACGGTTTTATCGCCCAACCAAACACAAAATCAGGTTATCCATACGGTACAACGAGGCGACACACTATACAGAATTGCACAACGGTATGGGACGACATCGGCATCCATTCAACAAGCCAATAACTTGGTAGACCCTTCATTGATTTTTTCTGGGCAACAACTGATTATCCCCATCATCACCACCCAAGTCGGGTCTGCAAGTGATTTACCCGCATTAGTACAATCACTTGATATTTATCCGCTTGCACTCACAGAAGGGCGGGCAGGCAGAATACTTTTGCGGACGACCACGCCTGTAACAGTGAATGGGGCATTTTTAGACATCCCATTTTTGCCCATTTCACAAGAAAATGGCTTGTTGACCATCATCCTTATTCCTGTGCCGATTTATACGGCAGGGGGCATTTATCCAATGAATTTTACCCTAACCCCTACAACAGGGGATGCGGTGAATTTATTGCTCAATGTGCAGGTACAAGGTGGTAATTATGGCAGTCAATATATCACGTTGCCCGATGATAGGCTTGACCTGCTCAATGTTGGTGTGGAAGAAAATGAAATTAATATTCTGAAAAATGTGACCTCGCGGGTGAATCCACAACGCTACCTCACAGGGGCGATGAGCTTACCTGCGGCGGCGGTGATGAATTCTCCTTTTGGGACACGCCGCGCCTATAATGGTGGTGGATTTGACCGTTATCACAACGGGGCAGATTTCGCTGGGGCAACAGGTTCGCCTGTTTTGGCGGCACAAGCGGGACAAGTGGTATTGGCGGATGTATTGAATATTCGCGGTACATCAGTTGTCATTGACCATGGATGGGGCATTTATACCAATTACTCCCATTTGAGTGAACGTTATGTTAATTTAGGGGATATGGTGCAAGTTGGGCAAGTGATTGGTACTGTGGGGAATACAGGACGTGCTACAGGCGCTCATTTGCATTGGGAATTATGGCTCAATGGGGTAGCAGTAGACCCGATGCAATGGGTCACTGAATTTTTATTGCCCTAATGATGATGCGGTAAGGGCGCAACATCTTGCGCCCTTACGTAATACAATTTAGTACGAACCCTCTAGCGCCTCAAAATCGGTGAAGAGGAAATGGTCATGATAGTAATGAATCCACAAGAATGACAAGATAGCGGTGTAATATGCCACGTCAAAACGCCAATAGCCGAGTGCTTGTTCGTAGGTGATGGTATCTGTCACCATCAAAACGGCGGGATTTGGGGTGATAATATGTGCAAGTGCAAACACCACTGCGAAAATAACGCCAGAGCCAATCAACATGATGGCGCTCAGGAGATATAACCCGCGTGAATCTTTTGTGGCTTGGGCAAAGCGTTTGACCAGTGGGGCAGTCCCCTCAAGTTTACCAGTTTGCTCTTTGATTTTGATGATATAGAAGGTGATGGCAAGGTATTGGAACGAATGCCATGTATTTAACCCTTGGAAGGCGGTATCAAGGTTTTCGAGCATGGGCATGGTGAAAGCAACCGCAACAGAAAAAGCGATGAAGATTGTCTTGGGGATATTGAGGTAGCCCCCACGATATTCTTGAAAGGATTTGATGAGGTATGCTACCAATGCCACCGCAAAAATACTCGACATCAACACAAAGAACCATGTTGCCTGAAAGAATTCTGGAATAACGGCTGTGAGGTCGTTTGTCCCAATATCGAATGTGCCTTGACTAATCTTGAGCGCGGCAATTGGGAACAAGCAGGTCAGGATGACGGCATAATCTACCATGCGTGAATATACCGAGAGGGATGTTTTGCGGACATTGTGATATTCTTTGTGATTATACAATTCCACAATATAGGTGACTTGGTGCAACACATGGATGGATGCCCAAAAGAAAAACACAGTCAACATGAGTGTGAGATTCAAAAACGCCAATGACACAACCACGATTGGGACAATAATGGATGAGCGAATCAACATTGGATAGCGTTTTCTAAAGTTATTATCCAACCCGGTGCGTAAGAAGGTAGACATCATGTGTGGACCGCCAATGGCGATTGCCACAAAGCCATTCACCAAATTACGGGCGACATCACCATCCATCCCATTATTTTGCATAAACAAATAAAAAAGATATGGAAGTGGCACAAAAATTACGCTGGCGGTGATAAACATTAAATCCCATCTTCTATCTCTTAGCCATAAACCACTTTGTTGGCTAACAGATTGTACGGGCATCGGCGCGGCAGAAACACTCATAAAACCTTTTCCTTTCCTTACTCAACCAACTATATAGCGTCTTTTGACGCATTACATTACATCCCTAGACCAATTCTAACAACTCATACGTAAATATGCCACATGACAATTATCATGGACATATAACGTTTCTTTATTTAATCACAATATGGTGTTTACGACAACGGGCTTCATAAGATTCTGATGCACCCACTAAGATGATAGGGTCATCATAACGGGCGGGATTATCGTTAATAAGGCGTTGGGTCCGATTTGCCAATTCCCCACAAACCACACAAATGGCGTGCAGTTTAAGGACTTCTTCCGCAAGGGCAAGTAATTGTGGCATAGGACCAAATGGTTCGCCCCGAAAATCCATATCGAGTCCTGCAATAATCACCCGAATATCTTGACTCGCCATTGTTTCTACAATATCAACAAGGGTTGCATCAAAAAATTGGGCTTCATCAATGGCTACAACGGTCACATCGGCTGTGAGCATTGCCAAAATATCTGCGGGTGTGTTAACAGAAATAGCTTGAATATTTTGTCCATTGTGGCTGGTAACGTGTTCGATGCTGTAGCGGTCATCAATGGCAGGTTTGAACACCATAACGTGTTGACGGGCAATTACTGCCCGTCGCACACGTCTGATGAGTTCTTCGGTTTTGCCACAAAACATACTGCCACAGATAACTTCAATCTGTCCGACACTATGCTTCATAGGATTTATTCAGCTTTGATGGTGGGAACTTCATAACCACGGGTACGCAAATTCTTTTTCACGTCCATAATGGTTTTATGACCAACACCGGGCAATTCGAGCAGGGTTTCTTCTTGACCAGATTCAAGTTTTGCCAAGAAATCGCCAACGGTGACGATACCGCTTTGTGCAAGCACATCAGAGGCACGTTTAGTTAGTCCCAATTCTGCCAATGATAAGTCCATTGGGGTTTTAGAGGCTTCGCGCATTTCAAATTCGGCACGTTTGTTGTCACGAACTTGTAAGCGTTTGAGGAAGCGATCCACTTGTCCTTCGGTATCTACGATGCGTTGTTCGCCCGTATAGAAGGGGTGGCAAGCAGAACAAATATCAGTACGAATTTCTGGCACAGTTGCGCCAGTTTTCCATGTATTGCCACAAGCACAAACAACATTGGCTTCGGCAAACCACTTTGGATGAATTCCGTCTTTCATGGTATTAAACTCCTCTAGGCGATATCACGGCTCTGAGGGTGAGTAGCGTGATAGCTTGATTATGGGATAAAGAGATAAAAATGGGGAGTAACATACTCCCCAAAAAGAGTTTGTATGATTAATCACCACTAGCTTGGGCAACAAGTTTAGGGTTCTTTTCATAAACACTAATTTGTTGTTGACCACCTCTACCACGCATCCGTTCAAAGACGACAACGCCTTGAATTTTGGCGAAGATGGTATGGTCTTTGCCCAAACCAACATTTTCACCCGGATGGAAATGTGTACCACGTTGGCGCACAATAATTTCGCCCGATTTTACAGCTTCTCCGCCAAAGCGTTTTACGCCAAGACGTTGTGCATTACTATCGCGCCCATTACTACTAGAACCGCCACCTTTTTTATGTGCCATAACTCACCTCTCGTAATTTTTAACGATTAACCAACAGAGATTGCATCAATTTGCAGGCGGGTATATTGTTGACGATGCCCCGTCCGACGGCGGTAATTTGTCCGTTGACGATAGCGGAAAACAATCACTTTTTCGCCTTTGAATTGCGAAACAATGGTCACTTTCACAGCCGCGCCTTCGACACGAGGTTGACCGATGACAGTTTTATCTTCATCGCCCACCAACAACACATCGTCAATTACAAAACTGTCATTGACTTGATAGGGGAGTTTTTCGACATCTATCGTTTTGCCAACTTCGGCACGATATTGCCGTCCCCCAGAACGAATAATTGCATACACGGTATTTTGCTCCAATCTTCGCTTTCTCTCCGTTAACGCAACGTCAAGCGTGCTGATAAACGGGGAAGAAGGGCATTTCTGCCTAACGAAATCTCAATAAATTGTTTTTAACGCGAAAGAGAATTATACGGGATTCATCGGCAAACGTCAATTATAAAATAAGCATCGCATCACCAAACGAAAAAAAACGATACAGTTCGCGTTTGGCAGTTTCATAAGCATCCAATACAAATTCACGCCCCGCAAACGATGAAATCATCATCAATAGGCTCGATTTTGGTAGATGAAAATTGGTTATCATGGCATCTACCACTCGCCATTTATACGATGGATAGATAAAAAGGCGGGTATCTTGTCGAAATGCCGCCACAGGTCGCCATGCACACATATCACCTAATGCCGATGGATTACTTGGGTCGCCCCCTGCGCTCAAAATACCTGCTGTCTCTAATGTACGGGCGGTAGTTGTTCCCACAGCTATAATTCGCCCACCCGCCAATTTTGCATTGTTGATAATTTCGGCATTTTCGGCGGTGAGGATGGCTTCTTCGCTATGGATTTTATGGTCAGTGACCACGTCTACTTTCACAGGTTGAAAGGTATCTAAGCCGATATGTAGGGTGCAATAGGCAAATAACACCCCTTTTTCGCGCAATGCCAACATGACCTCTGGCGTAAAATGCAATCCTGCTGTTGGCGCGGCAGCTGACCCATCATGACGGCTATAAATCGTCTGATAGCGTTCTGCATCATCTACACGGGTATGAATATATGGCGGGAGGGGTGTTTCGCCCAATTCGATGAGCAAATCATTCACAGGTTGGCTAAAACGAATAACCCGTTCTGCCTCATCTGGCGTGACTTCTAACACTTCTGCGGTGATAGTCGCATTTGGAAAGCCGATTTTTGTGCCAATTTTTGCCTGTTTTCCACCAATCAACACACGCCATGTGGTATCGTCTAATTGGCGCAGGAGAAACACCTCTAATTTCCCGCCTGTATCGGCGCGAAAACCCGCAATACGGGCGGGAATCACGCGGGTGTTGTTCATCACCAACACGTCCCCCGCATGAAAATAGTCCACCACATCACGAAAAATACGATGGGTAATGCTGTTATCTGCCCGATTTAACACCATCAATTTTGATGAATCACGCGGTTCTAATGGGGTTTGGGCAATAAAATGCTCTGGTAAATCATAATCAAAGTCAGATACGTGCATAAATCCTCTTAAAAAAGCGGGTCTTGTTTGGGAATGTCGAGGTCTTCCTCGTCATCCGAAAGGGTTAATTTGATGTATGGGGGATTATCATAGGGTATACCGACATGGGCATAGGCATGTGGGGTGACAATGCGCCCACGCGGTGTCCTATCCAAAAATCCCAATTGGAGCAGATAAGGTTCATAGACATCCATAATGGTGGCTCGGTCTTCGCTGATGGCGGCGGCAATCGTTTCTAGCCCAACGGGTCCACCATTGAATTTTTCGATAATCGTGGTGAGGATGCGGCGGTCAATTTCGTCTAACCCAAGTGGGTCAATTTCCATCAATTGGAGCGCCTCTTGTGCGACTGCTTGGGTGATAACCCCTTGTGCGCGTGTTTGGGCAAAATCACGTACACGGCGCAATAAACGCAACCCCACGCGGGGCGTTCCACGAGAACGGGTGGCAATTTCGCTCGCGCCTTGCGCTTCTATGCTCACTTTGAGCATTCCTGCGGCACGATTGAGGATAAATTCCATCGCGGGTTGGTCATAATAATCCATACGAAACCGCGCACCAAAACGGTCACGTAGTGGTCCTGCCAGCAGGGATAAACGGGTTGTTGCGCCGATAACCGTAAAGCGGGGCAAATTGAGGCGCACATTTTTGGCGGCGGGTCCCTTGCCAATGACAATATCTAGCTTAAAATCTTCCATCGCGGGATAGAGAATTTCTTCTACGGCACGCCCAAGCCGATGCACTTCATCAATAAATAAAATATCACCGTGCTTCATGTGGGTAAGGATGGCGGCGAGGTCGCCAGCCCGCTCAATAGACGGACCTGCGGTGATATGGATTTTTGCGCCCATCTCATTGGCAATGACATACGCCAGCGATGTTTTACCCAAGCCCGGTGGTCCATAAAATAGCACATGGTCGAGGGGTTCTTTACGTGTTTTGGCGGCATCAATCATAATCCGCAAATTTTCACGCACGCGGTCTTGTCCGATAATATCGTGCAAAAATTGTGGGCGCAGAGCAATATTATCGCGCTCGCCTTTTTGTAATGCAGAATTGGTTAAGCGTCCATCATCGGACATGCTGATTTGCTCCAAATGTGAGTAATATGTTCTAAAGTATAGCGTATAAACAGTGGATTTTGACAGGGGGCAAATTGGCGCGTAAAATCACCGTGCTATAGAGAGGATTTTACTGATGACACAAATACACATTTCTAAACACCCATTAGTGCTACATAAATTAACCGTTTTGAGAGATAAAAACACAAATTACCGTGTCTTTCGGGATTTAGTGCATGAATTGGCACTTTTATTGAGTTATGAAGCCACCCAAGACTTAAATCTTGCCCCGCGCCCTGTACTTACACCGATGGGCGAAGCCAAAGGCTATTTTGCCAATGATAAAATAGGTCTCGTCCCTATTTTGCGGGCAGGATTGGGATTGGTTGAAGGGGTCATGAAATTGCTCCCAGATGCCCAAGTGTGGCATATCGGCTTATATCGTGACGAACATACACTACGCCCTGTGCAATATTATAACAAACTGCCAACCCAACCCACTGTCGAGATGTGTATCATCTTAGACCCCATGTTGGCTACGGGTGGCTCTGCGGTGGCAACGGTAGACATCCTTAAAGAATGGGGTGTGACCCACATCAAATTCATGGGATTACTCGCCGCACCAGAAGGCATTGAACGCCTGAATAAAGCACATCCCGATGTGCAAATTTATGTCGGTGCTGTGGATGAACGCCTCAACGATATTGGCTTCATCGTCCCTGGTTTAGGTGACGCTGGTGATAGACAATTTGGGACGGCGTAATTATGTCTGCACAAACCAGTGCCTTTATCATCGTATTTTGCACCGCCTTCTCAATAACATTGCTCCTCACACCGATGATGTCTTTTTTGGGAAAAAAATGGGGCATTACATCCAAAGCAGGGGGGCGTAGGCAAACGGAAGGCGATTTGCGCGGTGTCTCTAAAATGGGGGGTGTGGCGGTATTTTTGGGGTTCACCATCGCGGTCATTATCGCCCAATTTTTGCCAATCCCACGTTTTGACCCCGCAGAGATTATTCGTGTGACAGGGTTATTGCTGGGTGGGACATTTATATTCATCATTGCGGTATTGGATGATATCTATGAATTTAACGCCGTACAGTTGGGCATTGGTCAAATTTTGGCGGCAGGCATTGCTGTTTTATTCCAAATTTTCATTGAGACATTCAATAATCCATTCACAGGTCAACAAACCGATGGCTGGTCATATTTGGTCACGGTCACATTAACGATGTTCTGGCTTGGATTGATGATAAACACGACTAATTTCATGGATGGGCTAGATGGACTTGCCACAGGGGTGGCATTCATCGCAGGGGTCATGCTATTCATCAACAGCGCATTTGTGTTGTTGCAATTGAGTGTGAGCCTGCTCCCGTTGGCATTAATGGGGTCTACATTGGCATTTTTGCTCTATAACACCTATCCAGCACAACTTTTTTTAGGCGGTGGGGCATACTTTTTGGGCTATTTGCTCGGCACATTGAGCATTATCGGGGGGGCAAAAATGGCGACTATTTTGCTCGTTATGGGGTTGCCATTGATGGATTTGGCTTGGCAAGCGACCAATCGAATTCGTAAAGGGCGCAATCCAATGCAGGGAGATAGGGGGCATATCCACTTTCGGTTACTTGATATGGGTTTTACCCAACGGCAAATCGTTTTTGTCTATTATCTTTTTTGTGCCTGTTTTGGGGTATTAACACTCGTTACGACCAGTCAGATGTTTAAGTTTATCGCCTTTAGCATGATGGTGTTGCTCATCATCATTGGCTTTTTTGTCCTTAGCCGATTTTCTCAGGGAGAATCTTCGACATCCTCATAACGAATATCGTCGTCTTCCTCATCTTCTTCATCGGCATCATCGTCGTCTTTGAATGCTGATGTGCCACCAAAGACAATGGCACGCGGTGGGGGCATGGGCGGTTTAGGTGGCTCATTGATAGGCGCAACGGTGATGACTTTTGGCTCTTCGCGGGTGACGGTACGCTTATCCAATGCGGGCGGTGGCGGTGGGGCAGAGAGAATCGCACTCGGTACAGAGGTGATGGGTTCTATGCCCGGTGCGCCCGGTATGGGAAAGGGCAATTTATAAATAGAGGGTGCGCCAGCCAATGGCGAAAGCTGTTTGGGTTCTTTGAGCGATTGCATCCTCTTTTGGCGTTCTTGATTGCGCGAGGCAATCACTTGTTCGCGTGTCATGGCAATCATCTTGCCATTTTTGAAGGTGGCACTATCCCCTGTAAGATATTCAATACTGTTCTCAATGAGCGCCAATAAACCAACTGCCACCACATCCAATATAATCACAAATGCAAATGCGCTAGATAATGTATTTAATATCGTTAGGATGGGACCCGTTATAGCGGCACTCGCAATTTCATCCCCAACGCCGATAACAAACAACACCAGCATCACCACACCCAATATCGTAAAAATGATTCTAAGCCCACGAATTTGCTTAAAATCGGGCATCATGGTATTTGCCACCGTAAACAGTAAATATGCCCATAGCCAAAAATCTGGGGCGCTGGTAATACGTCCTATGGCGCGTAAAACACTGTCTAATGTGCCATCAAAATCGGCAAAGGCAACATTGACCTGAAAAATATTATTCATGGCAAATAGGATAAAAAACAGCCCCGCTAAAAATGGTGTTAAAGTGATAATACTCACTCTAGCAGGGCTGGCTTTTTTGGATAATTTGATGAAATTGAGTTTTAACTCGCCAATTTCTTGCTTCTCTGGCAGACGAATAGCACGTTCTGCACGGACATCTAACACACCTGCCATCAGCCAATAGACCAATTGGTTGATAATGACTCCGGGAAGGAAGAATGTGTAATAGAGCAAGGTGGTACGCTGAAAATCCTTGAGGACAAGCCAGCCCACCTTGAAAATGTGTTGATGTAGCCATCGTTCTATTTGGCGCAATCCATAGAAAAGCGCCACAACGAAACCAAAAGCGAGAAAAAAATCTATGACGACCAGAGGCTAAACTCCCTTAGCTTGGGCAGAGGCTTGGATGAGCGCCACAAAATCAGCAACCTGAAGTGATGCACCACCAACCAACCCGCCATCAATATGTTCTTGTGACATATAGTCTAGCATATTGTTGGGTTTTACACTGCCACCATATTGGATTCGTGTGGCTTGGGCGATTTCATCGCCATATAATTCGGCAATCGTCCCGCGAATCATGCCACAAATACGATTGGCAATTTCCGCACTAGCATTTTTACCCGTACCAATTGCCCAAATCGGTTCATAGGCGATAACAACATGCGCCATATCCGCATTGCTGATGCCCGCAAGGGCGGCGCGGACTTGCCCACCAACAAATGATTCGGTTTCATTGGCTTCGTTTTGTCCCAAACTTTCGCCAACCGCGATGATGGGTTTAATCCCATTGGCGAGCAAGGCTTTGGCTTTTTTGTTAATCATGTCATCGGTTTCTTTGAGATATTCCCGACATTCAGAATGCCCAATGATGCAGTATTCCACTAGCCCTTTGAGCATGGTGGGTGAAATTTGGGATGTGAACGCGCCATGTGTTTCCCAATGGGTATTTTGTGCAGATACCTTCACATCTGTGCCTTTTACAGCCTCTGCAACACCTGTAAGTGCCAAAAAGGTTGGCGCAACCACGCGCTCTACACCTGTATATTGGGCGATAAGCGGGGCAAGCTCAGTCACAAATGCCACCGATTCGGCAGGTGTTTTGTGCATTTTCCAATTACCAGCAATGATAGGGGTTCTCATGCGCTTATTTATCCTTCAATGCAACAACACCGGGGAGGGCTTTGCCTTCGAGCATTTCGAGGCTGGCACCACCACCCGTTGAGATATGGGTGATTTGACTTGCCAAGCCCGATTCTTCGATGGCGGCGGCAGAATCACCACCACCGATGATGGTAATTGCTCCCTTAGCGGTTTCTGCCGCCAACATACCTGCGACTGCGAATGTGCCTTTGGCAAAATTGGGCATTTCAAATACGCCCATAGGTCCGTTCCAAACAACCGTTTTTGCACCGCTCAAAATGGCGGCAAATTGCTTAACCGTTTCTTCGCCAATATCATAAATTGCCCAGCCATCTGGCACGCCTGCGACAACATCAATGGTTTTGCGGGTGGCTTCGTTATCGAATTTATCACCAATAACGGCATCGGTGGGTAATACGAGTTTTTCGCCACCTTTTTCGAGGAGCATTTTGGCTGTTTCGATGGCATCGGCTTCTACGAGCGATTTGCCCAATTCCAAGCCTTGCGCCTTGAGGAAGGTATTCGCCATTCCACCACCGATGAGCAACGCATCTACTTTGCCGAGCAAGGCTTCAATGACTTCGATTTTATCTGACACTTTTGCCCCACCCAAAATGGCGATAAAGGGACGTTTTGGCGCTTCGATGGCATTTGCCAAATAATCAATTTCTTTTTCGAGCAACAATCCAGATACAGCAGGTAAATAATCGGTCACGCCAACAGTAGATGAATGGGCGCGGTGAGCAGAGCCAAACGCATCGTTGACGAAAATATCACCGTGTTTGGCGAGTGCTTTGGCGAGTTCTGCATCATTTTTCTCTTCGCCTTTATAAAAACGGGTGTTTTCGAGGATGAGGACACCACCTTCGGGCAAATTGGCAACAGCTTTATCGGCAATATCACCAATGCAATCTTCGGCAAAAGCGACATCTACGCCCAATAATCCTGCTAATATTGCCACAGTGGGCTTTAGCGAAAATTCGGGCGTAGGTCCGTCTTTTGGTCTACCTAAATGAGACATCAAGATAACGGCTTTTGGTTTTTGGTCGAGAATATATTTGATGGTGGGGACGGCGGCACGCACGCGGGTGTCATCGGTAACTGTTGAGCCATCGAGTGGCACATTAAAATCCACACGAACTAAGACGCGCTTGCCCGTTAATTCGACATCACGAATACTTTGTTTATTCATATTGAGAGCCTCCAGAAAGGAAATGGTGATAAAAACAGAGGGGTATTTATGCCCCTCTGCGATAAAACTCGAAATTATAGGCGGTCGCCCATAAATTTGGTCAAATCGGCGGTACGGCTAGAATAACCCCATTCGTTGTCATACCAAGTTACGACCTTAATCAAGGTGCCATTGGCGGCACAAGATTCTACGTCAATGGTGCTGGAGAAGGTGTTGCCGATAAAATCTGAGGACACCAATTGAGCATGTTCAACAGCCAAAATGCCCTTCATACGACCATTAGCGGCTTCTTCAAAGGCGGCAATCATATCAGCTTTGGTGGCGGGACGTTCTACAACAGCAACAAAGTCTACCAATGAGACGGTTGGGGTTGGGACGCGCACCGAGAAACCATCGAAACGACCCTTGAGGTCAGGAATAACCAACGAAACGGCTTTTGCCGCGCCAGTGGTGGTGGGGATGATGTTGATGGCGGCAGAACGCGCACGACGCAAGTCCTTATGGGGCAGGTCGAGGATGCGTTGGTCATTGGTATAGCTGTGGATGGTGGTCATATAAGCATTGAGGATATTGTATTTTTCATGCACCACTTTGGCGGCGGGGGCAAGGCAGTTGGTGGTACAAGAAGCGTTAGACACGATATGATGTTTTGAGGAATCGTATTTTTCTTCATTGACACCCAACACGACAGTGATGTCTTCGTTTTTGGCGGGGGCAGAGATGATAACCTTCTTGGCACCACCTTGCAGATGTTTGGCGGCTTGGTCACGGTCAGTAAAAATGCCCGTGCTTTCAATGACAATATCAACACCCAAATCGCCCCAGGGGATGGCGGCGGGGTCTTTTGCCGATAATGCTTTGATGGAATCGCCATCAATAATCAGGTTATCGCCATTAACTTCTACTTTGCCGTTATAGCGTCCATAGGTGGAATCGTAGCGGAACAGGTGTGCCATTGTTTCTAAATCGCCCAAATCATTGAAAGCGACAATATCGATTGAATCCTTATACGTATCGCGCATGGCTTTCAACACTTGGCGACCAATACGACCAAAACCGTTAATCCCTACACGAATAGCCATTTGTTACTTTCCTCTCACTAATGTAGATAATTACAATTGTTCAAAAACAGGGTGGGGCGTTGCCCCTGCGCCTGTTTTTTCCAACTCCATTATTTTTAATAGAGCATTCACTAATTTGCGAGGGTCATGTCTCCATGGTTGTCCTTCATCGGTCAAATCGGTGTAATGCACTAAATAACGCTGAAAAATCTCGTGATTGGTGGGCGTTAGCGCCACATAGCGGGTATTGCTACCCTTGTTCAGCGTTGGGGTGGCATTATTAGCCACAATACTCTGCAAGATACCACGTCCGATATACTGTTCAATCGCCAAAACATGGTCTGCAACGGTAAAATTTTCGGTTTCGCCCGGTTGTGTTGCCACATTGCACACATATACTTTATGCGCTTTGGTCTCTTTTAAGGCTTGGGCGATGCCATTGACCAATAAATTGGGGATAATACTGGTAAATAAACTCCCTGGTCCTATCACGACTAAATCGGCTTCCAGAATGGCTTTAATGCTTTCTGAATAGGCATGAACATCTGGTGGGTGAATTTGTATGGATTCGATTTGACCACCTGCCTCGCTAATTTTGGATTCACCCAAAACACTAATAGGCTGATTTTTGCCTGCAACACGCACATCGGCAATCAGGTGAATATCTTCTAATGTGGCAGGTAATACACGCCCTTGAATATTCAATACCCGTTCAACTTCGGTTAATGCCGTTTCTAGGCTACCACTCACACCTGCCATAGCCGCAATGAAAAGGTTTCCAAACGCATGTCCGCCTAAATCCCCATCTGAAAAACGATATTGAAACAGTTGTGTCATGAGTTTTTCGTCATCGGCAAGGGCGGCAATATTATTGCGTAAATCACCCGGAGGCAATACACCTAATTCACGGCGTAATCGCCCAGAACTACCACCATCATCCGCCATCGTTACAACAGCAGTGATATTATTGGTATAGGCTTTGAATCCACGTAACACCGAAGGAAGCCCTGTCCCACCACCAATAGCCACAAGGCGCAATCCTTTATGACGTTTGCTATGGGCATAAACCACGTCTATGAGTCGTCCTTGTTGATGTTTGCGATAGGGTGCTAAGACATTACGAGATAATTTTATCACAGAAATGGTGAGGATGACGAACCCACCAACGAAAAGAGTGATGATTGTCACCCAATTTATGGACGAAATAAATAGAGGGGTATAGGTTTCTAATTTGAGGATGGCATAAGCGATGCCAATGGCAATCATACTGATGCCCAAAATAGATAAAATAACCCACCGTTTTACGCCAATGCCGATAGCAAACCATTTTTTCATGAGGTTGGTCGCCTAAAGATGACTTTAATCCATATCCCTATATTACCATAGTGCCATGTAATTGCGAGTAGGATAAGGGCAAAAATGGTGGTCATGATGCCAATGGTCAATGAGGCATCAAACCAAAATTTTTCTGGAAAAAGACGGATGAGGGTGTCGGAATATAAAAATTGCCACGTCCCACTTTCAAATAACAGGGTGTGGAATAGGGTAAAAAATGTATCCCATGCGACAATGACTGCAATAACGATTGCGAAAATAAGGCTAATAGTAAAGATAGCACCAGAAAATATGCCTGCACGAATACTTTTTCGCAATTCGCCATTACGCCATAAAATTCCGATGAGTGCCAATGAGCCAATGCCCCCAATAGTTAATATCCAAAATGCCCATCGTGTGACAATTTTGACATCTTCCATATGGCGCAATTCGTTGGCATTAAACAATTGGCGGGGTGAATCTGGGAAAGTTAAATCACCCAAATAGCTAATATCAGCATCATTTAGGAGATATTCCAAAGCATAAGGGGCAATGTTCAGCCTATCCTCAAGCGTGAAGCCATAAGTGTCTTCTGGAAAATCGGGGCGATGATATTCAAATTGTAAAAAGAGCGGTGTCATCACCAAACGGGCAGAGAGCAACGGCAATAATATCACCACTGCCAGCATAAAATAGATGCGGAGCGCCCATTTTATGAGGCGCATGTTGGTTGATTGTGTTGGGATAGAAGGGGTTATTTCTGCATTCATCGTATGGAGTCTATATCACCATATAGGAGAAAATTGATAACCAGCGAATCTACTAAATTTTCGATGGGAGCGCGGTCATCTGTGAAGATGATACCAGATGGTTGAATTAAGACAAGATTTTCTAGGCTACTTTGCATCACTCTGAGCAGTAATTCAGGTGTATTAGCCGATAATCCGCGCAAATTCTGTGTCAAATTATCGGATGAGGTGACGGTTTGTGTGGCAATTAAAATAGTGTTGAATGAGCGCGGGACATCAATCGCATGGACAGTGGGAAATACTTGCATAAGGGTTGTCGCCATCGCATCCACCAAGCGCCTATCGGTGCTGGTACGTCCCACATTGATAGCGACCACACCATCGGGGGATAAATGAACTTTCACTTCTTGGAAAAATTCGACAGTAGTCAAATGCCACGGGATATAGGGGGGGCGATAGGCATCTATAGCAATTACATCATATGGTTGTGTCAATTTTCGTAGCACATACCGCCCATCTTCGGCATAAGCCGTGAGGCTTGGCATTTTTTCGGCGTTCATATCAAAAAATAATTCGCCCACATGGATAATATCGGGGTCAATTTCTACCCCGTCCATGTGAATATTCCCATAGACCCGTTGATATTGGCGGGGAATTGTGCCTGCGGCGAGTCCTATCACCAACAGGCTATCAACGCGCTCCATGTTATAGGGCGGTGTATTAAAATAAGGCGCTACCAAAAAATAATCCCATGTACCACCAAATTCGTATAAATTGGGGTGATAGCGACTATGCACCCCTTGTCCCTCATTCAGATATAAATTGACATAACCACGCGCATCTTGTACGACCTGAATATAGTTATAGGCGCTTTCGTCATCGTATAGCACGGTGGAATTAGCAGGGGGTTGGCGCAAATAGCCATTTAAGACGATTATCGCCAAAATTATGATGATAATAGGCATCCATAGCCAAATGAGCGTTTTAGCCCCATTTTGACCCCATAAACCGATAAATGAGATGGTATACAAACACCCCGCAAAAAATAAAAAGGTAAGAGCTGTTCCCAATTCGGGGATGAGGATGAGGGTGGGTAAAAATGTCCCCAACAGGCTACCCAACGTGCTGATGGCATAAATTTGCCCCGATACGCGCCCTGCTTCTTCTGGTGATTTGACGGCTAGGCGGATAGCAAAGGGGGAAATACATCCCAACAACGTCACTGGCACAGAAAATAATACCAATACCGAGATGAAAGAGCCGAGCGCCAAACCTGCCTCAACCCCTGTGACAGCACGCGCCGCCTCTTGCAAAATGGGACGTGCAACCAATGGCACAAGGGCGCTCAAAAATGATGCCCATAGCATAATCCGATAGAGTGTTTTGGGATATGGAGAACGGTCTGCCCAACGCCCACCGATGAAATAGCCGATGGTCAAATAGAGCAACATCAATCCAATGACATTCGCCCATACCAAGTTGCTTGTGCCAAACACACTCCCCAAAAGACGTGATGCGGATAGTTCAATAGCAAGTGTGGTAATGCCACTGATGAATACCGCCACATATAAAAATCGTTTTGAAGTCATAGCTTACACCGATTGCCTTGTCAACGCATCTGCAATATCATCACCACGCCTTACAACCAACGTCGGAATTTTCACAAGACGCAAATAAGCCGCCATTTCTTCACCAGAGGGTGCATATCCAAAAGTCGAGGCATCTATCAAAACACATAAGACTTTAATCCCGCGTTTTGATAAGAGCATGGCTTCTGTCATCCATGTGTTATCGGCAGAACTGGTCACGATGATGAGGGTTGTGCCACGCGAAAATGATTGGGATTCTAAAACAAGCATTTGTGCCAATGTATAGGTGTTGGTGCTTTTGGCGACAGCGAGTGTTTCTAAGATATGGGTAAGCTGTCTGCGTCCACGTTCTGGCTGATGAATTTCGCGCTTAGGAGTATAGGCGATAAACCCCAATACCCGTTCTAGTTCCACGAAATACCGTGCCAGTGATGCCGATACTACTGCCACATATTCTTCTGTGGAGGCAGGAATCCCGCCCATTGTCGGCAAAATATACCCTGCTTCTGTGCGGGTGAGGGATGGGTCTTCAATGACCGAAGCACGCGCAAAATCTGAAAACATCCAAATATCGACAAGCGGGTCAATTTCAAATTCTTTGACCATCAATTGGTCACGGCGGGCTGTTGTCCGCCAATGTACCCGATTGATACTATCACCCATAGCATATTCGCGCACACCTGCCGCATTGGTCGTGACATAATGTGAGCGTTGGCGCTGTGCTTCGCCACCAGATAACATGCCCATCGGTAAATCCACATGGCTCAGTTTGACCATACTGGGGTAAACCACGATTCTGGAGGTTGCATTAATCAATCGGCGGGCTGTGAATAACCCAAAAGGGTCGCCACTTCGCAATATCATGGGACCCAACCGAAATTCACCGCGTGCGATACACCGTGTTTGCAAACTCCATTCATGTTGTCCGCCAATACCCAATGATGGCACAATACGACTGGCACGATGGTCTGGTAAATCGGACTGGTCTTCGACTTCTAGCCATAATTTTGGCAAAATAGCGCGATTTTTGACAATAAATGTCTCTTCAAAGGTGCGTCCCACCTGAGCGCGACGGGCGCGGGTTTTGCGGGTAATCCCAATCCAACGCACCGCCAACCACGACCATAGATAAGAGATGATAATCACCCCAAGCAACATATAGCCCACATTAAAAAAGTAGGCTTTGCCCGTAAAAATCCCAACGAGGAAAATTAGGGTGGTTAAAAAATAGAAAAAATAGCGCCGACTTTTCATCAGTAAGGCGAGGCTCCCGGTACTGGGATGCGAAGTAGTACATCATTCACAATCGTGCGTGATGTGGCTTGGGTAAAGCGGGCTTCTGGCTTGGCGATAATACGGTGTGCCAAAGTCACTTCTGCTAATGCCTTCACATCATCGGGAATGACATATTCACGACCTGCCATAGCCGCCCGTACTTGTGATGCTTTGAATAATGCCAATGACCCGCGAGGGCTACTGCCCAAATAAACATGCTCATGGGTGCGGGTAGCGGTCACAATACCCACAATATAGCGCATAATTTCTTCTGCCACATACACTTCTTTGACGGCGGCTTGTGCCGCGAGGAGTTCTTGTAATGTGACCACTTGATTCATATTGTTGATAGGATGGGCATATTGCTGTGCCGATAGCATGGTGAGTTCTTCAGCCGCGCTTGCATAGCCCAATTGAATTTTGAGCAGAAAACGGTCTAATTGCGCTTCTGGTAAGGGGAATGTCCCTTCATACTCAATTGGGTTTTGTGTGGCTAGGATGATAAAAGGCGGGTTGAGCGGATAGGTAACACCATCTACTGTGACTTGTTTTTCTTCCATCGCTTCGAGGAGTGCCGATTGTGTTTTTGGGGTGGCGCGATTGATTTCGTCTGCCAAGACAATTTGTGCCATGATAGGACCCGGACGAAATTCAAACTCGCGTTCCTTCTGATTAAAAATCGAAACCCCTGTCACATCCGATGGGAGCATATCGGGCGTGAATTGAATACGACTAAATACGCACCCAATAGATTTTGCCAATGCCCGTGCCATCATGGTTTTACCGACACCCGGAATATCTTCGATGAGGATATGTCCTTGTGCCAAGAGTCCCAATACGGTGAGACGAATTTCATTGCGTTTGCCTAAAATGACTTGACCGACACTTTGTGCGATGCGTTCTGCAACAGATTGCACAACACCAAGATTTGAATAATCGCCCTGTTGACGACGCACTTGCTGAGGATTTTGCATAAAGCATTTGCTCGCTTCATCAATTTACAAATAAATATGTTATCATTATGGACAGATTTACCGTTCTTTTCAGTGGACGCTTTCCCTACGGTTTCTCAATGGTCTAAATGCTAGTATATACGGAATTCCGAGAAACTGAATAGGAAATCAATCTGTTACATGCTTGCCGATTGCTACAGGTTTAGTATAATAGAGGCAAGTTGTGGGAAAGACTCCACCGTATAGAATTGGCTCTTGGCACTTCGATGAGGAGATAATTATGGCGAAATCGCGGACTGCATTAATGGTAGACCGTCTGCGTGAGTTGCAAGCAACAACACCAGAAGTTGAAGCCTCTGCGGTGGTCAGCGTAGATGGTTTGATTATGGCATCGTCGCTTCCAGCAGGTGTTGAAGAAGACCGTGTATCAGCGATGTCGGCGGCTATGATATCGCTCGGTGAACGGATTTCGAGTGAATTGGGGCGTGGGCTTTTGGAACAAGTTTACATCAGAGGGAAAAACGGATATGTTATTCTGATGTCTGTTGGTGAAGAAGCCGTGTTGACCACACTCGTGCGCGAAGGGGCAAAATTAGGCTTAATCTTCCTCGATATGCGACGCACTGCCGATGACCTTGAAAAATTAGTTTGAGACCATTTGATAACTATCACTGAACGACTCTGTATCTGATTGAGTGGTTCAGATGATTTGATGACCCTTTTCATCAACGGCGGGATATAACTTCCCGCCGCAATTTTTGTTTTAGTTATTTGAGAGAGACGCAATGAAACGTACAAAATACATCTTCTGTACAGGCGGTGTTGTAAGTTCTGTGGGGAAGGGGGTCACGGCGGCGGCAATTGGGCGCTTATTGAAAGCGCGTGGATTCAAAGTCGCTATTCAAAAATTAGACCCATACCTCAATGTTGACCCTGGCACCATGAGTCCATATCAACATGGCGAAGT
>JANRKU010000011.1:0-9940 GCA_033763335.1 bacterium
CGATATACCGCGCCCATGCCCCCACGTCCGATGAGGTCTTGAATGCGATACCGATTAATGATGAGGGTATTGATGGGTAAAAGCATTTCGGCTGTCATAAATTGCGTGTTCCTACAACATAAAATTCCCACATAATAATCGTTATTATAGCGTTAGCAGGTCATTTTTGCGAATTTAATCACAACCTAAGAACAATTGATGCACAAAATGAGGCTTATTTGACGCGATGGCGAATCCACTTTACAATAAATGATATAAGTGTTTTATGGAGTCGAAGAGCATGACCATTTCTATTCAAGAATTTATCATTTCAGACCCCAATTTGCGTAGTGGTCGCCCTATTATTGCAGGAACATCCCTTCGGGTACTCGATATTGCCGCATTAACCAATTATCAGGGACGTACACCCGATGATATTGCTGTGAGCTATGGGTTAACCTTAGCCCAAGTTCATGCGGCGTTGGCATATTATTATGCCAATAAAGCCGAAATTGATGCCGATTTGCAACATCAAGACGACCTCATCAGAGAAGCAAAAGAGAAGTCATTTGGAAAACGCTAACATCCTATGGCTTATCATCGGCATTGTGGCACTCGCTATCGGCTTCATCGCCTTTAACCTGTGGCGCATCCGCAGACCACTACCTTATCCACCCCCAGAAAGCCTCATCATCCCCGCCCATACTCAATTTATCCCCATTGATGGGGTTATCAATTTCCGTGATATTGGCGGTGTACTGACCAGCGATGGCAAACAGGTGCAAACAGGCAAAATTTATCGGTCTGCCAGCCTGTCGTATATCACACCCACAGGCAAACAAGACCTCATGGCGCTCAGACCACGCCTCATCTGTGACCTCAGAAGCCATGATGAAGTAACCAACGACCCCGACCCCACATTTGATGCGATTCGTGCGGTGAATATCGGCATGGCAACCGAAGGCGATAAGGCAAAGCGTCTATGGATGTTGCTTTTTCGTCCAAAAAAATTGAATACCATGCTCCACACCCTCTATATTGATGTCATCCTAGAAGAAAATGCGCCCGCCCTCAGCACCGCCTTGCATACCCTTTTAGAAGCGGATAATTTGCCCGTCATCATTCACTGCACAGCAGGCAAAGACCGCACAGGCGTGATAGTGGCGCTGATTTTGGCATTGGTGGGGGTGTCTGAGGCGGAGATTGTCGCAGATTATAGCCAAAGCAATCATTATTATGCCCATTATGAGCAAATCGCCCATCAACTATTGCGCCGCTTGGCATTTTTGCGCCTGAATAGTCACAATTTGTTCCCCATATTAATCGCCCATCCCGATACCATGCGGGCGGTATTTGATTATTTACGGGCGAAATATGGCGGGGTGGCGGGGTATGCCGAATCGCGGTTGGGGTTTGATGGCGACAAGGTCAATCGGCTAAAAATGATGTTGTTGGGATAAGCAAAAGTGTACTGGCTGTAGGGACGTGATTAATCGCACCCTATTCTGTGGCGGACATACGAGCCATTTTCGTTCCGAAAAGTGCCTCTAGTCCGCCATTACGCATCAAATGGGCGGGTTTCGTAATGGCGGACTAACGCGAAGCGTGTATGTCCGCCACAATCAGATATACTGTCGCCCCTCAGCAATACGATGGATGAAGGGGATGGTTTTGCCTGATTATTTAGTGCCTATCTGCCGATTCCAAACTCAACAAAATGCCATTGCCAGAGGGGTCATGCACCAGCATCCCATTTTCAACGGTTTCCAGCGCGACATTTTTGCTTTGGATATGCGTCACCAAGCGCGTTAATTCATCGGCAGTGGGCAAAATCACCGTAAAATAGCGCAACCCCGTGGCATCCGCAGGCGGACGGGGGGCATTTGCGCCCTGCCAGATATTGGTGCCAATATGATGATGATACCCCCCTGCGCTAAAAAAGCGCATTTGCCTTGCATATTGGGCGGGAATATCTTTGTTCATATACGGAATTTCAAACCCAAGCACACCCCGATAAAACGCATCACCCGCTTCAATATCTGCCACATGCAAATGCACATGCCCAATTTGCGAATCGGGATTCATCCCCTCCCATGTACGCGAGTCTTTGGTGGTTTCGCGCATCAATTCGTAGGGGTCAAAGCCATGATTGTTTTGTATCATCTCTAAAAAGGTTTGGGGCCACTGCTCTTTGGGAAAATCCCACGCCAGTTCAATGCCATTGGCTTCGGCATCGGGCAAATAAATTGCCAAATGCGTGCCATGATTGCTCAACCCCTGAATGGTGGTTTGGGTTTGGATAATCCGCTTGAGCAAATGTGCCAAATCCCAACGGGTCGGGATGAGGAACGCGGTATGATACAACCCAGTCGTCCCGCGCACCTGTCGCGCCCCATCTAATTGGGTTAGGCGCAATAAATCGGCTTTACCTGCGCCTAATCCCGCCGATTTTCCCTCACGCCAATGGACTTGAAATCCCAAAATATCCCGATAAAACGCGATTTGCCCCTCCAAATTGGCAACCGTGTAATGGACATGTCCGAGCCGTGTCGCGGGATGGATGGTGGTGGTGACGGTGGATGATGGTTGTGATGTTATCATTTTTCTTCCTTATTTATCCCTTTTCAGAATGATAAGAGTGACCAATAGCCAACGAGGATGATGACCAACAATCCGCCTAAGATGACATTAGGAATGGGAGATTCTTTACGGCGTAGATGGGTGAGCGCCGCCCCAATCATAACCAATATCAGCCCCGCGGCGGCGAGCGGTGTTAGCCATGGCAAAATGTTGGTCAATTTTGGCAATATGAGTCCTATCGCGCCCAGCACTTCGAGCGAGCCGATAATCCGCAGTTGCCCCTGTGTAAAATCGTTCACCCACCCCATGCGGTCTGCCATGGGACTTGCGAGGACTTTTTCTTTGGATTGGGTTATCTTCAGAAATCCGACCATACCAAAAACGAGCGCCAACAAAATTTGTAAAATCCACAGTACGATGTCCATGATAAAACCTTTCTTGGGCAATTGCCCTAGCTATTCCATAGCATCCATATCATTAGGGTGCTAAGTAAATGGGTAAAAAAAACTACCCGTGTTTTTCTATGTTGCCAATCATCTGCCACACGACACGCCGTAAAACCTCGCGGTCTGCGGTGCTGATACCATTCAAAATAGAGTCTTCTAAGCTCTTGAGTTGCTTAGTAATCGAAATTTCTTGTTCAACCCCCGTAGCGGTGGCATACACACGCACCAGACGGTTATCTTGAGCATCGCGGCGGCGTACTATCAGGTTCGATTCTTCCATGCGTTTGAGCATATTGGTGATGGTTGCCCCTTGCACCGATAACGCCTCTGCGATTTCTGTTTGTGTTATGCCGTCTTGTTTGACCACCTGACAAAGAACAGACGCTTGCCCACGGTGCATCCCAACTTCATCCATGAAGGTATCCATGGCGTTACGATACATTTGGCTAAATTGTGCCAAAAGGTTGGCATCACTGATAACAGAATGGTCAGACATTATTCGTTGCCTTGCTAATCATTAGCTTCCTAATCATTTTATGCCATGTCATAAAAATTGTCAAGCAGTATTTTATAGATGGAGTGCATTTCTGCTGAGGGGCAAAAGGCATTTTATAATCAAAAGATTTGTGGTTTATGGCTGATATATAAACTTGCATAACGGGATTGTTTTGCCTGACTATAAGGATAAAAAAACGCGCTAGGCGCTGGGGCTTGCCATAGCAAGCCCGTCTAGCGTATCTCATTTTTAATGAATATGGTTTTAGTTCGCTACTGTCACACCCATTGCCCATTCTGCAAAGACTATGGTTTCGATATTGGCATTTGGAACACGGGTGGCGATTAGTTCATCCAGCGCATTATTCAGGTTTGCAATCAAATGTGTGTTGACCATATCGGTTGTGGCGGGGAGCAATGCCCCATTTGCTTCATTGGTCATGGTTGAAATGCTAAAACGTACCAAAGACCCGTCTATAACATTGGTAGAGGTGACTACCGCACGCACCGTTTCTGTGCCAACGCGCATATAAATCGCCGCGCTATTGGCAATAAAATCCACTAAGAAATAGTCAATACCACCCGTAGCATTGGCGCTTAGATAGGTCAATAACTCGTTTTCGGTGAAGAGAATCCCTGGGTCATTTTTGATTTCTACCACATAATCATTGCTGAGTGACTTACTAACCACCCGCACCGAAATATTATTGGCAAAATCATTGAATGTTTCGCCCACTTGCCATTGTGACCCAAAATCATTCACGTTATCGTTGCCATCATTGTCTATCAGCCCTGGGCTGATGCCTGTTGTGTTCATGTCATCATCCACCACCAACGCGGGACCCGTATTGCCTGTTCTGGATAGGTTAATCTCGTGAATCAAAACAGCAGTCGCGGGGACATTGGTATCATAACCACTGATGTCGCGCACTTCTACCGAATAAAAACGGGTGGTGGAATTGTTAATCGGTATGGTGGCGAGGATATACCCACTGCCCACATTTTCGCGCACACGGCGCAGGGTTAATGTTCCTTCTATGCTTGTGGGAACTGCGACCTTGCGACCAGCAGGTATCCAATCATTGAGTGTGAGGTAATAGGCGATTGTGCCAGCAGGAATACATCCCCACGCCCCGTTTTGGGTACAATCGCCTCCATCGCTCATCACATCCCATTGCGAGACATAAATGCTCAATTCTGATGGCGGATTATTGGCAGGACCAGATGAATGGGGCAAGCCGAGCGCATGACCTGTCTCGTGGGCAATCACTTGATAGCTTTGCGCCCATGGCGGATTCCATGTAGTACGCATGTATTTTCCGCCATCGTTATCAATGTAATACGGTCCGCCTCCCCACGCACAACAGCCAATGCTGTCATTGAGCATGATATTCACACCCACAAATGGCGCAAAATTCACAATTGAATCGGAGGCATCGGCACAATCTTGCAAGAGAGAAAATAAAAGGGGATTGCCACTAACGGGTACATAATAACTTTTTGGACGGGGCAATGTCACCCACGCGCTGGCGGTTGTCGTCCCAATAGTGTTGATGGCATTATACGATATATTGCGCCAATAATTATCTATCCCGCCATAACTGTTACTGAACAGAGAGGCATAATCACTCGGATTATATGGGATGCTTGCGACATCTGGAAATTTGCACAAGAGATTAATAAATGGCTGTGAGCCTGTCAATTGTATGGTGGCTATATTGGGAGCGGTACTACTAACAGCAGGTGTAACAGGGGCGATGGGGGTTATCTCTTGAACCAAATAAGTGGGTAGCTCCCCCACTTGTGAGATGCCACTTGTGCGAGCAACTTCCACCTGCACCGCTTGTCCCATATAGGTATGTGCCAGACCGATACCCATCTGTAGCTTCGCTGTTTCTTGCTTGGTTGTTAAATCGAGTAACCCAATCGTGATGATAACCTCGTCTGATTCGTTTTGTGGGTCGCCATAAACAATATTTAGGATTCCTTGTAATTGGTCTACTGGTGGTGTTTGTGCGGGGCTTTCGGCGTATGTTGGTGCGGGTGATACCCCAGAAAAAATGCCGATAATGCCCAAAATACAAAACATGATGAGGAGACGATATGTTGTTTTTTTCATGAAAACCTTTTTTTACCCCTTATGATAGACAATGATTATTTTTTTATTATAACCGATATTTTGCGAGTGAGAATTGATATTTGTAACAGTTTTATATACCATGCCAGATAAAAATAAAATGAGAAATAATTTTTTTTACTCAATAGAGATTGCCTCGCCTTAATTTTTAGGATAAAATCGTTAACGTTATATATACCGTAATATATAATAATGTAAATATCTGTCTGTTAGAGGATGTGACATAGGAGTATCGTTATATGGGTTTATCACAGTTTGAAGAAATAGTTCCCCAAGCACTCATTCAATTCCTAGAATTTTCACCACAAGCTGTCGCCATTTTTGATACAGACATGCGTTATCTAGTTGCCAATCCCCGTTGGTATGAGGGATATGGCATCGTTGGCAAAGACATTATTGGCAAATCTCATTATGAGGTGTTTCCAGAAATCACCCAACACTGGAAGGATATTCATCAAAAATGCCTCGCTGGGGCGGTGATGTCTGAAGAAGCAGACCCATTTCCGCGTGCCGATGGCAAAACCGATTATATCAAATGGCTGGTGCGCCCGTGGTATCAAGCCGATGGCATAACCATTGGCGGACTCATCATGTACACAGAGGTTATCACCGAACAAGTTTTGCAACAACAAGCACGGCGCAAATATGAGGCACGCTATGAGGCATTGACCAAAGGCAACCCTGCATTTGTGATTTTTACTGACCGTGATGGTGATATTGAAGAAATCAACCACCTGCCAGAGGAGCAACGCGACCAAATTATTGGGATGCCCTATGCGATGATTATCGCCGCCGACCCCTATGCCACCTATATCGAGCGCCAAGCCGCATTATTGATGGATACACTCGCCACAGGCAAAACACATAACTTTTTGGGGCGGGGTGCATCGCAAAAAGGCGATGGGGGCATGGCTTATTATGATTCGCGCATTATGCCTGTTCATGAAAATGGCGAGATTATTGGCGCGGTCATTATCGCCACCGATGTCACGGCAGAATTGCTCCATCAAGCCCGCTTTGAGGGCATTGTTGAGGCAATTCCAGAACTAGTCTTTCGGTTTACGCCCGATGGTGTTTATACCTATGTCAAACCCAGTAAGCAATTGATAGATGCCCCAGAGAATTTATTAGACAAAAATGTCGTTGATGTGATTCCGGGCGAATTGGGGCAAAAATTCCGCGATGCCATTCACACGGTGGCAAAAACAGGCGTAGCCGATGCGTTTGAATATGATTTACAAGTGCCAATCGGATTTTTGAATTTTGAGGCGCGATTATTTCCCCTAGAAGGGGAGGTGTTGTTGGTGGTGCGCGATATCACCGATATGAAAGAGGCACAGCGCAAATTGGAAGATAGCGTGCGCGAATTAAATCAATCATTGTTGTTCAAAGACCAATTTTTGGCGACCATGAGCCATGAACTCCGCACACCAATGAACGCCATCATGGGGTATTCATCGTTGGCGGTAGATTTGCCCAATCTTGAACCCAAAGTGAAAAATATGTTTGAGCGCATTGTGGTCAATTCTCATCGTCTGCTCAACCTGATTAACGATGTTTTGGATATTTCGCGCATTAACGCGGGGCGCATTGAGATTGTGAATGATGCCTTCGATTTGCACGAGTTGGTGCGCGGATGGGAAAAAGATTATGCCCAATCTGCCATCAAAAAGGGGCTTCACTTTAGTTGTGAATTAGACCCCGATGTGCCGGTTAATGTGACTGGCGATTCTGAACGGCTTACCCAAATTGTCGGCAATCTGATTACCAATGCGGTCAAATTTACCGATACTGGCTCGGTGACATTGACGGTGCGCCCAAATGCCGATGATAACACAAAACTGGATATTCTGGTTGCCGATACGGGCATTGGCATTTCTGACACATGGCATCACCTTATTTTTGAGGAATTTCGTCAGGTCGAGATGGGGTCAGAACGGAATTATGGCGGGGCAGGGCTTGGGTTGTCTATCGTCCAAAAATTGTGTATTCTCATGGGTGGTATCGTCACAGTTGCTAGTAAATTGGGTGAGGGTAGCACATTCACCGTCACCTTACCCATTGCTCGTAAAGACACAAATAACGGAGAGGGAGAGTAGGCAATGAGCAAAGAAAACCCATTAGACGGATGGCTGGTTTTGGTAGTAGATGATGAATTTGATAGTCGTCAGGTGGCGGCACTCATGCTCGAAACAGCAGGTGCAACGGTCATTACCGCCCAAAATGGCAAAGAAGCCCTAGAGATGATTATTCAGCAACGCCCAAATTTTGTTTTGTCCGATTTATCTATGCCTGTCCTCGATGGCTGGCAATTGATGTATGCGCTCAATCAAAATCGTGCCACGCATGATATTCCTGTCATTGCGCTCACGGCTCATGCCATGCGTGGCGATAGAGAACGGGCGATGGCGGCGGGTTTTCGGAATTTTATCAACAAGCCGCTCGATTCGGCAAAATTTATGAATCAATTATTGGTTATTTTGCTGGAACAACCCGAATTTGCTGGTAAATTTGATTAAAAGAGAGGTGTGCCGATGTTGCCATTTTTGATTGTAGAAGATGAACCCGATAGCGCCGATATGTTGGTCATGATTCTTGCGCCTGCGGGTGTGCCAACTGAATTAGCGACCACCGCAGAGGACGCATTGGCGCTCTTGCACCAAAACCCGACAGGCTATTCGCTCGTGGTGATAGACCTTGCGCTCCCTGGTAAGGATGGATTTGCCTTGCTCGAAACCCTCAAACGCGATGCGACGCTCAGCCGCTTGCCCACCGTTGCCATCACCGCTTATCATACGCCAGAATTGCGCTCACGGGCGACCAAAGCGGGTTTTTCTGCGTATTTCCCCAAGCCACTCGATACCAATCTATTTTTAGGGACGCTAGAACGCTTATTGGGGTCATAAATCCTGAATGGGTCTGTCTGATAAATAATCAGACAAAAACTAGCCCCTATCCCCCCTTCCCCTCAGCCATTGCATGGAGAAAGAGGGTGAAAACCATTAAAATGGGCAGATTTTCGCCCCTCGCCAATTTTGAGGGTTAAATTGACATGATGGACGGGCTTGCTATGACAAGCCCGTCTTAAATTGGGCAACTATCGGCAAAGCAGTAAGGGGGATGAGGATAACCCACTCTATGTTATAATAGAGGCATAAAATTTTTTTAAGATAGGATTAGCATAATGACCACGATAGAAATGCTCCAAGCCAAAATTCACCAACCGCGTGTGACCAGCGCCGACCTCAATTATGAGGGGAGCATCGGTATTGATGTGGATATTGTGAAGGCGGCGGGGATGTTTATTAACCAAAAGGTGTTGGTAGTAGATATTGAAAATGGCAATCGCTTCGAGACATATATCATCCCAGCGCCCGGTGGGAGCAAAAAATTTCAGGTGAATGGGGCGGCGGCGCGGTTGGTGAGCGCAGGCGATAGGTTGATTATTATGGGATTTGTGCATACCGATTATCCCCCCCCAAGTGATTGGACACCGCGTATTTTGTTGATGAACTCAGATAACACCATCAAAGAGACCATCGGATAAAAGGGGTTTTGATATGGGCAATGGCTTAGATAACACCATCACCCGTAAGGGCGCAACAAGTTGCGCCCTTACACACACGCGCCTCGTTAGGGGTACAAAAATTTATATATTATCGCTATTGTTGCTCATATTCGCCTTGGCGGGATGTAACCTAGAGGCAGAGGCAGAAGCCCCTCCATTAGCTACCCCCACAGCCGCTATCGTGGCGCTTCCATCACTGCAATCCCTCCCCACTACCCCCACTGTCCCCGCCGTCCCCACAGTTGGCGCGGGTGGAAATTGTGTGGTGAATAACACATTGCCCACTTATGTGGTAAAAGATGGCGACACGCTTTATGATATTGCGGTGCGTGCCAATACCACGATTGATAATCTGGTGGCGCTGAATTGCCTCGCCAATGCCAATCAAATTTTTAGCGGGCAGACCCTCTATACGCCCCAATTGATAGATGCCCCCACCGCCCGTTACATGCTCGTTTTGCCCAATGATAATGGTGCAAGCGGGTTATTGCTCGGATGCAATGATAGCGCCGTCCCCATCAATAGCGGGTTAGAACTCACTGGTGTGACCCAATCGGATATTCAGACCTCGCTCACGGCATTATTCACCGCCTCACAAATCCCAAGCCCCTATGTGACCTCGCTCCCACGCGGGTTGAGTGTGAGTAATGTAACCGTTTCTGGCGATTTGGCGACTGTCGCGCTCACTGGCACATTACAGCCCGTTGGGACGTGTGCCGATGCGCGGATTCAGGG
>JANRKU010000012.1:0-46767 GCA_033763335.1 bacterium
TTTCTAATAATTTTAGCCCACGGTCACGGTTTCTATCTTCGCGCAGTGCAGGCGCAAGGCGCATCCGATGTTTGAGGATGAGCCGTTCATACAGGGGCGATGATTCCACCTGTAAATCGTTGGTCAAATCGGCTAATACAACTTGGTCAGTGATAGGAGGGCTATAATTGAAGGTATCACCTGCATCACCGCCATCATAAAAACGCAATAGGTCAGTGATGACCGTTTCGCCACGTCGCCACACGACTTGATTATTTTGGATAGAGACCGTTTCGCCATCAATACGCCCAATCACAGACCCTTGTGTGGTACGAATCCCATGCGTTTTTTCATCGGGGGGCGTATCACCCAATTCGATGGAATAAATGACATACCCCACTGCGGGAGCATCTGCCAAAAATGATAGGGTTTGTGTGCTTGGTTGCCAGCCAAAGGGTTGTGCTTCGCCTTTATCATCCAATACCCGTTGCGGATGCTTGCCTTTAGGCAAATCTAGCACATATTCTATCACTTGCTTGCGTGACCAGCATTGTGAATTCCATACCAATACCCATGCTTTATCCGTATGGCGATGGGGGGTATATAAACGACGGATGGTCGCCCCCAACGCATGAAGGCTTTCATGAATGATGTGCTGGGCGTTATCATTAATTTTGCGGGCATTGACCTCATTTTCATCATGTACTTGGTCACTACTCGCACCACCCAATGCACTCCGCGCCTGATTTTTGAGCAGTAAGCGCCATGTATGCCCCAAAATGGCTTTCAAATTGGCGGGATAGGGAATGTCGCCATGCGTGAGTGCGAGTGCCAACATCGGTTCTACGACACCTGTCAAAAGGGATTGCAGGCGAGAATTGGCTTGTTTGAGATACATGCGTGTAGAGAGTGTGCCACTGAACAAAAAATCATTCTCACGTAATGTTTGGTCGCGCAATTCACCCTGTAAAATGGGGCGCATGTTATCTGGCACTTCTTGACGCAACGCACGCGCATATTTTTCGAGGTCACTCTGGGTAACAGATAACCCTGTCTTGTTGGTCACTTCTGGGACAATATCGGATAAGGGGCGAATAGATGAGCCAGAATCATACAGCCATAAAAATGGACCGTTGGGACGAATTTTTCGCTGGTCGGCAGTATGTTTGGCGACAATTTCGGATGTATCTGGTGGATGAAGTCCTAATAGGCTTTGGTCGTGGTTGATAAGCAAGATGCTACTGCCATTGGGCGCTTCCCAACGATGGGTCACATACGGCTTGGTGGTGTTATAGCGCAAAAATGCCACATCCATCCCAAATCCACGTAAAATTTGTGGCAATTGGGCGGTATGTCCACTGGACAGGGGCGAATATCCAACCGCCATTAATTTGAGTCCATATTGGGCGGCATTGGTGCGTGCCAAGAGCAAATTGCGGATGAGCGATTCGCCACTGACCATCGCCTCATCTACCAATACATACCACGGACCAATGCCCAAACGCCCGCCCGCATTATAAATGACCAGTAGTGTCACCAAATCGGGGCGGACGGCGGCAATATCTTCTAAAATAACCGTTTGTCCACTCAGCAGAAAGGAGCGCATGGGCAAAATGCCCGTATCTGGCACCATCCCCATTTGTTCATTAAGGCGTGCGAGCGTGGTGAGTAATTTTGCGCGGCGCAACTCAAACGTATCATCCGATTCACGTTCCCAACGCAAATGTGGAATGACATAAATGGTGGCAAGAGATTGCCCCCCATGTGGATTGAGTGGTTTGGTGCGCTTTTCGCCCTCAGATTTTTCAATGGTCATGCGCTTTTTCCCTGTTGTGATGCCAACCCTCTCTATTCTACACGATTATTGATGCAATTGACAAAATTAATGCCACAACACTGGCAATCATCGCTGACCAAATCCAACGGCGCACCCGCGCTTCAAGTACAACAATCTGACGGTCAATATTGGCTTTTCTGCCCAATTCTTTATCAAACTTATACATCCACATCACGGGGAGATGAATGACATACTGCGCCCAAAATGACCAAATAAAATAGCCAATCGCCAACACCAACAACGGCGGAAAGCGGTCATCACTCAAAAATGGAGCCATGACAAACGAAATAAGCGCCGTCCAGATGAATACCAGCAATGTTTTGACATAGCGAATGATGATACGGCGCAAATAAATAATACTGCGTGACATGACCATTTCCACGTATGCCACTTCTTCGATGAGCGTCCTATCGGTGAGGCGTGCCAATCCGAACATCGCATTGAGCCGATTCACTTCTGTTGGGTCAACTTCATGCGAGGTGATGCCCATCTTTGCCAATTTATGCCGTTGGCGACTTTCTGGGATGATTTTCCCGCCTGTTTGTTGAATAAAACTATCCAGATATTCGCGTTTGCGCTCTTCGCTAAATGCCATCAAAAAATGATGGTCATGATGCCGATATTGATAGGCATATACGGCTTTTTTGACCGTCTCTGATTCATCCAACGGGAACGCCATCCCCGTCAATGAAAACGTGGGGTTATTCAATTCTGGCGAAAATCCGGGGGTATAGACGCTAAAATAAAAGTGTACGATGTCTTTGAGCAATAGATATAAGGCATAAATGGGGATAAAAATCGAAATCATGAATGGAATCCCCACCGATAGCATGAGGGCTATCGAAAGGATAACACCATTTGTCCCAAGCTGTGGAAAATGATTCCATGTTTGTGCCAATAATGTGGTGAGGATGAATGAGATAATATCCCGAAAAAAAATAGGGAATAAGAGCATAAGCCCCGCGCCACTGATGAAGCCGATAGCGATGCGATGCAAGGTGGAATGGCGTACTTCTGCCCGCCCCAAATAGGCGCGGATGGCATCTTTATCATCTTTGGTGAGTTCTGGCATGTCTATTTCTGCTGATGAGGGGATGGATGTTTCTGGGGTATCTGAAGCCATGGTGTTACCTTCTATAATGAGGACGATATAAACAGCACCCCATATCCAATTGGGCATAGGGTTATAAAATCACATCACTTGATGACGATTTGCATTATATGTCTATTTTCTGCCTGTTTTGGGTTGGATGCAAGATGGTATAGGGGATTGTGGGAGAATTAGATGATGGTCGTAGGGGTATCGTGTGGGGTTGGTGGCGGACATACGAATCTGGCGATTCTAGTCCGCCATTACGCATCAAATAGGCGGGTTTTGTAATGGCGGATTAGCGCGAAGCGCGTATATCCGCCACCCTTATATCCCATCCTATATCTCCCGCACCTGATACAACCCGTCGCCCACAAAACCGCGTTTGCGATAATATTCCCGCGTGCCAATAGCAGAAATCACCGCCAAGCGCGTAAATCCGCGTTCTTTTGCCAATGCGACAGCCCGTTCAATGAGCAATGTCCCCAAACCGAGATGTTGCGCCCTGCCCTGCCCCGATTCGCCAATGCCCAATGCCTGACCATACACATGCACCTCACGAATCATCGCGGTGTCGCGTAATTCCTCTGTGAGTGGGGCTTCATCTTTATTTGGCAACGATAAGCGCAAAAATCCCGCAATATCACGGGTTTGGGTGATATATTGCATGAATACCTCTTGCGTACAACTGCCGTCATACCACAATTCATCCAATGAAAGGTCGTCCATCGCAATTTGTGTGAGCCTGACCTCACGAGCGCGAATATCGGGGCTACGCTCGCCATCTTTTGCCAGCGCATTTTCGACCAATTGGCGGAAATTGGTGGCTTTGTTGCCCACCACAATATCCGTCCCCGGAATATCGCGGATGACCCGTGTGAGTCGGCAATATTCGGGCGTTTCTTTGAAGCATGTCGTCAACACATGGAGCAATTCTTCGTGTGTATAGGGCTTCCATGACCCATCCTGATAGCGTTGCATCAACTCGGCGCTCTCTATCAGCGAACAGGGATACACCTTCAATTCATCGGGGCGAAAATCGGGGTCATTGAACATGCGCCGATAATCCTCAATATCGAGGTCGGGTGTGGATTTATATAAATTCGGCATCCAGTGGGCATGAATTTTGAATCCTGCCATACGGAGCAATTTCACGGCGCGTCTGGTAGCAGATATCATGTGTCCGCGTTTATTGGCGCGTAACACATCATCGTTGAGGCTCTGAAATCCGATTTGCACCTTCGTGCATCCCAATCGGCGGATTCTGAGGACTTCTTCCACACTGATATGGTCGGGGCGCGTCTCTATCACCAATCCCACCGAGCGACAGGCGGCACTTTCGTTGTGTTTATGCGCCGCTTCCAGTTCATCCCATGTGGCAAATTCATCGATGACGGTGCGTTCTTTAATCCCCGCACCAAATTGAGTGGCAATATCACGGGAACGCGCCATTTCATCACTATAAATCGTCTGCACCACTTGGTTATATGATTGATTGAGGTCTACTCCCAGCACCTGCGCGGTGGTGATATTATTTTCGGGGTGCAATTTAGATGACCCTTTGAGCAAGGTTTCCACCTCATCACAGCGATTTACCCCATCACCAAAATCGTGTAGGGCATCAAATATGCGCTTGATGAACCAAATCTGATACGTTTCGGGATAAAATGACCATGTACCGCCCAAAATAATCAATTCGATTTTATCGGTGGGGTGTCCCGTATTGTGATAAGACAACAAACGGCTATAGGTCTGTAGATAGGGGTCAAAACTGTTTTGTTCTGCCCGTTGCGCTCCGGGTTCATCAGATAAATAACTCTTGGGCATCCGCACATCATTGGGGCAAAAAATACACGTCCCCGGACACGGAAATGGTTTGGTCAACACCGTCACAGGGGTGACACCAGAACTTGTGCGGACAGGTTTTAGGCGGATGCGCTCAACGAATGTCTCATCATAAGGGGGTAGCCCATGCGTCCCTGCCAATTCCCGATACCCTGCAATCAATTGACTGCGCGAATACACCCCGCCCGTTGGTTTGGGATATTTGCGAAGCAGGCTATTCAGATGGTCTGGCGAGAGTGCCTCATCGCTTGCCGATAGGGCTTGCAAAATGGGGATAATGGTCTTGGTATGTGCGGTCACATCAAAATCGTATTTTTGTTTCATCGTGCTATATACTCATCCAAAATAAAAAGAGGGTGCTGGCGAAACTGCCAACACCCTCTATCTTACACTGCTTAGGCATAAGAACGGTATAGTTAACCGTTTTCATGTTCCAAAAATGCAATCACTTGGTCACGGGTCACACTTGGAAAATCATCTAAGAAGGCATCTATGGAATCCCCTGCGGTGAGATAATCTATCAATGTCTGTACAGGCACACGAGTGCCATAAAAAACAGGCGTACCGCCTAATATATCGGGGTCTTTGGTAATCAGCTTTTCATCCATAGATACCTTCTTTCTAATATACTATCCCGCTAAAAGCGCATCTAGCGCCGTGCGGAGGGTGGTCTCGTCCACATATCCAAACCAGCGTTGCACCTCTGTGCCATCGGCTTTGAGGAGCAAGAAAATCGGTCTGCCACGCAAATTATATTGCAAAAATATATCCGCATTGGCTTCGGCATATTGGTCGAGATAAACAAAATCAATTTTTCCAAAATACTCATTTTCTAACCGATGAACCATCGGTTTTAGGTTGTGGCAAATCAGTCAGTCGTAAGAAAAAACTTCGACCAATTGTGGCGACCCACTATTACCTACCCATGAGGCAGGGTCGGCGCGAAAATCATCACCCGCAGGCTCAGAAGCGCGGTTGGTGGTCACATCGCCTGTCCCCCCCGATTCCTCATCCGATAATGAGGCAGTTGGCGTGCTATTTGTGACATTACCGCCACACCCCACCATCACTAATGCCATCATCAAAAACAAAATTACCTGTAAAAGTCTTTTCATCCGTTATTCTCCAGTAAACCACTTGTTATTCAATTCCAATAAAGTGCCGTCTAAGCGCATCGTCTCTAGGGCGATGGTAAAGGCTGATGTGAGTTCAGAATCATTAGGGAAAATAAATGCCAATTCTTCTACCTCTGATATAGATTCGGGGAAGGTATGAATGGCATCACTATTTTCTGATAAAAATTTCTGGGCGGTCACAGAATCTAAGGCAAAGGCATCAATTTCGCCCGCAATCAACTGATTAATCAAAGTCGAAGCATCCAGTAACGTGGCTTCGACACGGTCTGCACCAACCAATGCCGCCGCAGAATCAAAATTGGTACTGCCCTCAAATGCTACAATTTTGGCATCAGAGGCGACAAATTCTTCTAAGGTCATAAATGGCGAATCATTATTCACAATTAACACTTGGCGAAGCGCCACAAACGGCATAGAAAAATCTACCAATTCATAGCGTTCCACAAGGCGGGTAACACCATCTGCGCCCATATCCAATGTACCGTCGCTGACCAATTGAATCAGGTCATCCCAAGGCACTTCGGTAAAGCGTGGCACACAATTGAGGCGTGTGCAAATTTCTTTAAGCGCGTCATAATCCCAACCTTCGCCAACACCATCACTATTGATGCTATTGAAAGGGGGATATTCGTTTTCAACAGCAATCGTAATTTCGCGCCCACCCAAATCGGGCAAGTAATTGACAAGGCGATGTGATTGCAATGTGCCAATAATATCCTTTGGGGAATCCGTAGATGTCTCTTGGGCAATGCTTATGGCACTAAGAGCGAAAAAACCGAGTGTGAGAATCAAAAATAATTTTGAGCGCATACCATACTTCTCCTAACTAACGATTTATGGTTGGTGGTGTGTTATTATTGTAACTGATAAACCACTAACGTGCATATTTTATTGGAGAAAAGCTCATAAACCGTCACATTTCCCCCCAAAGATTAATCGTTACCCTCATTATGTTGTCTAGCACCCTTTTTTCTTGCACATCAACCGATGATAAACCACAACAAGTCGCCTGTGAATCTGTCACCGATACACAACTCATCGCCGATGGTTGGCGCTTTCAGGTGGATAGTGATGATGAGGGCATAACAGAAAATTGGTATGCACCGACTTATGATGATAGTAGCTGGCGCGATGATGTGCCAGCAGGTATGGCATGGGAGAACAAACTAGGCGATTTTGATGGTATCGGCTGGTATCGGACGACCATCACCCTCCCCAATTGGGATGCCGTATGGCTGGCTATCAGTGGCTTAGATGATATTGGCGAGGTGTGGGTCAATGGCATATCCGCCCATGTATGGGAACAAATCAGCGACAGAGCCACATTTATCAATTTGCGTGATTATGATGAAAATGCCGTCACCATCGCCTTTCGTGTGGTAGACACAGGCGTGTATGGTGGCTTAAAAGACCCTATCCGTATTGGCGCAGATTATCCCCTAGCAACATCCTCAGAACTCTATATGAAATGGTTGGCAGATACTCATCCTACATGGCAATTGCCCTCATGGACACGCGGAGGCGCGTTATCATGGACGATGACAGGGGCATTAAACGCCACTGATGAAGCATTGGTATCCAATGATGGCGCAGTAGTGGCATGGGCGCGTGCGCCGATTGCACAGGCATGGATTTATAATCCCCAAACTGAGACCATCATCCCCATTAAATGGACATTCGGCTTGGTCAGCGGTGATTTACCCCTACCCCAATGGTGGGCAGACCAAGATGGATTATGGTTATTTGGGTCGCTCATTCATGATGCAGAAACCAATAGCATCCAATGGCAGTTTAAGGCACAAAATAACACCGACATCCCCTATCAAATTTTAGTCACGGTGTTGCCATTTGCGGTGAATCGGTCTAATGCCCCGATTTATGCCATATCCGCCAAAAATAATACGCGGGTTTGGGTGAATAACACCCCTTATATGACGGCACAAACCGCACCAGAAACAATCGGTGTGGGGCGGATTGCCGATGTGATGGACGGAAAAATCCCCGCACAAGCCGAATTAGGGTGCATCCCCACAGGCGATGGTGCGGTCATCATGCGGTATCCCCTGAATGGTGGGACATTACAAGAATTGCAATTTGCCTTTCCACCATCCCCCAACGCAACCGCATTTGCCTCCACAGAAAAACCATTCTGGAAAGTACATGGCGATGCTGAAATGCTCTGGCGCGACCAATTGAGCCGTGTCACCTTGCGCCTGCCTGATAGTCGCATCCAAGCCGCAGCCAATGCGTCTTTAGCCTATTTGCAAATCGCCACCGACCCCAATGGCGTACATCCGGGTCCATTGGCGCATAATGCCGTGTGGGTGCGTGATACCGCCTATATTGGCTTGGCGCTCCTACAGGCGGGTTATAGCGACATCGTGAAGAATTTCATCCCCAATATTTATGATGAACAAACCCCAGAGGGCAAAATCCCGCCCATTCAAGGCGAAGATGCCCCATGGCTTGATGATGAATGGGATTCGCAAGGGCAAGCCATATTTTTGGTCACAAGCTATTATCGCTATACCCGTGATTTAGAGACATTGCGTGACTACTATCCCAAAATGCGCCTTGCGGGGGAATTTATCCGTGATTTACGGGCAAATTATTCACCAGAAAACCCCTCTGCACGCGGATTATTGCCCCCAAGCCTCAGCGCAGAAGATTTGGGTCCCAAAGACCAACATTATTATTGGGATAACCTATGGGCAATAATCGGCTTGCGCGAATTGGCGTATGCCTCTGATATATTGGGCGAAGCCGATAGCGACTGGGCAACCGCCGAAGCCGATAGTATCAATCAAGCGATACTCGATTCAGTAGAGTCTTTATTAGGGGAAAATCCGCCCTATTTGCCTGTATCGGTAGAAGAACTCGGCACACCTGCCATGGCGCGCGGGTCTGTGCCGATGATATACCCGTCCAATGCTTTCAAAGCCGATGAAGGCTTCATCCAACGCAGTTTTCAATATTATTTTGACCAATGGGTCAAGCCAAACGGTGGCGGATATGTTCACCGCGAAGGGCAATTTTGGACATATGGCGGGCTGGAACTCGCCCATGCCTTTTTGCGCGTGGGCATGGAATCATCGCTTCATGATGTGTTGGGCTGGACACTCTCTAATCAGACCCTTAATGGGGTATATGCGTGGGCAGAACAAGTCAGTCCTGCGGGATTGGGATTCACGGGCGGGGATATGCCTCATGCGTGGGCATCCGCGAGTTTTTATACGCTCGCACGGACGATGGTGCTATGGGAAGATGGCAATGTCATGCGCTTATTCACCCTCGCCCCGTCATGGTGGTTTGAGGATGGGCGCGAGGTGGTCGCCAATAATCTGCCCACTATGTATGGGGATATGACCATCCGCACCACCACCGATGTCACTATGACCGACAATGGATGGCGCGGAACGTTACGCCTATCCTATACACTAAATGGAGAATTGCCAGCAGAAGGCATGATGTGGCGCTTGCCATACGCCCCAAGCAATATCCGTACTGTGAACGGCGCGACTTATGCCGATGGCATTTTGACATTACCTGCGGTGGATGATGTGATTGTGCTGGAATTTGGGGGGTAAATACACATAGCATTATCCATAATTGTCGTTCATAAAACAATATCCATACAAATTAGGGACAACTTGTTGACAGTAATAAAAATTATGTTATGCTTTTTATTATCTGAAAAGCATATGCCAAGTGAGGGTTATAACAATGGCTAATGACTGGAAAAGTTTTTTCACAAGTGTGGCACAGGTTGGGTTTTTGGTTGGTGTGGGATATATGGAACACAGCGCCCGCGAAAATCAGATTGACCAATTGGTACGTTTACCGTTAGAGCGTGGCATCCAAACCGTTATTCAAAGTGTGCCACAAATGGATAATGACGGCTGTTTAGATTTTCAACGGCGATTAGCCACACGCGCCCCTTATAATCAAAATGCAAATGCCCTTTTAGCACTCACAAAATTGATGGTTCAAGCCGAAAATCAGGTCATTCAAATCGTCAAACAATATCAATTGAATGATGCGATTCAAATTTGCGCCACATTGCTCCAACAAAAACAACAAATTGAGCAAATCGCATTTGTCGCTTATTTACAGTACCTTAGCCAACGCGACCTCAAAGCACAAGCCATTTTCGGCGCTTTGGTACGCCGTTAAACAAAAAAAATCGGGAGGGTAGACCTCCCGATTTTTTATTCTTGCAAAAAGTACAATTACATATTGGGGATGATGCTATATACGGTGGTTGTACCACTGATTTCATTGGTCACAACCAACAAATTTTCACCAGTGGGGCTTTGGTCGGCGGGGATGAATACCAAGCCTTCTGGACCCAAATCTTTTGCTGTGCCAGCTTCGGCATCGCCTTCAAAATCGCGGTTATTGGCATAGGTCACAAATGCGACAGCCATCGGGTCGGTGATGTCGAATACCATCACGCCACCCATGCGTTCCAACCCAACAAATGCGTAGGTTTTATCGCCAATCACGCCCAAAACCAGACCTTCGGGTTCTGGACCAGCATTATCGCTACGGCTATCGAGTTCGGTTTCGTCATTGCTACTATTGAAATATTCTGGGAATTGGGCGGCGACGATTTGTTCAATTTGGTCGCCACTATCAAACACCAATGCACCTGTGGTCGCATCCCATACAGAGAAAGAACGAGCGCCACCGATATAAACAGCTTCGTAATCACCATCGCCATCTGCATCACCCAATTGATTGGTCACTTCCAAGCCACCAATGGCATCTTCTGCGAGCAATTCTTCGGCATTGGGGAAAATTTCTGGGTCGAGGTTCAAATCACCAATTTCGGCTTCTTCGCTATAGGTATCATAATCACGGCTATCGCCTTCATTGGCAGTCACCAAATAACCATTGTAATAGGCAATCGCATCGGGCAAATACAAGCCACGAATATTCCAATTGGCAATGTTAATCATGCCATCGTCTTTACCAGCATCCAAACCATTGCCAGCTACGCTAAAATCTTTATAGCCGAGTGGCACAATGGCGGTCACAGTGGCGGTAGCAATGTCTACAATTGCCACAGCATTATTTTCTTGCAAGGTGACATAAGCAGTGGTGCTATCATCGCTAATAGCGACATATTCGGGTTCAAGGTCTTGTGCGACAGTGGCGTTTGGACCATAGACACGAACACCTGCTGGCAATTCGGTGGCACGCGCACCATCGGCATTAAAATCGGTGAAGGTGGCTTCCATGAAGGTGTTTTCTGCAATATTGATGATGGTCACAGAGCCTTCTGGGTCAATGCTATAGTCGTCATTGGGTTCGCCTTCATTGGCGGTGAGGACAAATTTGCCATCTGGCGAGAAAACGACCATATCGGGCAAGAAACCAGCTTCTACGGCGGTGACAATTTCGCCATCAGGGGTCATAAAGACCACATTCCCGCGCACATCGGCTTCATCACCTTGCACAGCAACAGCGACCAAATCGCCATATACAGCCACGCTATTGATGCCGTCACCATAATCATCAAACGACACACTGCTCACCAAAACAGGCGCAGTGGGGTCGGTGATATCGAGAATATCTACGGTATTGGTATTGGCATTGGTCACAAATAAACGGAAGCTACCTGCATGATAAGCGGCAATTTCAGCGTTACCTGTGTCGAACAACTCGGCAATATCGCCTTGTGGATAGGTGCCGATTGGGGTTAATGTGAGCGCACCGTTGCCTTCGGTATCGGTTTGGGCAAAAACGGCGGTGGTGAGGGCGAGCATCGCCACGAAAAACAGAATCCGTAAACGCATAGGGGAATTTCCTCCAAGTAAAAATTAAAAACGTTCTTATAGATTGTGGCGGGTGGGATTTAAGAACAGATTGTGAGCAGGTTGTACTCTGATTAACCGCAAACTAAAAAATGAAATTGGTGAAACTTTTTGAACCCGACTTGCGTAATAAGAAATATAGATGTTGGATACAAGAGGAGACACACCATGAACGAAGTACGCACTTATGAATTAGCAGGTATGACCGAGCGCATTATCGCCTTCATCATAGATAGCGCCATTTTGGGCGCAATCGGTGGTTTTATCGGTTTTGGCACACATATTTTTGGTGGCGGATTATTCAGCTTTTTAATTGGTGGCGCATATCAATGGTACTTCCTCACCCATCAAGATGGACAAACCATTGGTAAACTGATTATGGGCTTGCGTGTGGTCAAAGAAGACGGCACCCCCTTCACCGATGGCGAAGCGATTATGCGCTACTTGGGCTATATCCTCAACAGCGCCGTATTTATGCTCGGTTGGGTATGGGCATTCGTAGACGACCAAAATCAAGGCTTACACGATAAAATCAGCCACACCTTTGTGGTAAAAGCCGATAAAGTGAAAAATAGCTCCCTCTAATTCTAATAATACCGATAAAAAACAGGCAATCGCATGGATGCCTGTTTTTTTATTTTTCAATCGTAACCACCCATTGATATAAGATAGCAGGTCTAGGTGGATTTGTGGGATTAAAGCCAATTTTGAGTATATTTTCACCTGCGGATAGGGCAATCGGGTCAATACACACCGTCCAAATCGGGTCAAATGATGTAATCACAGATTGGGAAATAAACGCTTGATTTATTATTGATTCATTAGTCCGAATTTGAAAAGACATCTCTGGTATATTTTCAATTTGAAATAGGCTTATATCTATATCAATACAGGCTTGATTTTGGTCGTTTTGATATGTTTGTAGGATATATTCTTGTGGGGAAGGTATTCGTTCTAGCTTAACAGCCCACTGATAGGATAGCGTGTTATAAAATGGGGAATCATACAATTGAATTTCAATCAACTGTAATCCGGGCAAAGCATCTTCAAGAGGTAAACATTGGATTCCCAGTTCAGTGTCAAGGTTATATCTATCTACAGGAACACGTTCACCATTCAACAACCATCTACTAAAGAAAAACTCCCCCATCGTAAGTCTTGGATAAACCCAAACACACATAGATTGGCTAAAGTCCAACAGCATGTATGTAAAACGAGAAGGTGTCGGAATTGGATTACTATAAAGATACTCAGCCGTTGATAAAATATCACCAGTTGGTTGATTTACAAATTCTCCACCTTGATGCCACAGATTGGTTGTAACTGCAAATAAAGTCGAACAACCACAAAGTAGTGTAAAAAGGACGAAACCGATGAAGAAAAGTATGCCCACAAGCAATATTATGGCATCTCTATCAAAAATCTTCATAGCTACCCCTTCATCACGCCGTCCAAAAATTCGCGCATTTTATCGTAGTGCGTGCCTTTCCAATATACCTGCCCGCAATCATCACATTGCCGAAATTCATCATATTGTTCTGCACTCGTATTGGGCAATTGCGCCAGCACAGCCGCCTTTTCTACAGGGGATAACTCCCCATTGCACTTGAGGCATCTGCGGAAGGGGCTGGTGGTCAATGACAAGGTATATCGGCGCACGATTTCGATGATTTGCTTTTTGGGATTCGTCTCACGCATAAAATAGCCATATTGCACCCTGCCCCGCTTGAGCAACCCAATATCGCGGGTGAGCAAGATACGTCCCTCAATATCCGATATTTCTGCCAGCAGGTCATCATCATAATCATTGCGATAAAGCGTATCGAAACCCATCATGCGTAAATATCCCGCCAAACGCCCCAAGTGGGTATCGAGTACAAAACGCGGTTTTCCTGATAACGGTGGGCGCAACCATACCCGATTGTCCACATCCACCGCCGATTGTTCGTCGTAAATGTCAATTTTGGCATGTGGCAATACGATATGGTCAAACCCCACCGATACACCATCCACCAGCAACAAGGCAATTTCGGAATGTGGAGGACCTAATGACTCCACCATATCTTTAATGGAGGCTTTCCATGAAAAAGGATGTTCAAACGGATGGTGGCGCTGTTTTTTGGGGAGAAAAAAGTTGATGTCACCGTGAAAGTGAAAAATAGCTGTGTCCATAATGATTTTGTCTTGGGATGAGGCACAATGTCCTCATCCCGATGAGCGCATGTTGCGCGAATTTACGAAGGGTTTTCATCTAAGGCGGTGAGCATTTCCTCAATGGTGCAAAATTTGAGGCGTGGTCTGCCTACTGCTTCGCCACGCGCCAATTCGAGGCGGTCTAGGCGTTGCCAATCGGCATAACTGACCACACGTACACCCCGTCCTTTGAGCAGGGATTCTACTGCATCTCGGCTCGGATTTTTTGGCGCTAATACTTGCCCCGCCTTAAAATCTGCCAACAACGAATCTGCCGTTTCTATTGAATCGGGCTTATTCGTGCCAATGATGCCAGATGGTCCGCGTTTTATCCAACCCACAACATAATTGCCCACATGGGGAGTCTCGCTGTTGTGTGCGGTCAAAACACGTCCTAACTTATTAGGAATTGTACCCCATTTTTCATAAAATGGCACATCAGGCAATGGTACTCCCATATAACCAACAGAACGGAACACCAAACCGACATCATAGGTCGTATGGCGGTCTGTGGCGCGAGGGCGCAACTCACCTTTATCGTCTTGGGTCAATTCATTATGGACGACCTTCATTTTCTCAACACACCCCTCCCCTAATAATTCAACAGGGGAAGCCAAAAAGTGCATATAAATGCGCTTGCGCTTGCCTTGTGGGGCGCGATTAGCGAGTTCTTCCATAATTTGGACATTTTTCACATCTTTTTTATCGGCATCAGGGGATGCGAGATAGGCTTTGCTAAATGCGTCTAATGCGATTTCTTCTGGCGCGATAATGAGGTCGGCTTCTTCCATCTCACCCAATTCTTTGATTTCTGGATTGGTAAAAGCCGCTTGTGCGGGACCTCTGCGACCAAAAATATGAATTTCGGTGATGCTACTCTGGGCGAGGGCTTCTAGGGCATAATCGGCAATATCCGTCGTCATGAGTTCTGCTTGGCTACGCGCCAAAATCCGCGCCACATCCATCGCCACATTGCCAACACCAATGATGGCGGCGCTTTTTTGTGATAAATCGAATTGCAGATGGCGATAATCGGGATGCCCGTTATACCACCCCACAAATTCAGTGGCGGCATGACTGCCCCCCAACTCTTCCCCTTTGATGCCCAAGGCACGGTCAGTTTGTGCGCCAACAGCATAAATGATGGCATGATAATGGTCAGCGAGGTCAGTATAAGTAATATCTTTGCCAAATTCGACATGCCCATAAAACCGAAAATTGGGGTTATCGGCAATTTTATCATAGACCTTCGTCACGGATTTAATTTTTTGATGGTCAGGCGCGACCCCACCGCGTACCAATCCAAAGGGGGTGGGAAGTTTGTCGTACATATCAATCTGAACAGTAATGTCTTTTTGTTTTTGCAAATGGTCGGCGGCATAAAACCCAGACGGTCCAGAGCCGATAATCGCCACGCGCAGAGGGTTTTCTGGTGTTCCAATTTGTGCCATAGGGATTTCTCCAATGGATAATTAAACAATTTACCATAGAGTATAACACCCAGTAGGTGTTTTGGGTTGTGCTATCCGTCATAAATTATCGCAATATCGTCATCGCAACAAAACAGATATATCCTATCAGCAATAACATAGATTCAAAACGGGTTAATCTACCTCTCCTTATCGCCAACGGCAACAACAAAATAGAAAAAACAATCATCACCAAAAAGTCAAATTGCAAAGCATTTGTTGGCACATTGACAGGTTGAATGGCGGCGGTTAACCCCAAAATGAGCAAAATATTAATAATATTCGACCCTACCACATTCCCAATCGCCAAATCGCTTTCTTTCCGAATAGCGGCAATAATGCTTGTTGTTAGTTCGGGAAGCGATGTCCCTATCGCTACTAAGGTCACACCAATGACTAATTGGCTTACGCCAATGGCAGTGGCGATATTGATAGCACCTGTTACCGTCAGATTTGCCCCAATCACCAAAATAATCAGCCCCATCACAAAGCGCCCCGCTTCTAATAAGCGGTTAATAGCGACAATTTCTTGTGCATTAAATTCTGGTACATCAGGAGCAGTTGTTACATTTTTATCTTTGAGGGTAATCCAAATCATCAACCCATTAAAAGCAAGAAAGCCTATCACCAAAATGATGCCATCTAGCTGATTAAGCTGACCATCTAATGACAACCCATACGCCACGAGCGCCACGACTATCATAATGGGAATTTCTCTGCGGACGAGGATAGATTGAACCACAATAGGCGTAATCATGCCTGTGAACCCCAAAATAAAAGCAATATTGGAAATATTTGACCCCACAACATTGCCTAATGCGATGTCAGTAGAGCCATTCAACACAGATGAAATATTCACAAATAATTCGGGTGCAGATGTGCCAAGTGCGACAATCGTCAAGCCAATAATCAGGCGCGGAATCCCTAATGATTCTGCGAGGCGCGAAGCACCTGTCACCAGCCAATTACCACCCCATACCAACCCAATGAGTCCAGTGATGATGTAACCAATATCAATCAACATAGTTCATATCCTCTCACCTATTGCATTTGCCAACCCGCTTACCACCAAGCAAAAATCCATAATAAATAAAAACGGGTGATTATCCAGAGAAATCGCCCGTTTTTTCATCACAAGTCCTAATCATTGGGGGTTTATATTGGCTTTATAAAGCCTATTCAAAGTTCCCAAACAATCCCTAATTGGGCAAATAGCTTCTTGATGCCTTTTTCGGTGAGCCAATCTTTATTTTTGCCCGTTTTGGCGCGTTCCATCATAGCATGATATTTTCCGCGAATAATATGCCGATAGCACATCAAAATGCACCCCAACGCACTCTCGCGTACCACCCTATCGGGGTCATGCTCCAAAACGTGTAACAGGTGCTTATCCAACACACGACGTTGCGATGCCCATACGCCAATCGCACACGCCCGTATTTGCTCATCGGGGTCATGGAGTGATAAGTGGCGGATTTTTTCCATCACAGGCGCGTCGTGGCTGATATCATAATAAAAACCGAGCGCCATGAGGCTTTCATAGCGCCACACATCATTATCATCGGTTAGCCAAGTGATGAGAAACGGCTTGGCAGGCTCATAGCGATGATGTGCCAATACCGTCATGATGGCATAATCTGACCCGCGATAATCTTTTTGGTGGATGGCGATTAATTGGTCTAATAACCCCTGTAGCCATGATTGTGCATACAGGGCAGATGAATCATCATGCCCTGTATGGTCTTGTATCACACCAGAACCCGTCATAATTTAGGGACGGAAACCCAATGTGAGTGGCAAATCTATCAATTGACCATCGCGCAACACCGTGATTGTGATGGTATCGTTGGGGCGGGTATTTTTTGCCAAATACGCAATCATTTCGGCAAAATTGGGGATGGGTGTGCCATTTATCGCTACGATAATATCGGCGCTGGTCACACGGGCATTCGTGGTTGTTCCCCCACTCACCGTCATGGTGCGGATACCCGCATTTCTGGCGGGGCTACGTAATTCGGTATCTTGTACCACTACACCCCGTTGATTATCGGGCAAATTCAGTTGTTCAATGAGGGTCAGGCTAACATCGCCGCCATAAATACCCAAATAGCTATATTCCACTTTGCCTGTTTGGATGAGTTCAGATGCTACCCGTTGGACTAAATCGGCAGGTGCAGAAAATCCAATGCCAGAATTAGACCGTGTTTGGCTGACAATTTGTGAATTGACCCCAATTACTTGCCCTTGCATATTAAACAACGGACCACCGCTATTCCCCGGATTGATGGGAGCATCGGTTTGAATCACTGAGCCTATTTTATAGTTGCTCAAGCCGTCAATGGTGCGGTTGAGGGCGCTGATAATGCCCGATGTGAGTGTCCAATCTTGTCCAAAGGGGCTACCCAATGCTAATACGCTCTGCCCCACAAACAAGCTATCCACATCCCCAAAGGTCACGGGTCTGAGGCGGTCTGGGGATAAATCTACCTTAATAACGGCTAAATCAGAGTCAAAATCTGCCCCAACCAATTCGGCGCGGGTGATAGTGCCATCCAAAAAGTACACGATAATTTCATCTGCTTCTGCCACCACATGGGCATTGCTCACAATATGTCCGTCATAATCAATCACAAAACCAGAGCCACCCACTTCTGAATCTTGTGTGGTATTGGCAGTAGAGCGTGTGACGGTGATAGAAACGACAGATGATGATACCTGTTGATAAATTTGGGAGCGACTCAATTCGTCTGTGGTCACAGCGCCTTGTGGCAAGGTCGTTTGTGAACGGGGGATAAACCCTAATGCAGGGTTATCTGCAAAATCGGTCACAGCAGAGCTACGGCTGATGGCGCTACCAATGGCGAATCCAAAGGAAAAAACCAATAGGGCGATGATAATTGTTTTAATATGCCGACGCATCATTCTTCATCCTCATTATTTGTAGTTTTGCGAGCATTTATGTATAGGGTATAGGTAAGTTGTAAACTTTGTTTGACTAAATTCTAAAAAACGCATGAGAATTTATATCAATTATCGTCTATCACCCTTTTTTGACCATCGGCAATACCAAATCTTTGCGGAAAGGAGTCAATGACACCAATTCGCCTGCTTCGGTGATATAAAAGGAATCTTCCACACGAATCCCCATGCCTCTTTCTGGATAATATAAACCGGGTTCAATGGTGATGACATTGCCCACCATGAATACATCTTCTTGGCTACTATGGGTGATGCGGGGGCGCTCGTGGATTTTTAAGCCCAGACCATGCCCCAAACTATGGGTATAACCATTTTGGGTATTGGGCGCATTACGCAGGGTTGGATGCCCTAACTTCTCAAAATAATCTTGTACGGCTTCTTGCATCAGGTGGGTGGGCTTGTTGATGCCATACGATTCTACGGCAATATCAAAGGCGGTAATCACTTGTTGATACAGGTCATGCACCTCTTGTGGCGCATACCCAATGCACCATGTCCGCGTCACATCATGATGATAGCCCCCACCCAGTTCACGCGGGAATAAATCGAATACAATCGGTTGTCCCAATTGGAGTGCCATATCATCTTGACCACGACTATGCGGAAAACCGCCATCGCGTCCTTGTGCAAAAATCATGCCCGTATCTTCTAATTCGCGTTCCAATAAAGCACGGCGCACAAATCGGCGGACATCGCCAATAGTCAATGGTGTGTTATTGTCTTTCATGACCACATCCTCGACCACATCATGCTCACTGATAAAATTCCATGTGGCTTCTAAAACGGCATTGGTGCGGTCTGCGACCGATTTTATCCGCGCCAATTCATCAACCGATTTGGTGAGTGATGCTTGGTCAAATAATGTAGAACCTACCTCACCGACAAATTGATAGTTTGGATAGGCTTGGCGCAATAAATCCACCAGCGCCAACACCTGATTATTTTCACCTGTGCCATAAATGCCAATTTTGCCACCCGCTACGCCGAGTCGGTCTAATATCACACCCCATAATGCCACTTGTGCCTTGATGGGGTCATTGTTATTTTGGGCAAAAAGTTCATAATAGCCAAAATCGCTATAGGTATAACTGGTCAAGCCACTGGCACGCGCTTCTTCAATTTCCATGCCATTCACCACGAGGATGGGGTCGGCATCGCGTTTTTTCCATGCCATCCCGCCTGTGATTCGCACACTACCCACCAAATAATCCAGCGAGGCGCTATAATCATGGGTCGCCAGCACGATGATTGCTTCAAATCCGCGTTGCGCCATCAGGTCATTGAGTTCAGATTTCATAAAAAATTTTATCCTTTGTATGTTAATTTTCATTGAGTGTACAAAAAGATGTTCATCATCGCAAATTCATTGGAACATGCCAATTTATAGGCGAATGTCATTATAAACACGGGATGCAATGAGGTTATGATTGTAATTAAATGCAAATTAAATTATTGAGTGGATATTTGTCATCGTGTTTCTATCCCAAACTCGTGTTTATTACGATGACCGTACTTAACCTTGTGTTTTTCGGGGACGATTTTTCATCCAGCGCCATAATAATAGAATACCAGAGAAAAAAATTGTCCCTGCTAAAATATATAATCCCCATTGTTGCTGTATTAATTCCCACCCGACCATCAACATAATCATTATAGGACTACCAATCAGCACAAATAACACTACAGCAACCCAGACCCATCCATTAGATAAGCCCATCTCGCGCCGATAGCGGTGCATATCATCAATTGTATTATGCCAACGCGCCCCCAAATGGTTGTGCATGTCGGTGACTAATTCGTGAGTTTCTGGGTCATTTACTTTGACGTGCATATAAAGCATAGTACGGCGACCACTTGCTACTTGATATACCAGTAAAATCATGTCGCTCATACGATGTATTTCAATACCCATATTCATCAATTTGCCAACACCGGGTGGCATGATTTTTCTTAATTCGCTTACATCAGTAGACATATCATCTTTATTCATGCGATAGTACCCCGCGCCGATAATTTTATCCCATCGGATAATCTTTTTTTGCCTTGCCATGCGGTTGGCGCTTTCATATATGAGTGCGTCATCTGTCAATTCATAATAACGTTGTAACAGATTAAAATTAAAAAAATAGCGCATCTATATATCATCCTGTAGATAGTTAGATTTTTTTAATTTGTGTGAGTAACTGCGCCTCTTGCTCTGGCAATACTGTGCGTGGGTCAAATAACACCCTATCGTCCTCAATGCGGGCGATGATGGGCATCGGCAATCCGCGCAATTTGGCTAAAAATGCGTCTGGTTGGGCGATTTTTATGCCAACCAATGCCGTTGGCATGGTTTCACCCGGTAGGCTTCCCCCGCCAATAGTGGATTTTCCAACTATCACATGAGCATCCATGCTCATACTGGTGAACAGGCTTGCCCATTTTTCTGCGCGTGCCTGCAATAATTCTAGCGGATATGCCAGCATTGCCAAAATAGGGATATTGGCAATTGCCGTCCCGCGCCGATATTCATCCAGTGTGGCAGTGAGGGCAGACAGGCATAATTTATCGGCGCGTACTGCACGCGCGAGGGGATGTTTTTTTAGTTTGGCAATCAAATGCGCCTTGCCGATGAGAATACCCGCTTGCGGTCCACCGAGTAATTTATCGGCGCTGAATGCCACCACATCACATCCCCCGATGATACTTTCTTGTGCGGTGGGTTCATGAGGAAGTCCAAATTGGGCGGTATCTACCAGCGCACCACTGCCCAAATCATCCAGCAAAATTAAATTTTTCTCGTGGGCGAGTTTTGCCATGTGGTGCAAGGGGGTGATTTCGACAAATCCAATTTGCTTAAAATTTGAGGAATGAACACGCAATAATGCCGATGTTTGGGAGGTGATGGCTTTTTCATAATCGGCAATGCGGGTGCGGTTGGTCGTCCCCACTTCGACCAATGTCGCCCCACTCTGCATCATCACATCGGGGACGCGAAATCCCCCACCAATCTCGACCAATTGCCCGCGTGATAAAATCACCTCATGCCCATTTGCCAATGCAGAAAGCATCAATAGCACCGCCGCCGCATTGTTATTCACCACCATCGCACTTTCCGCGCCTGTAATTTCACAAATCAAGGCTTCGGCATGGGTGTGACGTGAGCCACGCTTGCCCGTTTGTAAATCATATTCGAGGGTGCTATAGCCACTAGCGACTTCTATCATGGCATCTTGCGCCGATTTCGCCAGTGGCGCACGTCCCAAATTGGTGTGGATAATCACCCCGGTGGCGTTGATAACCCCACGTAGGGTTGGCAAAAATTGGGCAATGAGGGCGGTATGGGCAGTTTGGATGAGCGATTCGGGGTCAATGTTGACCGATTCCCCCGCCAAAATGCGTTCACGCACATTTTGTAGGGCGTGGCGGAGGGCATGAGTGGTCTTTTCTTTGCCATACGTCATAATCAACGAAGTCGCCCCATTTAACAGGGCATCTACGGATGGCAGGTGGCGCAATTCTGGATTAGTAGTTGGCATTTCGTTCTCGCATTTGCAAAAAGACCTCTAATACCACAAATACCAATGCCAATAAAAATAGCATAATGACCGATAGCACCCGTAAAATCTGTAACCATACCGTAATTACTACAAATAACCCCAACCACACACTCTGGCGCACCAATACCCCACCCGAAGGCGGTTCTGCCGTGAGGGGTGTAAAGCGCATATTCACAAAACGCACCAGAGGCAAGGTTGCCCCTGTCACAATCAGGTGAATACACAGAAAAAACAGCCATAATTCTGCCCCAATACGCGGGAGCGCAATGCTGATGAGGGTCGCCAATCCAATCCCCCCTACCCCCATCATCGCCAACCCCGCCAACAATACCCCCGCGTGGTCTGCGGGCAAACGGCTAGGGGTGTTGGGACGACGTGAACGCGATGTGCGTTCACGAGTCGCTGGTAGGGTATTTTGGTCTATATCCGCTTGTTCAAGCGCGTTATTGTCAGCCATTATCACCCATGCGTCAGCATTTGATAAAGTTCAGCCGTGATGGGCGAAGGTGCAATTCCCAAGCGCGAGGCGAGGGTCTCTTTTAAGAAGGCATATTGCCGTTCCACATCGGCTTGCATCCCCAATTGATAATAGAGTCCCAAAATTTCACGATGGATGTCTTCGCGTTCTGGCAATTCCTTCACAGCGCGGTTGAAATAACCGAGTGCAGGCACTAAATCGTTGCGCCCCTTGCAAATACGTCCCATACCGATGAGCGATTGGGCATAGAGTTGTTGCAATTCTGCCCGCCGCGCCCGAATCCATTGCGCGACACGATGATTTTCATCTTTTTGTTCCAACCGATTTTCCATTTTATCTAAAAATGGCGATTTATATAAATCTATGGCATAGCGATACAGTTGTTCTTTCAGATTTTCATCTTCGGTGAGCATAGCAGTGTCTACTGCCGATTGAAATTCTGCCACATCATAATGACGGACAACCATCGGGCTTGGGGTATAAAACCCACTGGCATAGGTTGTGAGTTCATAGCTATTTTCTTTTTCGCCATCCCAAAGGGTGATGCGCTCGCTAATTTTGCGCTTGGTCACATGAAAGACATTGGTCGCTTCTTTGACGGGCAAGTTATTCCAGAAGGTGTTAAAAATATCGTCACGGGTGAGCAAGGGGTTATCTACAAAATAGAAGAACAGATTGCGGGGTAATGCCCCGTCCCATGAGGTGATTTCTTCGCCATTCACAACCGCATGACCACGCCCAAAGGCATAGACTTCGAGTTGGGGCTTAATTTGTTCTTCGATGGTAAAAATGACATCATTAGCACGGCGTTCTGTCCCCAAAACGACTGCCATCCCATTGGCGACATATTCGCGCCATGTCTGATAAGCCAACACACGACTGCTGATGACCCATTGAATGCCATCGGGCAAATTATCAATGAAGTTGATGATGAAATCATTGAATTTTTCATCAAATGGCACATAGTCTAATTGGTCAACATATAAAATGATATTTTTCTGACCCGATGCCAGCAAATCAGATGCCAACGATTCTGCCAACAATTCGGCGGATGGGCTTTTCTTTTTGAACGCCTCTTTCAATTTTTCGCCAAAATTGGGGATGGTTGCGCCGAGTGTTGTCACCATATCGGCTAACCAATCACGGACATTTTTAACAGGGTGTGGCACGCAATAATACACAATCCCTGCTTTGTCATCCGCCAAAAAGTGGCTCAGGAACAAATTGCGATAGGGTGTCCATGGATAAAGCAATACAAGGCTTTTGCCTTTTGTCTTTTTGCGAAATTCATCTAATGAGACATGCGTCACATCTTGGTACATCATGTTATTTTTCTCCGACGATTATTTTTATTAAAATATCAGCTACAAAACTATTAGCTAATTTTACCTTTATTGTATAAGATGCGGATATGGGTTGTCAAATGACTAAATAAACCGCTATGATAAGCACACCCATTTTGGTAAGGGTGCAACTTAACAACAAAATTGCTCTTTTACCTCACTCCCCTGCCCCCTCTCCAAATTGGAGAAGGGGAGATAACCGTGTTATAGGTAGGTTTAAGTCCCCTCACCAGACTGGAGAGGGGATTTAGGGGTGAGGTTTATTTCTTAAGTTATCATGTATGGGATGCAACATATTGCGCCCTTATTATCATTCAAATCTAGGATAATTTATGCGATTAATTGCCCGCTTCATCTCCTCTTTTGACCCCTTTCTGCTCATTGGCGCGGTGATATTCTTTTGGTTTGCGAGTAATTTTCCGGGCAAAGCAGACGGTGTGAGTGGTATCATAACAGGGGAATGGTTGTGGGTAGTCACGGGGCTATTGCCATTTTTTATTGCCTATTGGGTCACACAAACCCATTTATGGCGCACATTCCCGACTATAGGCAAGTGGATAGTGGGGATTGTGGCGATTATTGCGTATTTTGCAATTTATCTACAATTGCCATTTTTGCCCGTCCCAAGTTATGCCATAGACCGCGCCGATTGGTTTTGGTTGGTGGGTGCTGGTGCAGTTTTGGTGCTAGTGCGCTGGATTGCCTATGGTCGTCAGTGGTCATTTTCGTGGGTAGATGCGTTTTGTGTGGCGTTGATTGCCCTATCCATCGTCAATATTGCCACCGCGCCCGATATTACAGGCTATCCCATTCGCGGTGCAGGTTGGGCGGGGTTGGGCTTGATTATGCGCCCGTTACTGGGCATGTTGCTTATGGGCTATATGCTCGAATTAGCCCGTCGCCAAAAAACACTCGATGGGGTGTTACAGCTTATGCTGGCAATTTCGGCGGTAGTGGCACTCATCGGACTCACCGCCACCCAATGGACTGTCAAATCGGAGGTATTTATTGAGGTCATTAAAGGACTCGACTTTTTACCAAATACTGCCCCGTTTTTTCGGCGTAACAGCATTAATCCCAACGAAATTGGCGGCGCATTGGCATGGATTGTGCCATTTTGTGCCGTCATCACCCTCTATCCTTGGAAAAAAGATAAATGGGCATGGCGGGTAATTACGCTAGGGGTATTTATTGCCAGCGCAGGCGCGTTGGCTTTGGGGCAAAGCCGCTTTTCGCTCATTGGGGTGTTGGGGGCATTGGGTATCGCCTTCATTTTATTATTGCCGACCAATCGGTTACGCATTATCGCACTCGTCATCATTGGGGTGGCGGGGATTTTGCAATTGGGTGTGTTGCTACAGGTATTTTCTGGTGATGAAGTCGGGTTATCTGAACGCGATGAGCGCACCACCGACCAACGCTTTGCCTTATGGGGAAGTGCATGGGCGATGATACAAGATTACCCCCTCACAGGCGTTGGATTAAATAATTATCGGTCGGGACCTGTGCGCCAAGATTACCCCATTACCGATTATCCCAAATTAACCCCCCCCCATGCCCATAACGAGATTTTACAAATAGGCAGTGATATGGGGGTTGGTGGCATGATTATTTTTGTGGGGTTACATTTGGCGTTGGCTGGCTATTTATGGGTCGGCTATCGGCGTGGCACACGCCCTAGCCAGATTGTAGCAGTGGCGGTTGGGGCGGCAATTTTGGCACATGGCGGGTATAGCATTGGTGATGCCATCCCCATTTGGGATAGATTCCATTTCTTGTTTTGGCTATTAATTGGCGTGGGCATGGCGCAATATTATTTACGGAATTATAAAGAAATTTTTAACGAATTTGTTTAATTTCCAAAACGGGATTATAATGCGATGATAAGTTAGTGTTGTGTTTGTGATATGCGACAATCATCGAATACCGTCAATAATCCTCCTCTGGGCAAAATATTGCCCCACATTCTCACGTCACTGGTTGGCGCGATATTTGTGTTCTTAGCCGTTGTGCAACCGATACCGCTCGTCCTCACATGGGAACGGGTGGTGGTACTGATTACTTGCCTTGTCATTTTCATCTGTGCCGATTTATTGGCGGGGAAAATTGAAGGTGGGTTATGGGCAGGATACATCAATTTGGTGGTGATGGTGATGTGGTTTTCCACTGCCCTTTTTGCTACCATCACCCTCATCCTTATGGGTAGTTTGTGGGCAATGCTGATTCGTCTGCGTGGCAATATTTTGCCCGGTGCCACCCCCCTTCCCAGACCAATCATCATTCGTCTGGCATTTAAGCGTATCTCCCTATGTGGCATCTCCTTATTAGGAGCATGGGCAGTCTTTACATCATTAGGGGGTGTAACCCCTCTCAAAGACACCAATTTTAATTTCTTTGCCACCTTTTTTGGATTGCTCACCGGGTTAATTATCACCCAAATCATGGGGTTGCTCCTAAGCGACATTGACCCAAAACCACCTGTGCTATGGGCAAAAAATCAGCGTGGACGACTCTTTAACGAAATCTTATTGCTCGCCACAGTCGCCCCGTTGACATTGGTCTATCAATCTCAGTGGGTTGTGATATTTGTGTTGTTGATGGGGTTGGTCGCCGCCCAAGCCATTCGTCATTGGCAAATTCACCGTACACAAAACAGCCTCATTCAACGGGTACAAGAACTGTCTATCCTCAACGATACTGCCCAAAGCATCTCCTCATCCCTAGAACTTACCGAAATGCTCCATAGCTTTTATCATGCCCTACAAAAATTTAGTGACATCCCCATTTTTTATATTGCGCTTTATCAAGAAGAATATGGCATATTTAATTTTCCACTGGTGATGGAACACGGTAAAAAGCAATTATGGGGGACGGTCAGCGAAAAAAGTCACCCCACCTTTGCCCACATCATCCAAAATAAAGTGCCATTGCATGTCACTGCGCCAGAAAATATTCATACACTGGGGCATCCACAGTTAAACCTAAATTATCATGCGTTTTTGGGATTACCCCTTATGGTAGGCGATAAGCTACTGGGCATTATGGGGATTGCTGATGAACGGTCTATCCGTCTATTAGAAAAAATCGGCGCACCAACCCTCAATACCATCGCCCGACAATTGGGCTTGGCAATCCGTAACAGCACCCTTTATGCCCGCACCACCAAACTGGCACAGGACTTGGGTCAGATTAATCAACTCACCCAAAATATATCGCTTGCACCAGAGCAACAAGAGGCGATGGAAGAGGCGTGCATGACCACCCTCAGAATTACCAAAGCCGATAAAGTGGCATTTTTTATGCTGAATGATGATAAAAAGACGATGCGCCTGATTTCGCATCGTGGGCTAACACCCCCATTGCTTGAGTTATACAAAAAATCAGAGTACCAACAAGAAACCACTTTGGTAAATGCTCCCCTGCTCATCCACGACATCGCAACACTCGATGCAAATTCGCTTGAAGCCCAACTTGCACAGGTTGGTGGGTATCGGGCAATTGCCAAAATCCCACTTAAATCATCGAATGTGGTTATTGGGATATTACTGGTCTATCATCATCAAGTGCATTATTATCATCAGACCGAGGTTGATTTGCTCCAAACCCTCGCCAATCAATTGGCAGTCGCATACGATAATGCCGAATTATTGCGGGCATTGGAATTATATGGGTGGGAACAATCACAATTGGTCTATTTATCGGATATTTCGACCTCAACCCTCGATGTCGAGACGATTATTATCAATGTGACGCGCATTTTGCAATATTCCACCGAGAGCGATTGGGCAGATATTGTGCTTGCCCCACAATATCAAAAAGAGGTGGAATTTAATAACCTCACCTCGCTCGTCCCTGCACAAGATGTTTCTGGAATCCCAGAACTTGCCGCCCTTCATGCGCGTAAAGGCACTGCTATCTCTGTATTTCGGTTTGGGGTGTCCAAATTATCGCAAAGCCTCACCAATTTTATGCAAGATAATTTGTTGCGAACCCTCATCGCCACACCTCTTATCACCAATAATCGGATAATCGGGTTGCTTTTGTTGGGCAATTTTCAGGATAAAACGTTATCCGATAGCAAGCAACGGCTATTTGAGATGGCGGCAAATCAGATTGCCACACAAATTCATAATGCCCTGCTCTATCAACGCACCCAACAAGCCCTTAATCGGCGCATGAAACAACTGAACCTCATCGAGACGATTGCACAACAAATTTCGAGCGCACTCAATCGTGAACAACTCATCCGTAATGTGCTAAAAGCCGCCATCAATGCCTCTGGTGCAGATTTAGCGGCATTAGCCCTCATCACCCCACAACACAAACTCCATATCATTCAAATGCAAGCACATGATGAAGAATGGCGCGATGAGGACATCACCACCGAATTGAATGTCGGATTGGTGGGAAAAGTGATTGAGACAAAAAGCCCACTCATTATCACCAATAATCTGCGTGAACGGGCATATGTCCAACCCTATACCGAAGATGCAGATTCAAAACCACCTCTGCTATCATCGGTGCTTGTGCCATTATTCCAAGACAGCCAAGTCATTGGGGTATTAAATGTAGAAAGCCTCAATTTGGATTTCTTTAATGATGAGCATGTCGAGTTTTTTAAGAGTTTGGCTGGTCATGCCGTTATTAGCATTCAAAATGCCAATTTATTAGAAGAACGCCAAGAGCGTATTGAGCAAATCAGCGCCAATAATAACCAATTACAAGCCATTCTGGATTCGACTCGTGATGGGGTCATTTTGCTCAATCGGGATGGGATGCTCATCAGAGCCAATCATAGCGCAGAAGAAATGCTCAAAGTGCAATTTTCACAACAAGGCGAAAGCCATTTCGCAGAAACCCTTTGGCAAGAATATGCGCTTGCCAACGATACCGATAATCGTAGCCTCGCAGAAACCCTCACCGAAATGCTCCGCATTTTGCGCTCAGAACCCGATATGCTCACTACCACGCCTTTTGAACTGCATAAAGATGGGCAAACCCGTTATATCCGTATGGTTGGCTCACCTGTAAAAGATAGCCAAAATCATATCATTGGGCGGTTATTGACCCTGCATGACATCAGCGAAGAACGCCTACTGGCAAAATATCGCCAAAATATCACGCGCATGATGGTACATGACCTACGTGGTCCGTTGAGTTCTGTGATTAGCGGGGTGAGTTTTGCCACATCGCTCCTATCTGAAGATTCAGACCCAACGCTCAATGAAGTGATGAATATCTCACTGAATAATGCCCAAGATTTGCTCGAATTGGTCGAGAGCCTATTGGATATTTATAAATTACAAGCGGGGCAAATGCTCCTCAATTTGGTAGAAATTGATTTTTCACAAATTGTCAATTCTGCTTATAGCGCCCTTACCGCCTCTATGCAAGAAGCCAATATCCAATTTAAGCAGGTAATTGCGCCCGATTTGCCCCGTGTTTATGTGGATGCCAATATTGTGCGCCGTGTCTTGATTAATTTACTCGACAATGCGGTACGTTATAGTCCCACAGGGGGAGAGGTGTGGCTTGTCGCCAAACAAGTGAATAACATGCTCGAAATTCAAATTGCCGATAGTGGGCAAGGAATTCCTCTGGCAGAACAAGATCGCATTTTTGATGAATTTCATCAGGTACAAAATAATGTCCCCAAACGCGGGAGCAAAGGTAGTGGCTTGGGATTGACCTTTTGCAAACTCGCTATAGAAGCCCATCATGGCACGATTTATATTTCCTCACAAAGCCCTCTTTCTGGGGCATGTTTTGTCCTCACATTGCCCGTATTACGTCAAGAGATGGAAACTCAAACCACCGCAGTCACCGCAGTCGCAAATGTTTGAAATCTGGAACACATTCAAAATTCTCTTTACCTTATTTATAGAGTACCATAATGGTAATCATGCAATATTGACGGGAATATTTGCAAAATGACGACAAAAACCAATTTGACCGTTTATAAAAGGCATTCTACATCGCGTTTATTGACCATTCTGGCGTGGATTTTAGGCATTTTTGTGGGCTTAGTCCTGATATTATATTTGCCACCCCAAGAATTTAATGCCATCTATCAAATCACGGTGTTGCTCTTTGCCATCGCCATGATTTTGGGGTTATATGCGCTCCGTCGCGCCCGCAATAATCTTGCCAAACAAACCATTCAAAATCAAAATTTAATCGCCCAATTCACACGCCATTATGAGCAAGCCATCGAAAATGCGCGGGTACAAGCCAATGCCGATGCCCTCTATCAACGCACCATTGAGCAATTATTGGCGGTACTCGATGCGATTGAAGAAGGGCTTATCCTCATCAATCAAGAAGGGCAAATCGCCCTCGCCAATCCACGCATGAGCATGTTGGATGTCGCCCCATTACAACTGATTGGCAATTCGGTCATCAAATTGCTCGAAAAAGAAGACAATCATGTGTATAAGCCACTCGGATTTATGAATGGCTGGGAATTTCGCGCCCTCATCGCCCGCCTAAAAACCCCTACCCAATGGGAAGATTATCCCAAACATACCTATAGCCTCATGGTCGGTGGGCAAATGCGTCATTTTTCGCGTCAGATATTGCCTGTACGTGATGAATTAGGGCGCGTCATTGGTATTTTGCTCGCCTTTCATGACCAAACCCAACAACAAGAATTGCACCATGCCCGTGAGCAACTCACACAAATGATTGTTCATGACCTACGGAGTCCACTCACAGCCGTGATGACCAGTTTTAAGATTATCAATGACCTTGTGCCTGCCGATGTCCCGCGCAGAACCTTGATTGACGATATGCTCGACACCAGCAAACGTGCCATGCAAAAATTATTGGGGCGCGTGGATACCCTACTAGATATTGCCAAATTAGAAGACGGGAAATTCAAAATTAGCACCGAACATATTGCTATTGATGGTGTGATAGAAAATGTTCAAAAAGAACTTTCGTCTATGGCACAAGAGGTTAATATCACCATCGCCAGCGAAATCATGCCCAATTTACCCCTTGCTGATATTGACCCCGATAAAGTAGAACGCCTCCTGCTCAATTTGGTAGATAACGCGCTCAAATATAGCCCAGATAATAGCACCATTCGCATCAAAGCCTATATGACCACGCCCCATGAAATCAAAATCAATGGCAAAGTAACTACCCTACTCCGTTTAGAAGTGAGTGATGAAGGACAAGGGATTCCACCCGATGCCCGCGCCAGCCTGTTTGATAGTTTTACCCAAGTGGAAGGGCGCAAAGCCGTTAGGCGGGGGGTTGGGCTAGGTCTGGCATTTTGCAAATTGGTGGCTGTGGCACATGGGGGCGATATTTGGATGGAAGACAACACCCCAAAAGGGAGTCGTTTCATCGTCACATTGCCAACCGCACAGGTTCAGGTGATAGATGATATTGAAATGCCGACAAATCCGGTGAATTTACTTCCCAAATCACATTAAGTAGATTAATATTAGCCCCGTTTGTCGAACAAGCATGTTCATTCTGGTTCAATTTACCTAACTCAAAGGCGATATTATGTCTGTAGAATTTCAAGATGCCCAAACCACCTTTAGCCAATCACTTGACCAAGTAGCCAATTCACTCACAGGCGAAAAAGTGACCCTCAGTGAATTATTAGGGTATATTGGCGAACAAGGGATGTTATTGGCATGTATGTTGTTGATGGTGCCATTTTTATTCCCTGTATCTATACCGGGTGTGAGTACCGTTTTTAGTGTGGTCGTCATTTTTACCGGATTTGGGGTAACACTCAACCGCATCCCATGGTTGCCTAGTTTTGTCCTCAAGCGTGAATTTGCCACCGAAGGATTAGTGAATGCTCTCAAACGGGGTTCAAAAATGATGGGGCGCATTGACCGCATCATTCATCCACGCTGGAAATTTATCACCGCCAGCCCATTCATCAACCGTGTACATGGTTTGGCATTTATTTTTGCGGGTGTATTGCTCATCGCCCCATTAGGATTAGTCCCATTCTCCAACACATTACCCGCTTTAGCGGTGTTATTTTTGGCGGCGGGTCTCATCCAACGTGACGGATTATTCCTCATTTTAGGCTATGTGATGATTATCATCAGCGTCATTTATTTTGGCGCATTGGTCATCGGTGTGCTGGCGGCAGGCGATAGCCTCAGCAAATTATTAGGCTCATGACCCAAACTGGTCATTAAATTCGGTTGGCGTTGGTGATAGTGTGGGTTGCAATGTCGGCAACGGTGTCGCAAATCCCAACGCCACTTGTGTCGCATTTTGATTGATGGCAGATTGTGTCATCACAAAATTGAGCGCATTTTGGGTCGCTTGTTGCGCGACTCCTGTTTGAGTAGCGACAAAATACAGTGCGTTTTGCGTGGCGGTGGCAATATTTTGCACCGCCATTGCTGTTTGGGTGGATAATGCCGATTGTGCGATGCTGGTCTGTGTGACCACGAGCGCATTTTGTGTCCCTGTGATGTTATTCACCTGCGCCGATAATGCTTCGCCTGTGGATTGCAAGGCGATGGCAGTATTTTGCAGGTATGCTTGTAGGGCTAAATTGGCATTTTGTGTGGCGATATTGCTATCGCTATATTGTGCGCCCGCCGTCATCGTCACACTATTGACCAAATTGCTCATGGTGGCTGTGGATGCCAACACGGTTTGCTCTGCCATGAGGGTGCTTTGCGCCTCTGCTAATTGTGTGAATTGTGCCTGTTGGGTGCGCTGGGTTTGGTTGGTATTGACGCGCTGTGTGGCAAAAAAATCGGCTTCGCGGGTCATCAGCGATTCATCCGTCAGGGTCATCACGGCGGTGCGGGTGATGGCGAGTTCAAATTCACGCGCCCGTAAATCTGCCAAAAATTGGGCTGTGCTATCTACCGATTGCAAGGTGCTACTGATAACCGATTGCGTAGCACGCGCATCACCTCCGCGCACAAATCCGAATGTTTCTGGTGTGAGCAACAAAATGGCAGTCGAGCCGACTAAAATGATGAGCATCAAGGCAAGTGCTGGATAAATGATGAGGCGCTTCATCGTAACACCAAAATTGTCTCTAATATCGTCCCTTGTGGCAATTGTATCCCCGCCGCCCCTGGTGAAATGGGTGTGGGGAGTGTATAGGTCAATGCCGATGACGCATCTATGGTGATGGTGATGGTTTGTGCGTTCACAGACACGCTCAAGGCAATATTTTGGCGTGTTTTGGCAATCGTAAGTGGAAGCGTGATGAGTTCTGGCAATGTCCGCCCCAATAACCCAGAATCGCCTAAAAAGTCATCTATCACAAATGTGACAATGCTCACACCCACCATTTGCGCCCCATCAAACGAAAAACGCACCGCCACATTATCGCCATTTGCACCAATATTCAACACAAAGAAATAATCACTGGCGGTTGCGAGGGGTTGAATGACCGCATCGAGCCGATATTGGCTATAATCGGATTGTTGGGTGATGAGCCACGAGCCATCCCGCGTGGCAATGAGTCCGCCACCCGCATGAAATCCCCAATCTGCCACGCTTGCAAAACGCCATTGGCTGGCATCTACCCCACCGATAAAACTATCTTGCAATGAGGGGGTATTGGTTGGGATAGGGGTGATGGTCGGAGTAATAGGTGTGGGAATACTGGCGACTTGTGTGGAAAAATCCAACGCGATTTGGGTCGCATTTTGGTTCAATGCCGATTGTGTCATGGCAAAATCTAGCGCCACTTGTGTCGCTTGTTGGTTTGCCGCCACTTGTGTATTTTGAAAATTGATTGCCGCTTGGGTGGCATTTTGGGCATTCACTTCTGCGACTGCCGTTTGGGTATTGATTTGGTCTTGGGCGATGCCTGTTTGTTGTGCCACCACCCCACCCAATTGCTCAGAAAGTGCGGTGGATGTGGCAAGGTTATCCCGTGAGGTCTGTGCATTGGCACGCGCCGTCCCATCTAATGCCGATTCGGTCTGCGATATTGCCCCTGCGGTGAGGGTGAGGTTGCCCCGAAATTCCAACCCATAAATATCGGGACGGGCGACCAAAACGGCTGTGCCTGTACCAAGCCCTAATGTCAACACGGCTAATAACATCCACACCATCCAGCGAAATCCGCGTTTGCGTTTTTTAGGCGGTGGTGGCACATTAGGGGCTTTGCGGGTGGTATCGTCTATGGTGTCATCAAATAGGTATTGGCGTTTTTGGGTCATAGTAGCAGGCTCTCATATACTTTTAGCGTGGCTTGTGCGGTTTTGCGCCATGTATAACGGGTGGCTTGTGCCAACCCTTGGTTAATCATCGTATCACGCAAGGGCTTTTGGATGAGCAAGGCAATCATCGCCCCGCCCATGCTACGGGCATTTTCGACCAGATATGCCCCATCACCAAGCGTCTCCTTAAAAATATCCAACGCATTGGCGACCACAGGCACACCCGATGCCATCGCCTCTAATGGGGGCAATCCAAACCCCTCATACATGCTTGGATATACAAATACATCGGCTAGGCGATATAAAGCGGGTTTATCAGCCTCATCCACATACCCAATCCACTCGATATAATCAGAAATTTCGAGCTGGTCGGCATATTTCCGCATATCAGGAAAAACAGGTTTGCCCCAATCGGGTTCTTTGCCCGCCATCACCAACGGATAATTATCACCCTCTGCCTGTGCGACATAGCTATAGGCATACAGCAGTTCATTGACCTGTTTGCGATAATCGAATCCGCCCAAATATAATACAAAACTCATGGGCAGGTTATATTTTTTGCGGACGAGATGGTCATTTTCTGCGCCAAGTTTGGGATGAAAGACCTCATCCACACCCAAATAGGTGGTGGTGATTTTTTCGGCGGGGATGTTGAGATATTCGATAATATCGGCTTTGGCGCTGTCGCTAATGGTGATGATATGAGCAGACCCACCTGCTGATGCGCTGATAAGGGCATTATAAGCGCGTCCCTTAAAGCCAGCCGCATAATATTCGGGCAAAATCAGCGATGCCACATCCAATACACTGGTGATAAGGGGAACAGGTGATGATAGCGGTGCGCCCCAATAGGGGACATGTGCCAAATCTGCACCACAGGCTTTGACCATGCGCGGGAAGGTGCGTTGTTCAAATAATACCTTGCCTATTGCCCCACCCCGCCCTGTGGTGGATATAGCGGTCACATTGGGCGGGAGGGGGTTGGTAATTGCCGTATTCGGTGGCAAAATGAGGCTCATTTTTAGCTCTGGTGCGAGTTTGCTGAGGGCAAAGACCAATCGTTGCAGATATTGTCCACTGCCGACATGCGGTTGATTCCAAAACCATGCGTTAAAAGCGATGTGCATGAAAATTCCTATCCGATGCGTTAAAAAGGTGAGCTATCCCCATATCCAAAAAGGTCTTCATAGCGCACAGGGGTTGCATCGTCTGGCGCACTCACAAGGGGGATATTCTCAAATTGAGTATAACGAAAATCCAAAGAAAAGCGTAGTTCTGCTGTGCTAAGTAAGGCAATTCCTAAAGGGTCAAAATCGGGTTGGGCGGGGGTGTCCTCGTCTGGAATAAAAATAAAATCGAATTGGCTGTCATGAATATAGCCGTCGTCTAAGCTAACCCAATAGGTGAGGCTAAATTGCATATTGGTGGTTAAATCGGCATAAAACTCGGCGGCATTGCGTAACTGGTCATCGGTATAAAATGCGCCATATTGGGTGTGGAGAAGGTTTTCAAAGGCATCTATCAGGTTTTGATACATATCGGGATTGTCATCATAGTAGTCGCGTGTATAAAGGCTCGCTTCGAATACGGCAAAGGATTGCTCACCGATTTGAACATCATCCAAACGCCGATTAGACCCCTCAGTAGCAAAGCTCTCCCAAGAATCAACACCGTATGTCGTAGCAAATGTATCTAAAAAATCACTCGGAAAAATGCCATCACGCATAAACCGACTGATATAATCTGCCACATCCACGCTATACCAACCGTCTGCATCCAACGAGGGGTCAATGAGGGGTAAAATCTTGCTTAATTCGGCATACCCCACCCCATCCACATAGCGCAAATCGAGTGCGGCGGTGAAGGTATTATCTTCTGGGACGACAAATTCAGAAATTTCGGCATCAATCACAATGCTCATATCGGCATTCAAGCCAAATAATGGGCGATATGCCTCTTCTATATCAGCCGTTATGGTAGGGACGCGGGTATATACCCCATTAGAAACCACACGGACAGTGATAAGTTCTGGAAAAAAACTAATCCCCAACGCAAATTCGGCGGTGGCTTCAAAACTGGCAGAAGGCAAATTACCTGTAGCGCGTTGTGCCGTTTGAAGGATTTCGCAATCAGCAGTGCTGAGGTCGCCACAAGATGATTGTGCATGGACAGGGACGGATATAATCACCAATAGGAGCAATAACACTAATTTTGACAGTCTTAACATAACATACAATCCTCACATCAAATATTGGCTGAACCCCAAAATTAACCTACACTAACACTATAGGATATTTGCGCTCAAAACACAATTAATGTTGGAGTTCTATTATGCCGATACTCACATTTCGCCCTACACACACACCACATCCCTATCAATCACCACTAATGATTGGGGTGAATGTGTGGGCAGACGGCGACATTATCGGGACTGGATGGCTCACCCGATGGGGAGATGTGGCAGAAATTAGCGATTTGTTCATCGCCCCGCCCTATCGTAATTTGGGGGTTGGAACGGCACTTATCCGCCATTTGGCAGAAATTGGACAATCAAACGGGGCGCAATGGGTTGATATTGGGGTTGATGAGGGGAATAGTCATGCCAAACGGTTATATGAACGGTTGGGGTTTGTGGCATATCGCATCGTGCCAGCGCATCCCCAACCGATTATTTATTTGCGATGCCCAATAGGGGTGTTATTGAATCCCTAAATCGGGTGAAGCGGTGAAGGATTCTTCAATCGCATCATACCGAATGGTGACAATTTCCTCGACCATATCATGTGAGGCGGTATCAAATGCTGAATAGGTCACTTCTTGAATCCATGCACCCTTCACTGTCCAACGGCGCGTCTCGACACCATCATCTACTGCCAAAATGGTGACAGTACGGCGAGGCTTATTGGAATTTGGCACAAGCGTTTCTCTGAGCCATGAATTAAAGGGGTTATTGGCATCGCGTTGAACCATTTTGACAATGCGGAATGCTTCATGAACCCGTTCCCCTTTGTCGTTGAGTTTGAAGGTGACTAATCCATCTACACGGAACACACCGAGCATCGGCTTGTTATCAATTTGAATTTGGAATTCATTGGCGACCAAACTATCCACCGCCACAACGTGGTTTGTCATTGGGGTTTCTCCTTTTTGGGTGATGATTTATACCTTATTATACCCTGTTTATGGGTGATTATCATCCTATCGGCGGTGTACCAAAACACGGATTTTCGGTTGGATTATTTCGCGCCGATGGTTTCTCTCATCCTCTGCTACTTTCGCAAAAGCGCACATATCCCTATAATGGAAGATGACTTTTATATCCATGTGTGAGGATGTCGCATCTTGAAACATCTATTTTTGGTTATCATCATCTTATTCATTATGACGGGGTGCGCCCCTGCACAACAAACAGAGATGATTCAATCCCTACCCACGCGCATCCCAACCAGTACCCCAGAATATAACAATGCCATCGAAGCAGAACGGCTCATCGTCACCTTTTTAGACCTTTGGGCGCGTCGTGATTATGCCCAGATGTATTCACTCATCAGCGTATCCAGCCAAGAAGCCTTCCCATACGAATCTTTTTTGCGCTTCTATGAAACGGTCGCAGATGAAATCCGCCTCTCAGACCAAACCTTTAGCCTTGTCGCACAAGCCCGCGAGAGCAACCGCGTGATGGTCTTTTTATATGATATGACCTTCACCAGCGCCATTATGGGTGGTTTTGCCGATAATGGGCGCGAAATGCGCTTGATATTGGATAATGATTTGCAAGCATGGCGGGTTGCATGGTCGCCTGCGGATATATTTTCGGCATTGGGGCGTGGGGGTGCTGTTCGCCTAGAGACCTATCCGCCCCTCCGCGCCAATATCTATGACCGCAATGGCGAGATTTTAGCCGATATGAATGGGCGCATCGTCATTGCGCGTGTGATTCCAGAACAAATTCCCAATTTGGATGTGTGTGTGACGACCCTCGCCACTGCCATGAATCAGACCACAGAGCAAGTTCAAGCCACACTCGCACGGAGCAATCCCTCATGGCTCACCGATATGGGACTCATCGAAGCCACCACTTATCTCACATGGGAAGCATCCCTGATTGCCGATTGTGCCGCCCAATTCGATTATCAATACACGCGCCGTTATCTCGATGGCGACCTCACCGCCCATATTATTGGCACAGTGGGGTATCCCGAAGAAAGCCAAATCCCAGACCTCGAAGCGGCAGGTTTTCGGCAAGATTCTATCATCGGCAAGAGTGGTATCGAAGCCAGTTGGGATGAAACCTTACGCGGCATCCCCGGTGGGCGCTTGTCTATCGTATCGGCTGAAGGCGTGATATTACAAACCCTCGTGGAACGCCGTGCAGAACCGAGCCGTAGTGTGTATTTGACCATAGATGCCAACCTGCAACGCTTTATTTATCGTGCGATTAGCGAAGCATACGCCAACGCGGGCGAATCATGGGGAAAATCATCCAATGGCGCATCGGCGGTGGTGCTTGATATTCGCACAGGCGAAATTTTAGCGATGGTGAGTTATCCGTCCTATAATGCCAATGCCTTCACCGCCTTCCCCATCATGGGCAAAACCGAAGCCAATGCCTATATTGCCCAAGTTCAAACCGACCCGCGCAAACCCCAGCTCAATCGGGCGGCACAAGGACGGTATCCATCGGGGTCTATTTTTAAGGTAATTAGTGCTATTGCCGCCTTAGATAGCGGGAATTTTACCTTTGATGAGCGATATACCTCCATTGGCACATGGAACAGAGATATTTTACGCACCGATTGGCGCACTGGGGGGCATGGCAGTTTAACGCTCGCTGGGGCATTAACCCATAGTTGCAATTCGTGTTTTTATGAGGTGGGGTATCGCTTAGACGGCATAGACCCTTATATCCTGCCCAGTTATGCCAATTTGGTCGGACTTGGCAGACCCACAGGCTTAACAGACATCCCCACATCGGACGGATTTATTGGCACACGCGACACCAAAAATACACTATTTCCAGAGCCATGGACATTTTCTGATGCGGTAGATATGGCAATCGGTCAGGGGATGGTAGAAGTATCACCATTACAAATGGTGGAGGTGTATGCGCTGATTGCCAATGGTGGCACACGCTATCGCCCCACATTGGTGCATCACACCGCGTTATTAGACACGATTTATTATCAATTCACGCCAGAAGTATTAGAAGAGACGGGCATAGACCCCATTATTTTGACGTATATCCGCAACGGCTTATGTGATGTCGTCACAGAAAGTTTTGGCACAGCCTCGCATATTTTCCGTGATTCCCCTTTATTAGAGGCTGGTGGGTTATGTGGCAAAACAGGCACGGCACAAAATCAACAAGGGTTGCCTCATGCGTGGTTTATGGCGTATGCCCCCGTAGATGTCCCACAAATCGCAGTGGGTGTTATGGTCGAAAACAGTGGTGATGGGTCTGCTGTCGCCGCGCCAATAACCCGCCGTATTTTGGAATATTATTATTTTGGGATTACGGATTAAATATCATCCAAATGTATAGCAAATTAACAACAAAATTACTCTTTTACCTCACCCCCTGCCCACTCTCCAAATTGGAGAGGGGGTGAAAACCATTTTGTGGGTGGGTTTAAGTCCCCTCGCCAGACTGGAGAGGGGATTTAGGGGTGAGGTTGATTTTTAAGTTGCCACACATGGGGCGCAATATGTTGCGCCCACACCCTAACCGATTTTGAATCCTGAAATTGATAGGGTTTCGTCTATTTTTCCTCAATGATGGGGGTTTCGCTTGTCCCATCATGAATAATCATGCGTTTATTATCGGCTACAAAAGCCGAAGGCGTGCCAGATGGTTTGCGCTTTTTCACCCGCCGAATAACCTTACGAGGTTTGCTATCCCCATATAAACTCGACAAATTCAGCCCATAATACCCCGCCGTATTGATGAGGATAAGCGTCCAGAAGGCTTCATCCACCTTGCCAACGAGGGGCAAAAAATCGGGGATGAACGAAGGCAACATCAATGCCAGCGCCGCAATTATCGCCAACCCAACAATCAGCATTTCTTTCAAACCGCGTGCAATGAACCTCATTTTATTCCTTTCATATTGTATATACTTATACGGATATGAGGGGCTATGGGTTGCATCTCATATCCATATGGCAAAAATGGTTATGTTATGTCCGCGCTATAAAATCGAGGACATGCCCCGCGATTTCTGCCCCTTTTTCTTCTTGCAAAAAGTGACCTGCCCCTTCAATCGTGATAACAGGTTGGTCTTTTGCAGAGGGGATATGCTTGCGGAAAAATCGGTCTCCCCCACTCATCACAGGATCCATATCAGAGAACATCACCAACGCGGGTTTATGCCAATTGGCTAATTTTTCTCGCGCTTCGCGTAATATCGCCACGCCATCATCATCGTCTTTCATTGGTACGAGCAACGGATAAACGGCGATAGCGGCGGTGTAATCGGTATTGGGGAATGGCGCATCATAGGCGCGTAGCACTTCTGGCGTGAGCAAGTCTTTGTTGACAACACTAAATTCAATGACCTTGCTGGCAATCAATTCTTTGCCCGTTTTTTGCACAAATTCGCGCCATTGGCGAAATCCGTCTGAGATGGGTCTATCGCCTGTGGGCAAAGCCGTATTCAAAATCACCAACCGCGAAAAACGCCCTTCCAGTTGTGTGGCGAGGGGCAAGCCGATAATCCCGCCCCAATCCTGACACACCAGCGTGATATTGCTCAAATTCAGGTGTTCGATGAGTGCCTTTAGCATCTCGACTTGCAAACTGAGGCTGTAGTCGCTCATTTCTGTGAATTTATCGCTTTTACCAAACCCAATGAGGTCTGGGGCAATCACACGATGTTTTTTGGCGAAGGGGGGAATCATATGTCGATACAAATAAGACCATGTGGGTTCACCATGCAAGCAAACAATGACATTATCGCCTTTGCCTTCATCCACATAATGCACGCGCACACCATTAATCTCGGTATAATTGGGCGCAAAGGGATAGTGGTCTAAATTGGCAAAGCGGTCATCTGGGGTGCGAATAATGGGCATTATTTTTTCTCCTATAAAGGCTATTTTGGGAAATATTAGACCATATTTTTTAGTGTAAAGGCGCAACATGTTGCGCCCTTACGGATGGCATATATGGCTAACTATCAGGGTAACACAAATCCATTATCACGGATGGTTTTTGCGTACCATTTGGCGCTATCTTTGAGGGTACGTTTTTGTGTCTGATAATCCACATAAACCAACCCAAAACGCTTGCTATAGCCTTCTGCCCATTCAAAATTATCCAGCAGTGACCATGCAAAATACCCCTTGAGGGGGATGCCGTCTTGGATGGCGCGGTGGCAATTTGCGATATAGTGTTGATAATATGCCACACGGCGGTCATCATGCACGACATCACCGTCAATCACATCATCAAATGCCGCGCCATTTTCGGTGATAAAAATGGCTTTGGGGTCATATTCATCATTAACGTGCTTGAGGACGTTGTAAATCGAAACAGGACTCACCTCCCAACCCATTTCGGTATGTTCGGCATCTTGGCGCACTTCATCAAATTTAAGCAATGTCTTGTTATATGGGGCAGATTTCACGACGGCGCGGGTATAAAAATTGACCCCCAAAAAGTCCATTGATGTGGTTTTAAGTTCATCAAAATCTGTGGGCAAAACAAAGTTCATCTTGTCGCCATAAATTGCCATCATATCGGCGGGGTATACCCCACGATAGATTGGGTCTAGCCACCAGCGATTCTGAAAACTCATTGCCCGTTGGGTGGCAAAGTGGTCTTGTAAACTATCGCTATGCGGGTCTACCCACGCGGCATTTAGGACAATCCCTGCCTGTGAATTGGGGACATTGGCGCGAATAATGTTCATGGCGCGGGCATGTGCCATAATGCTATGATGCGATGCCCGCAAATACATATTGATATCTTGATGACCAGGTGCATGTATGCCATCTGCATAACCCAAATAAGTGAATACCCATGGCTCATTGAGCGTCATCCAATTTTGTACACGGTCTCCGAGTCGTTTGGTGATGGCTTGGGTATAATCACCAAACCAATTCACGATGTCTTTATTTGTCCATCCGCCTTTATCTTCTAGGACTTGGGGCAAATCCCAATGATATAAGGTGACATAGGGACGAATCCCATTCGCAAGCAGACCATCTACCAATTTATCGTAAAAATCGAGTCCTGCTGGGTTCACCGCCCCTGTGCCTTCGGGCAAAATCCGCGCCCAAGCCACCGAAAAACGATAGGTCTGTAAGCCTAATTGCTTCATGATGGCAATATCATCGGGGTAACGGTGATAATGGTCACAAGCCACCTCGCCAGAATCACCGTTTTTCACCTTACCGGGTGTATCAGAAAAAACATCCCATACGGTTGTTCCACGTCCACCTTCAAACACTGCTCCCTCAATTTGATAAGAAGCAGTCGCCGCACCCCACAAGAAGTTCTCAGGAAAAGCATATTGTGTCATAATGAATGTGTGCCTTTGGGTTGTAATTGGGAATTAATCATGCTCTTATTATAGTCCTAAATAAGTGAAGGGTAACACGATGAGTTCATGGGATATTTTTGGTCACGATTGGGCAATAAATTATCTACGACAAGGGCTTGAGAATGATAGGATTCGGCACGCCTATTTGATTGTCGGCACGCCGAATATTGGCAAACATCTGTTATCACATACCTTCGCCAGCGCCCTCAATTGCACCACACCCAATGTCACGCTGCGCCCCTGTGGGGAATGTCGGTCATGCAAATTGATGAAAAGTGGCAACCATCCCGATATGCTCTATGGTGAATTAGACCCCAATACAGGGGCGCTCAAAATTGATGCAGTACGCGCAGTTATCAGCAAATTGGCGATGAAACCCTATGAAGCCCGCTATCGGATTGCCATTTTTGAAGATTTTGACCATGCCGCCGCCCGCACACAAGATGCCATGCTCAAAACATTAGAAGAACCAGCCCCACATGCCATATTGATTTTGCTCGCCAATTCGGTGGAGGCGCTCCTGCCCACCATTTTGAGCCGTAGCCAAATTATCCATTTGCGCCCTGTATCCACCGAGACGCTCATCATGGTCTTGATGACCCAATATGGCGCAAATTCTGACCAAGCGAGACGATTGGCACATTTTAGCGGAGGACGCATCGGCTGGGCGATTTCTGCACTGCAAAACCCAGATGTATTAGACCAACGTGCCAAAGCCTTAGACCTATTTGAGCAGGTATTGATGGGCAATCGGATGGTGCGCTTTGCCTTAGCAGAGGCATTGAGCAAAGATAAAGACAAGCAAGCCCTATTCCCGTTATTAGAGCTATGGCTGACCTATTGGCGCGATATTTTGCACACCATCGAAGGCGAAACAACCAGTATATGCAATATTGACCGTCCCGACCCACTGCACTATTTTTCATCGCATGGGGTCACGACTGAGGATGCGCTCAAGGGGATTAAAGCCACCCAGACCACCCTCTCGCAATTAGGGGCAAATATCAATTTGCGCCTGCGCCTAGAAGTTATGTTCTTGGATTATCCCTATGTGAGCTAATATCCGAGTAGCACCCGCCACACGGCATCCAACATCATCAATGCCGATAGGTTATGGGCGGCATGTCCGCGTTGCCATGCGATAGGCGATGTCCAATCGTGGGCATAAAATGTCGTTAGGTGATGATTATCCACATCCAAGCCCCGATTCGGCAATGTAACCGCCAATTGTTCAAAATCCCATAATGGCACATGATACTCATCTGCTAAACGGCGAATCGCTTCGTTATTGGGGCTTGGATTGCCATCGCGCACATCGGCTTTTGTGCCGAGTATAGGGATAACCCCTTGTGCGAGGCAATATTCCACAATTTGGCGCATATCCGCCTCAAATCCTGCTGGCACACCGACATCATTCGTCCCCAACCGAATAAAGATGATGCTAGGGTTATGTTGGCTAATTTCACATGCCAGCACCCCTTCCCCACGCGCACAAGTGCTACTCGCCCATTGTGGATTAAACACCGACCACGCATGGAGTCCACGTAGCACCGCCTCGCCTTGCCGATTAAATGAGCCAGCATAATTTTGAATCACACTGCTCAAATAGGCATATTCGCCCAAATCATACGTCACAAGCCCCAAACGGGCATCATCAAATCGTGCTAAAAAATGGGGATTTTCGATGGTGCTATCGCCTAATTTAGAAAATGCGAATGGGTCACGTCCAAATACCTGCCCAACAGCATAGGTGGCGCGGATAGTTGTCTTGGTCTCTTCATCCATGACGATAATTTGCTCAATCGGCACACCATTGAGGGTGTTGGGATAAGGCATGGTGGGGGTTGGTAACATCCCTAAATCGGGAGATGCCGTTATTTCTGCGGATGGGGTTATGATTAGTGGAATAGTGGGTTGTGCGGTGGTAAATGGCAAAAAAATTAGCGCCAGCAGGCTAATAAATATCCCAAATATCCCAACATATCCCAAGTAGCGCATGATATAATCTCACGACCTTAATAATCATCCATTTTATGCCATTATATCAACACTCTGCCCTATTCGCTTATCCCATCAAAGTGATAAAATGCACAAATATCGTCTTTAGACCGATGGAGAGAAAAAATCACTATGTCAGAAAATCACCAACGCCTTGTTATCCCTGGTCCTGTAGAAGTTCGTAAAGAAATTCTGGATGCCCAAACTGAATGGATGATAGGACATCGTTCCACCGCCTTTGCAGAGTTATTTGCCCGTCTGCAAGGCAAACTGCGCCAAGCCTTTTTCACACAATCGCGTGTATTTGTGCAAGGGTCGTCTGGCACAGGCTTATGGGAAGGTGCATCGCGTAATTGTATTCGTGATGATAAAAAGGTGCTTCACCTTGTCGGTGGCGCATTTAGTGAGCGTTGGGCAGAAATTAGCAAAGCCAACGGCAAACAAGTGGATATTATCGAAGTGGAATGGGGCATGGCACACACCCCAGAAATGGTCGCAGATGCGCTCAAAAAAGCGACATACGATGCGGTGTGTGTGGTTCATAACGAAACCAGCACAGGCGTGACCAATCCCATCAAAGCTATTGCCGAAGTGGTGCGTGGCTATGAAGATACCCTGTTTTTGGTAGATACTGTCTCTGGGTTTTTGGGGACAGAACTCCGTGTGGATGACTGGGGCATTGATATGGCGCTCACCAGCTCACAAAAAGCCTTTGCGCTCCCACCCGGAATTGCCTTTGCTTCTGTGAGTGACCGTGTGTTGGCGCGTGCCAAAGAAATTCAATATCGTGGCTATTATTTCGATTTTATCGAAATTGAAGACAGCCTGCTCAAAAATAACACCCCATCCACACCCCCTGTCGCCCTTATGTATGCCGCCGATGTGCAATTGGATGCAATTTTGGCAGAAGGTGTCGAAAATCGTTGGGCGCGTCATGCCGCCTTGCGTGATATGACCCATCAATGGGCATTCACCAACGGGTTTGGTATCTTTGCTCAAGAAGGCTATCAATCTGCTACTGTGACCGCCGTTGATAACCGCCAGAAAAATATCAATGTGGATGATATGGCAAAATTCATGAAGAAAAAATTCTTTGAGATGGACAAAGGCTACGGCAAAATCAAAGGCAAGACCTTCCGCATTGCCCACATGGGCGATATGCAAGCCTCTATGCTCGAAGAAGTGTTGAGTGGCTTAACCGAATTTGTGCAAGGGTAATTTGGTTATACAATGGGGTATATGTGCAAGATGTTTGCTCATATACCCCCTTAAAATCGTAGGGACGCAACAGATTTGCGTCCCTATACTTATGAGAGGATTAGCCAATCATGAAGCCCCGTCTATTTACCCTATTTAGCATTGCATTATTGCCCCTACTGGTAGCATGTGGCGGAAATTCTGTCACCGATATTGCCTTCAACAATGCAAATAATGTCCCCCAAATCACATTCGATGATAGCAAACTACAATTTGTGAGCATCGAAAATATCAATAGCTCAAGGGATGTGGTGGGTTTGTTAGAAGCCAACATAACACCTCCAATGGCAGAAAGCAGTGATGACATAGACCCGCGTAGTGCGGTCATTTCACCCAATGGTGAGATGATTGTCGTGTCACGGATGAATCGAGAGACCGATAGAGACAGCATTTGTGTCTATCGTTTCTCCAGCAATGCTACTACCTGTATAGACATAGGCGAAGATTTCCCACGCTTTTTTGGTGGATTTTGGTCATCGGATAGTCGGTACTTGGTACTCAATACCGATATCGAAGCCACCAGATTTTTCAATGAGATGGATATTCTGATTTATGATAGTCAAGAAAATCGGCTCATCAATCGCACCGATGACGGGGTTATTGGGAATGATTTTATAAGGCGTGATAGTGCAGATGAACGGGCGCGTGCTTGGATGGATGTTGCCATGACATTCGCCCCCAACGGTGATTTATATTTCTTCCGCAATGCCATAGACCCTAGTGTTGATGAATGGCGTGCCGATTTAATGCGAATCCCCGCCAGTGACATCACAAGCACAAGCACCCCAGAGGTCATTTTCCGTCATCCAACTGACCGCGGTTTTCCTGTATACCGAACTGATTCGGATATATTGGATGGGATAATGAGCATTAGTCCGAATGGACAATACTTGGCTTATAGCGCCATGTCAAATGATGCGGATGACCCCAACAACGGGATATGGATTATTGACCTCACCCAAAAATCGGTGAAAATTCACCTATCGTATGACCGCTTACCCGTTGTGATGGCAGGAGTGCCATTGTGGTGGGTGCAAAAGGTTAGTGATACAGGGATGCGGGGAATCCCACCGCGCAGTTTGGC
>JANRKU010000013.1:0-15421 GCA_033763335.1 bacterium
TGTGAATTTGCTTCACAGCAGAGCAGTGGAGATGAATTGACGTTTGCTACTTTTGTCTCGATTTTGTCGGAGTTATATTTTTCCGTGCTTTACTCTTGTACAATCGGTTCTTTCTTCAATTTCTTTTGGTACTCGTCTCTCGACTCTGCACCATTTTCTTCTTAGAAAGGAGGTGATCCAGCCGCAGCTTCCGCTACAGCTACCTTGTTACGACTTCGTCCCAGTCACCAATCCTGCCTTCGGCAGTAGCCCCCTTGCGGTTAGCTTCCCGACTTCAGGCATTACCAGCTCCCATGACGTGACGGGCGGTGTGTACAAGGCCCGGGAACGTATTCACCGCAGTATGCTGACCTGCGGTTACTAGCAACTCCAGCTTCATGCAGGCGAGTTGCAGCCTGCAATCCGAACTACGACGCGCTTTTTAGGATTGGCTCCGCCTCGCGGCTTCGCGACCCATTGTACGCGCCATTGTAGCGTGTGTGTAGCCCTAGATATAAAGGTCATGCTGACTTGACGTCATCCCCACCTTCCTCCTGCTTGCCGCAGGCAGTCCCGTTAGACACTTGTAACTAACGGTAAGGGTTGCGCTCGTTTTCGGACTTAACCGAACATCTCACGACACGAGCTGACGACAGCCATGCAACACCTGTCTCTCTGCCCCGAAGGGAAATTTACTTTCATAAATCGTCAGAGGATGTCAAACCTAGGTAAGGTTTTTCGTGTAGCCTCGAATTAAACCACACGCTCCGCTGCTTGTGCGGGCCCCCGTCAATTCCTTTGAGTTTTAGCCTTGCGACCGTACTCCCCAGGCGGTACACTTATCGCGTTTGCTTCAACACCCCGTCTTGTTTCCAAGACTGAACGTTTAGTGTACATCGTTTACGGCATGGACTACCGGGGTTTCTAATCCCGTTCGCTACCCATGCTTTCGCGCCTCAGCGTCAGTATTGCCCCAGTATGCCGCCTTCGCCACTGGTGTTCCTCCGCATCTCTACGCATTTCACCACTACACGCGGAATTCCACATACCTCTAGCAATCTCTAGTCCGATAGTATCACCTCACCTCTCACAGTTTAGCCATGAGCTTTCACAGGTGACTTATCGAACCGCCTGCGCGCGCTTTACGCCCAGTAATTCCGGATAACGCTTGCGTCCTACGTTTTACCGCGGCTGCTGGCACGTAGTTAGCCGACACTTTTTCTTGAGCTACCGTCCTTACTCGTCACTCAAAAAAGGGCTTTACGATCCGAAGACCTTCATCGCCCACGCGGCGTCGCTGGTTCAGGCTTTCGCCCATTGACCAATATTCCTCACTGCTGCCTCCCGTAGGAGTCTGGGCCGTGTCTCAGTCCCAGTGTGGGGGGTCACCCTCTCAGGCCCCCTACCCGTCGTTGCCTTGGTGTGCTTTTACCACTCCAACTAGCTGATGGGTCGCAACCTCATCCTCAAGCGGTTTTCACCTTTTCTCACCTCTACCTATTCGATGTGAGCTTATGCGGTATTAGCTCAGCTTTCGCTGAGTTATCCCGCTCTTGAGGGCAGATAAGCTACGTGTTACTCACCCGTGCGCCACTATGACTATTGCTAATCATCGTGCGACTTGCATGTGTTAGGCACGCCGCCAGCGTTCATCCTGAGCCAGGATCAAACTCTCCGTTTATTGACTCGAAACTTTTCGCTTACGTCTTTCCATCTTCACTATTCTGCTGTTAAGGTGCTTCACATCGCTGTGATTCCTTTTTTCGTTATGAGACTAGAATACCAAACCTACCCTTAACCTGTCAAGACCAAATTTCAAACTCGTTGAATTTCGTCCTATTTTCGGTTAACGGTGGCTCGGTCTTTTTGTTGCACCGAAGCGCATATTTCAGATGCACTTTATTCCAGCGCATCGTCATTGTCGCCTAGCCACCACTAGATAACTCTAGTGGCTTTCCGCTAGGGCTATCTTGTCTCTATACCGTTGATTGCTTTGTTAATCTTTCCATGTGCCTACTATAGCACCTTTTCCTTTGCTCTGTCAATTCCCATTCATTTGGGCTTTTTTGTCTGAGCGTGGGTAAATATAGCATCCACTCACCCACCCGTCAAGGGCAAACCTGCTACAAACTTTATAATTCGTTACGACCTTGTAAAGCCCGTGTGAGTGTCACAGCATCCACATATTCTAAGTCACCACCAACAGGCAATCCACGCGCCAAACGGGTCACTTTTGCGCCCTTCCCCATCAGCTCACGTTGGATATACATCGCCGTTGCATCCCCTTCTAATCCGGGGTTGGTGGCAATAATCACCTCTAAAATACCATCGGTCTCGACTCGTTTGACCAGTTCTCGAATCTTGATGTCATCGGGACCAATGCCATTTACAGGTGATATTGCCCCATGCAACACATGATATTTGCCTTTATAGGCGGCGGTGCGCTCAAGAGCCAGCACATCTAATGGTTCTTCGACCACTGCCAATAGCTTCGATTCACGCTTGGCATCGGTGCAGATTGGACACGGATTATCAACGGTGATATTAAAACACACACTGCACATCGTTGTTTTTGTCCGCAAATCGCGTAAAGCCTCTGATAGCGATGCCGAAATATCTTCGGGGGCGCGGAGCAAAAAGTAAGTTAGCCGAGAGGCAGTTTTTGGTCCAACACCCGGTAATCGTGAAAAGGCTTCTATTAGTTTTGTGACTGGCTCTGGAATAGCGTTATTCATTGATTATCCAAACAATCCACCCATACCGGGCATTCCACCGAGTCCGCCCGTAATACCCTCTAACCGTTCTGCCGCCATCGTTTGGCTTTGTTCAATGGCTTGATTCACCGCCACAACCAACATATCTTGCAAATCGTTTATCCATTCGGGGTCAGTGGTATCTATTGCACCTGCACTAAGGCGAATTTCATTCACCCGTTGATGCCCTGTAATCACAATCGTCACTGCCCCACCACCCACAGATACTTCGAGTGTTTCGGTTTCGAGTGCCGCTTGGGCTTGTTCCATGTCTTTTTGCATCTTCTCTAATTGACGCATCATCGAAGAACGGTCTGGCATTCCGCCCCCACCAAATCCACCTTTTTTCTTACCCTTACCCATCATTATTTTCTCCTTCATTGAGTGCAGTTAACATTTCTGATAGTAACACATTTTGTAGCGCCAGCTCATCCAAAATATCGAGCTGGGTGTTCACAAATTCAGCAGATGGGGCAGTGGTATGTTGCAATAAGAGCGCCCCATTGCCCACCACAGCATTAAATCGTGCTGTCAGCTCATCTTGGCAATAATCGGGTGTGCAAGAAAAATCGCCCACATCTGCACTCCATAATACCAACGGCATATCAAAGCGCACAAGCGCCTCATAGAGCGCATCAGTTACAATCCCAAATGGTGGGCGAAATGCCACAGGCATATATTCAAATCCGAGTGCCTCATTGAGAACATCTATCCACGGTTGAATCTCCCACCACATCAATCGGCGGGCAGTGAGGTCAGTGATGTCTGGATGGGTGAAGGTATGGCATCCAAATTCATGCCCCATCTCAAGAATACGCGCATATAAATTTTCATGCCCCTCGCTTGGGCGGTCTATATTGGCGCGGATAGCCAATCCAGCAGGGAAAAATGTCACTTTCTGCCCACGTTCTGCAAATTGTTCTGCGATAGAAAGGGTATGGTCTTCATACCAGCAATCATCAAAGGTCAAGGATACTTGGGCTAAGTCGTCACGTCCTCTATTGATGACACGAATAATTTTTTCCAAACTTGCCCCTTTGCTGAGAGCATGTAGGTAATGAGGGGTCAATAATGATAGGCTACCAGCACCGAATCCCGCCAAAAATTGTCTGCGTGATAATGATTTCATGATTTATCCTCTTTAGATTGTCCCTTCTTTCGCACTTTGGGGGAATCTTTTGCAACTTCCCCACCCAACACAATCGCTTCTTGGGCAATGGGGTCTTTTAAGCGTGGGTCTAATTCACGGTCTAATTGATTAATATCCGATACCAGCACAACCTGTATCCGTAACCGTTGTTGATAGTGTGCCTTAAATGCCGCCTCAATCACACTGAGTTTTTCGTATTGATTATACAACCGTTCAAAATAAAGTTGATTATCAGTTGCCAAATATACCGTGTTACCATCCACTTTTTGCACCCGATAATATTCCAATACAGCAGGAGCATTTTTGTTGATGCGATTCAATACCTTAAGCAATTCCCCCCAATCATTGGCAATTTGTTGTTTGGGGATGAGGGGTGGTGCGCCTACTGGCAAATCCTCTGGTGGCGGTGGTGGGGCTGGTGTCTCTTTTTTGGATGATGGCATCACAGGTTGTTGAACAATTTGTTGAACCACCACCTGTTCGGTTTGTGGTTGGCGGATACTCTCTATCAATGCCAATTCCAACGCCAATTGGGGTTGCCATCCGCCTTTATAGTCGTTGATAGCATCATTAAAAATGCGTACCATCCGCAATAATCGGTTACGGTCAACTGCCGCCGCCACATCCAGATAAAAGATTTTTTCTTCCTGTGAGGCTTCTACGAGGTCTGGGCTGGCGGTTTGGGTGAGTAGGATGGCGCGGAGATGCTCAACAATCTGTTGCCCAAATTGACGCGGGTCACTGCCTGTATCAATGGCGATATGAATCACCTGTAAGCCACGCGCCACATCTTCTCGCGCTAAGGCTTCAATGACATCCTTCACAGCGCCCATATCGGCAGTCCCCAAAATACGCCGTGCGACATCTAGGGTGATATTTTCGTGCGGGTCGCTGACAATTTGGTCAAGTAGGCTAATGCTATCACGCACACTACCCGTCCCTTGTCGTGCAATCAATTCTAAAGCGGCGCGGTCTATCTTCAAGCCTTCTGCCAGTGCAATTTTTTCTAAGCGGTCTGCTACTTCTCGGAGCGATACACGCCGAAATTCAAATTGCAAGCACCGACTTTTGATAGTGGCTGGTACTTTATCAATTTCAGTGGTCGCCAAGACAAAAATCGCATGGTCGGGCGGTTCTTCTAATGTTTTGAGGAGGGCATCAAACGCATTGCCCGTAAAACGATGCACTTCGTCTATGATATAAACTTTATACCGCCCTTCCCCCGGACGGAACGCAATTTTATCGCGCAAATCACGCACATCATCCACACCCGTATGGGTGGCGGCATCAATTTCGACTAAATCTAAAAATCGCCCCTCATTCACCGCTACACACACCGCACATTCATTGCAGGGGTGTTTATCGGGGTCGGGATGGGTGCAATTGACTGCTTTTGCCAATAGGCGGGCAGTGGTCGTTTTACCCGTCCCACGCGGTCCACTAAACAGATAGGCATGACGGATTCTATCTGCCTTTAGGGAATTGCGAAGGGTGCGGGTGATATGTTCTTGTCCAATGAGTTCGTCATAATCGCTTGGTCGCCATTTGAGATAAAGGGCTTGTTGTGGCATGTGGGATTTCAACCTCGATTTGTTGGTGATGTCTCACAGTTTATCACAAAATAGCTCAAATGGGCAACTAAAAAATAGGTAATCAGTCGCCCCTCAAACGGACATACCCATATCTTTAGCGTTGTTTGGCGATTTCGTTATCTAAATTAAATAGGACATGATGAGCAATCCCTTTTGGCACTTTGATGTTAAAAGTCAGCACCAAATTATTATGCTCTTTGGTTTGTGACTCTAATGATTTTTTCGCGCTTGCCCACACCCCATCTGCATTTTGCCGATAGGTTGCAGAACCCGTTTTTTCGGCATGTGCTACTGCCTCACGATGAATACGCAGATGTGTAGCGATGCTATTACGTAATTTTTGGGCAGATTGTTCCAATTCCTTACCCATCAATATCCAATCGGGTGCCATATCATTTTGTGCCAAAATGCGATATGCCATCCGCATGTCATCGGGGACATACGTCTCATCGCCCAAATTCAATGGTTTGCCCTCACCGGGCAAATTCTTAAATTCGCCTTCATTCATCATTTTTGCGATTTCGCGGTCTAATTCAGATTGCCAACGTTCAAGTGCCATATCCCATTTGCTCCTATTTTCACAAATGAACTTTTATACATTTTGGCACAAAATCTTTACGAAGTCAACAAATGCGTTATAATAGAAAAAATAACCGACTTATGAAAAAGGTATAGCGGTGATGACAAATAAAAAAGCCCTTATCATTGAGGACAACAGAGAAATAGGCGAAATTTACCGCCTTACCATTGGTATGATAGGATATGACTGTGAACAAATCACCAATGGCAAAGTCGCACTAGACCGCCTTGATGCCGAAATTCCCGACATCATTATTTTAGATATGAATTTGCCAGAGGTTTCTGGTCATTATTTATATAAAAAAATTCGTGCTTCGCCCAATTATGACCGTGTGCCTGTGATTATTTCGACCGCGAATATGTTGGTGGCGCGTAGCCTAGAGAGCGAATTACACCCACAAGACCGTTTGTTGGTAAAACCCGTTCATCCACGCGCACTCACTGACCTAATCGAATTACTCGAAAAAACAGTCTCATCAGAAGAAACTGAACCCACCCCAACTATCACGGAAACCCCTGCTGAAGAAATCAGCACAGGCGAATTAACCATCAGTAAAACCAGTACAGATGAAATTGGCATCAATAAAACCAATTAATCATGATTAAGGGGATGCCTCACAGCACATCCCCTTAACCCGTTTTCTATGGCAATCTGAGGCTGGCGACCACTTCGCCTTCACGATTTTTCAATACGACCACATCGCCCGATTCAAACGCGGGCAAATCACGCCCCCAGAAGAACAATACAGGTGTATTATCCCCCGCACGGGTATTAATGGTCACACCTGCCCCACTAAATAGCCGTCTATCATTGGGGAATGTGAAGGTATTTCCCTGACCATCGCTCAATGTCCAGCCACTAATATCGGCAATATTGCCATTATTGCGAATGACAACTTGCTCGCGGGTAATATCACCCACACCTGTCACTTCGACAATTTCGACTTGTAATTGCGAATTGGATGCGGTTGGCGCGAGGGTGAGGGTTGGCGTGACAGTAATTGTCGGTGTCGCATCGGTGGTCGGAGCAAAGGTGGCAGTCAATGTGCCTTCTGCCGCGAGTGTAAGGTCATCGGTTGGTTCACGAGTGGGTAACGCTGTGATGAAGGTATCTTTGGGGCAATTTGCGAGTGGGATGATGAGTACCGCGCCAATTTGCAACAATTGGGCATCTTCATCAGTGAGGTTATTGACCGCCATAATATCTAAAAAGTTTACCTCATATAGTACCCCAAGCGAGGATGGTGATTCTCCAGATTGCAACACATGACGAATACACCCCTCTGGTAAGGGGGCATCGGTGCTAATCGCGCCTTGTGATGTGACGAAAGTCGGGTCTATGGTCGGCGCAGGAGGCAATGCGACTTGTGTATCATCGCGTGCTTCGGGCGGGATATTTGCCAACGCCCCACTACCATCAGGCGTTGCTGTGACCACCACAAAGCGGACTTCTGCTGTGGCATTGGGGTCTTGTGTGGCAGTATGAACCACCACAAATGTGACCAATCGGCTCACACCTTGCTCAACAGGTGTGCCATCAACGCTGGTCGCGCCACCACGATTTCCAAAAATGGTCAACACCCCAAAGCCAACCAGCGCCGAGATGATGATATTCAAAATAATAATCGGGATTAATCCGCGTCTGTTCATGTTATATCCTCACTTCTGGCAACACATCAAAACGATATGAGCCATCCACTTCCAAGACAAAATCTGCACCAAACGCCCCCGCAGGGGTCAACGCCCCTACATACTTCCCTGTGAGAATCCGTTCCACAGCCAAAATCCCCGTAATAGCTGTGAACCGATACCCTTCCACACATTCTAACCATGCTTCGGCAAAAAATCCATCAGCGTCTTCTGCACGCGCATAGACATAGGTGCGCCCTGTTTGGCGCGTATTTTCTGAGGGTCCCGGGATGAGGCGGTCTATTTGCCCACCCAACCACCCGCGCAACGGGTCAAATTTGAGCATCCACTGGAGTGGATACCCCATCAGGCGCAAGGCAGTAATCTGGCTTGGTGGTGTGACCATATACGCGGTAATATTCGGGATGCCTGTGGTGCGATATGCCGTAGACACATCTCCCCACGGGATAGCCATCGCAGAAAAATCACCATGAGGCATGTGAACCTGCCGTGATAGGCTACCGAGTTCTATCGGCTGTAATTTGCCATTGCGCCGAATCCTACCCCCTGTGGGCAACATCTCCATAAAACTCTTGAGCGTACCTGCTGTCATACCAATATCCGATTCTGTGATATTGAGGGCAGAAATGACCACTTCGAGGTGTGTCGCATTTGGGCATTGTGCCGATACATATTTACACAAGCAATCGCTAGGGACAATATCAAACCCCACACCTGGCAAAATGGCAATACCCGCTTGCTTGGCTTGCTCATCCAACGCGAATAAGGCTTCATATACACTAATTTCGCCCGTAATATCAAGATAATGAGCGCCCACTTCCAAGCAAGCCCGCACCATCGGTTGCGCGGTGTGAATAAATGGACCTGCCACATGCAATACGGCAACAATGGCATATTGGCGCAATTGTTGGGCGATTTGTGTGGGATTACTTAAATCGAATACGGTGTAATCGAGTCCATATTGGTCGGCAATGGCTTTGAGTTTGAGTCCAGAACGCCCCGCGATAATCGGGTTATGTCCGCGTTTTACCGCTTCTTCGACCAACAACCGTCCTGTATACCCTGTTGCACCATAAATCATCCAAGCAGACATATCGTTTCCCTTTATGGAGGCATTATTCATGATGCCCCTACCATTACCCATTATAACATTAGTCGTAGCAGACACACGACACTTTAGCCCATTATCCCTCATCGCCAAATAATTTGAGCCATTCGTTAACTTCTGCATCAGAGAGTTTGACATCCACCGCTTCTCCCATATCAGGGCGAATCGGGACGGGGCGCTCTAATAAGCGGGCAAATTCAGTAGATTTGAGGACTTGCATCCCCTGACGCTTGGCAATATCTAAAACGCCGTTATCAGATGAGACCACTGTCCAATTTTTGGGATGTTTCTCTTTATAAATACGGTCAATGATGACCTTATCGGCGCTGGAATTGTGATTGGCAAAAACCACGCGCACCATCTTGGTAGACATACGCGATGTCCCACCGGGCAACCCCGCATCAAATACCACAACACATTCTCGACGGGTACGTGCTGTCCATCCATTGAGCCGTTGAACCAATTTCGCTTCATCATCGGGGTCATCCAATGCAAAACCCAGTAACTGCCCAATTAAATTATGCCCATCTATCAGATATGACATCGCTACACCTCCATATTATCAGACATAACAACGTATGCCTGTGTATCCCCACACTTATTGCTGAATCGTCACCGTACTCAAAATGACGGTGTTACACACCTCCCCGCCACACGGCAAAATGGGCAAATTTTTCACATCCCACCATGTATAGACCCCAATACCCAATTGATATTCGCCTGCGGGCAAATTATCCAACGGAATGCCATGTGTATCATATTGCCACGAATTGGGTTGCCATAATGTGGTCGGATTTAGTCCATTCAACGGATACCCATCATGTTGTGCTACTAATACCCCGTCTTTGAGCAAAAATGTTGTGATGGTGTAATCGTTGGGCAGGGTATTAAGTGCCTTCCACATCAAATAAACTTGCAAATGATTATCTACTTGCCGATATTCCACCGACATCAACCCCAATTGGTCGCCAAAAGTATATAGGGGTGCAGAATCATCTGGACGAGCAAAGCCTGTAATGCGGATATTATCCGTGCTAAAAAAGCCAAAATCTAATATCGGCGTGACAGGGACATATCCCGCAGGTTTGAGCAATTGTGGCGATAGACCATCCGCCTCAAAAAATTGAATCCGCCACATCACACGCTCGGTTTTGCGGTCTAATTCGGCAAAATCAAACTCATAATACTCAAAAGCACGATAGGGTAAATCAGCCAGATAGCCATGTTGCTCCAATGTGAAGAAAAATAAATCATCCTCAGAGGCATAAAACATCGTGTCTGATGGCGATACATGTTGGCTCAGAAAAGCCGTAATTTCCCACCATGGACCACGTTCTGGTGTGGCGGGGATGATAGTCGGCATGAGGTGATTCAATACCAATGCAACCGTCAATAAGCCATATTGCCACGCCTTGAAAGATGACAACACATGCCCAATCAGCAAAACGATGGCTGGCACACATACCAACATGGGGCGATGTGCCAATAGCCCAAAATCGAACACTGCATCGCTCAAAATGGGGGCAACAATAGGGATGATGGCAATCAGCGCCAAAAAGCCCGTCTGGTCAGATGGCAATAATTCACGGGCGCGTTTGGGCATAAATGACCCAATAATCCCCGCGAGCGCCAACATCATGATGAGCAATTCCGATTTTCCGAACAGGTTATAGCGAATAATCCCCATGCCCTCTTCGTTGATGGGGAGCGCCGAGTGATACCCACTTTCGCCCAAAACGGAACTTTGAATTTGTGTGATAAAAGACGGTATCCACGGCGCGAGAAATAATCCCATCATGCCCGCCGATAGCACCATCCACAATAATCCTCTTCTGCGATATAACAGGGTATGGATGCCATGTGCGATGAGGACAAATGCCCCCCAATACATGGTATAGAGCAATAATGCCCCACTCACCCAATATAATGCGCCCCAATGCCAATCCCATTTGCGCGAATAGCGCCAATATGCCCATGATGCCAATGTCGCAAAAAACATCAACAAGGTGTAATGGCGGATGAGGAAGGTATGCCCCACTACCAATGGATAGGTCATTAATAACAGCCCGCCGATAATGCCCATGCGCCAACTGTGCAGTTCACGCCCCATCTGCACCACAATAGCGGCGGATAGTAACGTCGCAAACCATCCTATCACGCGCAACCCAAAGGGGTGTTCACCAAAAACAGGATGCAATAGGTGATAGAGGATATAAGGCAGGGGGGGATGCACATCTTCAATGGCGGCTTTTTGAATCACCCCGCCAATCGTATTGGGTGAGGCAAATTCCAACGACCATGCTTCATCTATCCACATGGATAACCCACCCATACCATGAATGAGTACCCATCCGCCAAAGAGCATGATGGCACAAAATAAGCTCAATTGCACAACCGACAGTTTACGACTCACCCACAACATCCTTACAATAGAATAGTTTATCTGACACATTATAACGGCTATAAGAAGGTGATGCTATGGCACAAATTTTAGTCGCAGGACTCATCAATATCGAAACAACTCTCAAAGTAGATTCATTCCCAATCCCCTATAACCCCGTTCACTATCCTTTTTTTGGAATCAATAGCACCGTATCGGGTGTTGGCTATAATGTCGCAAAAGCCCTGACGACATTGGGTGATGAGGTCAATTTTTTATCTCTTTTGGGCGATGATGCCGCCTCAATCCTTGTGCGAACAGATTTGAAGGCATTGGGCATATCTGATAAATATATTCACTCACAACTCAAAAATACGCCCCAATCGGTAATTTTATATGACCCAAACGGTCAACGCGCCATTTTTACCGATTTGAAAGATATTCAAGACCAAGCCTATCCACTGGCAATTACAGAGCATGTCCTCAATAAATCGGATTTGGCGGTCATCTGCAATATCAATTTTTCCCGCCCAATGTTGGCACTCGCCAAAGAAAAAAAATTGCCAATAGCAACAGATGTCCATGCCATCAGCCAAATTGATGATGCTTATAATGCCGATTATATGGCATCGGCAACTATCCTTTTTCAGAGCCACGAAAGGTTGCCGATGTCACCAGAAGCATGGGCAAAATTGGTCTACGAAACGTATGGCACACCGATTATTGTGATTGGGTTGGGAAAAGACGGGGCGTTACTTGCGGTTCATGACGATAACTTTATGGAGCGAATTCCTGCTGTATATACCCGCCCTATTGTCAATACCATTGGGGCGGGAGATGCGCTTTTTTCTGCTTTTGTGCATACCTATACCCACACAAAAGACGCATATACCAGCATAAAAACAGCCACCATATTTGCTTCCTATAAAATTGGTAGTGTTGGTGCGGCAGAAGGGTTTTTATCGCAAGGGGAATTACACGCTTTGGTAGAACAGGTCTATGGGTGAGAGGGTCGTGGCAGTAGCGAGGGGAAGAGACCCCACTCTCTTCGAGGAGTTATGATTCATCAGTCAAAAACGGTCTTTTAGGTGAGCTAAGATATCGCGGTGTCCATAGGCATTTTCTGGGTCATCTATATGGGCAGTTGTATTTCCCCATTGAGATGCGAGGGCTTCATCGCCTAATCCAGAATATGCCACATATAACGCATACGATGTCAAGAAAGATTCTAATGGGCTAGGCAAAGCAGACCAATAATCCCATGCTTTTTCTGCGAAATTACGCGCTTGTAAAAATTCTGACCGTGAATTGTAGATATAAGCAATGGTCTGAAATGTTTTGTTGGCAAGATATGGGTCATTAACGGAACGTGATAAAATCATCATATCCATCATTATTTCTGGTGTTATGTTTATTTTTCCTTCATAGAATTTGGTCATTAGTAATGTGAGATACATCTCAAAAAATGCTTGAGGGTGAACAAGTTCCCGTTTCTTACGTCTGGTCTTGGTGGGTAATTGAGATGGTGCTTCTCTGAGTTGAACCACATATATGCCATTAACGCTGGTATCATTGGCATTTGGGAATATAAAATCATCATCTGGTGATACTGTCTTGTTAAATGCTTCCCGAATCAATTTTCCCCATAACTTAACGTCTTTACTGAGTAACTCAAACATTCTAGGGAAAATCAATACTAAACATTGAATAGCAACATCTATTCCTTCTTGGCTTTTTAGATCATTTTCTATTGCACTAAACAAGAGTTGCTCTTGGCTAAGTATCCACTCATTATCACGATATTTTTTTATTATCGTACTATACAACGTATCGTCTATCATTTTCATCACACCTTCATTAAAAAAACAAAAGCAAAGTTAAGATTGTAACTTAAACCTATTATTTTACAATCCTATCGAACTCATGATTCTATAATCCTGTTCTATTGACTAGGTTTTGTACTGTACTCTCGGTTAGTTCTCCATCAGATGACAGCCTTACCTCAATAGATTCATCTTTCCAATTATTATCCTCTAATGTATGCTTTCTTTTCTCTATTAGTACAGAGTTTTTTACTTTTTCGTCCTCTCCAATTCCCAAACGGGCTTTTTCTTTGGCGATTTCGCGTTGGATTTCGCGCTCATGTCCGTTATCAAATAATTCTGCCACAGCCACAATGCCCCCATGAATGAGGACACTACCCAAAATAAATAACAAAATTAGGCTTGGCAATTGAGCAAAAAAGGCACTAGCCGTAAAATTTAGGACGAGTTGAGAAAGAATTGGCAATAGCATCAATACGATTACGGTACTGCTCATCGCATTGATTCCATGTGTAATAAAACCGAGTCGCCGTGAAAAGCGCCGACGCACCCATTCACGAATGGGGCGATATTCTACATCACTCACCGTTTGTCGCCAATTTTCCCCATATAGGGCAGTCATTTCCTCATGAATGAGGGTACGCTTCCGTTCTTGTCGTCGCCCTGTCCGATAAAACACCTGTGCCATATGGGATAGCACACCACCACCCCACCCGATTGCCAAAATAGCCGCCAATGGCAAATTGATTAATGGGGTTAAGGCTTGTGCCGTCGCCTCGCTAACCGATTCGATAAAATCGGGCGATGCAAAAAGCCCAGCCAATGCCTGTTGAATGGCAGGGCTAACACCAAACAACACCAATGTCACCGCTACATATGCCAATATATGCCCAAACAAACCACGCCTATCGTTGATGCGCTTTTTCACCCGCCTACGAACATAATCTTCATCGGCACTCCAATCCTCTTGCAACATGCGAATATTGCGACGAGGTGTTGGCGCAGGGGCTTGGATTTTTGCCCCTTTAGATGGTGTCTTTGACTGGCTATCAGTAGAAGCTGGAAGTGTCAATCCACCTATCTTTATATCCACTGCGCCATCGGTTGCATTACGAAGCGAATCGCTCAATTGTGTTGCCGCCGTCTGAACACGGTCTTTAATATTCCGATTGCCCAATTGCGCCCGAATGTCTTCTATCGCATGTTTTAGTCGTTCTATAAATAGCTGAAGCCATTCCTGCCACGATAAACTCGGTTGTTCAATTCTCATATCCGATGGGACAACAGGAATGATAACTGCTTTGCGCCCATTGATAATCGAAATCCGTCCATATTCGCCCCCACCAGGGGTATTCATCGGAATTTCATCGCCCAGCTCATGAGCGCGAGCAATCCGACTCGCATCCAATTCATCAACCCCTGCCACTTGCAGGGCTTTTTGCAAATCGAGCATTAATGCTGTTGCAGTGGGATACCGTTCAGATGGATTTTTGGCAAGTGCTTTCAACAAAACTCGTTCTACAGCAGGTGGAATATCAGGATTTAAGGTAGATGGCGATGGGGGCGTGGCGTAGATATGTTTGTGGACAATCGCATACGGCGTTTCACCTGTAAAAGGCAAGCGTCCTACCAACATTTCGTATAATAACACACCAAATGAGTAAATGTCAGTGCGACCATCTAGGTCTTTATTCCCAACAGCTTGCTCAGGTGAGATGTAATGGGGTGTCCCCAACATTGAATCGGCAGACAGGGTACTTTCGCCCTGATGTGTCATGCGTGCCAACCCAAAATCGGTTAAATAGGCTACTCCGTTTGAATCTATGAGGATGTTCGATGGCTTTAAGTCACGGTGTAACACGCCTTGCGAATGGGCATAATCCAATGCCGATGCAACGGTATTCATCACTGAGATAATTGTATCCAAAGACAAGGCAGAATCTGCCATGTATTCTTTGAGCGTATTGCCATCCAATAACTTCATCACCAAATAGGGTCTGCCCTCTTCGGTATCGGTATCATAGATAGGGACAATATTGGGATGGTCGAGGCGTGCAACAATACGTGCTTCCCGTTCAAAACGTCCGATGAATTGACGGTCTTGCACAAAGCTGGCGTGCATCCACTTAATAGCAACTCGGCGGTCTAATTTTTCTTGACGCGCCTCATAAACGGTTGCCATACCACCAGCGCCAATTTGTCCGATGATTTTATACCCACCGATAGTCGTTGGCATGGACATATTTACACCTCTTCATAAATTCAGCATACACCAATATTTAATGTTTGTCATTAAAGCCTATTTCCGCTTGGACTTATAGCTAATTTCATCTACGACAGATGGGGTTAATTCACCATCATCTGTCAGCCTGATAGGAATATCTGTCTCGCGGTTTTTGGCTTTTTC
>JANRKU010000014.1:0-22999 GCA_033763335.1 bacterium
CCCACCATTTTCTGCTGTGGTGACAGATATTGCCACCAATCCCGATATTGGGGCTGTGTTGCAAGTGGGTACGGGCAAAATAGATTTTATCTATGTGGTTGTGACCGCAGAAGATGGTAGCCTGCAATTGGCGCGTGGGGCGGTATATAGCTTCTACGAGTTCACCAACGACATCAACAATCGCCTGAATGACACCCAATGGCGTGGCATTATTGAGGCGGGGCAATTGCCTCCCCGTCCCGATTGGACGAGTGAGTTTATGGGGCAACCCTGATATAACGTAACGATTGATGGTGGGCATGATCATTTATGCCCACCTCATTCCGTCGATGGATGTGATTTTTCCCATTCTTGGGCGAAATATTCTTGTAAATAGCGATGACGGAAGATGAAGCCCCCGCCGACTTGTCGCAACAGACCCAACTCCGAGCAATGGATGAGGAACTTGGCATAATTCAATGGGGCAAGTTTTGCCCGCCAGAGGATAAATCGCAAAGTGATATGCTGAATAAATGTATTTAAGCCGCTAACTAACCTAGTATATCCATCACTTAGCAACGCAAAATATAATCCGAGAATAAAACCTACAATCAGACCATTTATATGCCTGATAACTAATAGATAAATTAATCCAAAAAATAGACCAAATAAAAATTCCATTATCAAACCATAAATAAAGGACTGTTTAATGCCCTGATTAGGTTTAAAACGTGTTTCTCTATATATTTTTGTATCTAAACTGATAATAAAACCGATTATCACTGTGAAAATTAGGCAGATGATTAACCACATAATGCAAACTAATGCTATTCCTGAAAATAGCCAATTAACAAAATTGATATTCGACTCAAATAAAGAATCTATGCTTATGCTCAATAAGACAAAAAGAATTCCCATAATTGGAGCCATTTGATTAGCAACAAATATGCCTCCACTTAATGAATGTTTTATATAGCCTTTTTTGAACGACCAAGTTAGCTTGTCAAATACTTTAATACTCTTCTTTCCACTAGCCAATCCCATTGAACCACCTAATACTCCATATCCTATAATCTCAACTATTGTCCATTTACTTATAAACATTGAACCAGCTATAAATATAATGGCAAAAATTGCTATCATGAACCATATATATAAATTTTGATTCGATTGATTTAAATCAGATGATTGTAATTCTTCAATATAAAAACGATCCAAATCATTTTTAGTTATTTTATGAGATATCCATGCTAAATAATGAGATATTTTTTTAATATCTTCGTTTTTTAGCCTATCATATACATATTCTTTTAATAATTGTTCTTTAGGATTTTCATTTTTTAACTGAAAATGCGGACTCCCTTTATAAGGTCGCCCCTCATAGATAAGTTTCATGATATTGAGAAAAAAAGGTTCTTTGGCTAGATCTTTTGCAATTGGCTCATTTTTGATTAACTGACGAACCCCCTCATTTTTTTCGCCAGATAAGTAAGAATTAATTTTTGAATCTGTTAGATCTTTGAGAAAAATTGCTCCTTTGAGATTCAATTTAGTTCTAAGAATAGCATAATCCTCTACACGGCTACTAATTATAAGCCTTAAATTTTTCATACTTTTATTGTAATCATTTATAGCCTCTATACATTCATCACGATATTTTTGTGATACCTCATCTAACCCATCCAAAAGTAAAACAAATTTATTTCTATTTAGCCAATCTTTGGCAATTTTCTTATCAATTTTATAATTTCTATCAATTTCATCAATGAGCCAATCTTCTAATTTTTCTCTCTTTCCTAGCCATGAAGATAAGTTGAAAATAAGAGGCATTTGACTTTTATAGTTGTTTTTCGCTTCTTCATATAAGATTTCTGCTAATTGAAGTAAAAGAATAGACTTTCCCGCCCCTGGTTTACCTAAAATGAGTAATTGTTCCCCAATCTCACGCAATGCTTGCCTAATATCTTGTGGTATATGATAAAAATTATCATATTGGTAGGATGTGTCAATGGCATTCGCTTGGAGTTCATAATCAACATAAAATTCGCCCGCTTCAGTGTTTTTATGGAGTACACCTTCAATCCATGACTTATAAAAACTAGCTAGTATCTGTTCCCTATTTTGTTGATCGAGTTCTTCAAGGGTGATTCGTTTGGGGAGACGTGCTTCTATACCAGGAATAGTGCATAGAGTAAGTATGATTGCTGATATCACCCCTATTGTTGTAATCACCTTTTCATTCAGATATAAACCTGCAAAGGCAATAAGTAATGCAACAATAACAAGCAAAAACAAAAATCTGATCTGTTTTTTTCTATTTGTGGTCATCCCATGTCCCTAATCTGCTGGTGATGTGTTATTCGTGAGATTATAACCGATCCCGTTGGTCGGTGCTAATTGATTGCGCCTACTGTCATTTCCTTAATAGTTGGGCTATAATTGAATATATATTTGATTATTTTTGATTGAAGGGAACACTCCTTTGGCACGCAAACCAGCCGACCAATCGGTCAACCGAGAAACCATCTTGCTCGCGGCGGCAGATGTTTTACGGCGTAATGGCTATGAATCCACCACCATGAAAGACATCGCCGCAGAGGTTAACCTCACTGCCGCCAGCCTGTATCATCATTTTCGCAATAAAGATGCGCTGTTGTTGGCAGTATTAGAAGGCGGGTTAGATTTAGCCATTGGCAAAATTGAACCTGTCGTCCAATCGGATAAATCGCCCACCGAAAAACTCAAAGAGATGGTGCGCTTGCATGTCCTCACACTGACAGGTAATACGGCGGTGGGTGCGGCGATGATTTTTGAAATTCGCCCGTTGATGAATCTCAAAGCCGATGGACGCAATGGCGCACAGGCTTATAGCGATGATTTTATCATCAAGCGCGATGCTTTTTTTGCCCGTCGTGAATATTTTGAGGTGCTTTTCCGCCAAGTGGTGCAACAAGGCATGGATAGTGGTGAATTCCGTGACGTGGATGTGCCGATTTATACCAAATCTATCATTGGGGCAAATAATTGGGTGGCAGTGTGGTATAAAGAAGGTGGTCGTCTCGCAGGTGATGTCATTGCCGAATTGATTGCGGACGGGGCGATTCGTGCGGTAAAATCTGATTAAATCAAATTAGAGAGGATAAAAATGAAATTATTAGAAGGAAAAGTCGCCATTATTACGGGCAGTGGTCGGGGTATTGGTGCGGCAACCGCGCACCTATTTGCACAACATGGGGCAAAGGTCGTTGTGACCGATATTGACCCAAATCCCGCCAACAACACCATCGAAGAAATTAAACAAGCGGGTGGAGAGGGTATTGCGCTCAAATGCGATGTGACCCAAGCGGGTGATATTGAGGAACTCGTTGGGCAAACGGTGCAGGCGTATGGTGGGATAGATATTTTGGTCAATAATGCGGGTTATACATGGGATGGCATGGCGCACAAAATGGGCGATGACCAGTGGGAAGCCATGCTTAATGTGCATCTCACCGCGCCATTTAAGCTGATTCGGGCGTGTGTCCCCTATATGCGGGAAGCCGCCAAAAAAGAAAAAGATGCGACTGGTGTTGCCAAAGCGCGAAAAATTGTTAATATCAGTAGCACCAGTGGCACACGCGGGAATGTGGGACAAGCCAATTATGCCGCAGGCAAAGCGGGAATTATCGGCTTGACTAAAACACTCGCCAAAGAATGGGGCGCGTTCAATATTCAGGTCAATGCGGTGGCATTTGGGTATATCGAAACGCGCCTAACCCAATCGGATGCGCTTGGTGATGCGACAGAACGTGATGGGCAAAAAATTAAGTTGGGAATCCCCGACCATCTGCGTCAAATGGCACTCATGGCAATCCCGATGGGACGCGCTGGTACATCACAAGAGGCGGCGGGCGCGGTCTTATTTTTTGCCAGCGACCTCGCCAATTATGTATCTGGGCAAGTATTAGAAGTCAGTGGAGGCATGTAAAGTGATGGATACAACATCGTGTTTTGGACAGTTATTGCGCTTGGCGACAGTCGGATTTTTGGTGATGATGGTGGTAGCGGTCATAACCCGCAGAAATAAACCCGCCCGCGCCTAAATGCCTGCTGTTGATGTTTGCCAGCCTCAAATTATACGCGCCCTCGAAAAAGATGGGTGGCGTGTTTATTTACGAAACGCCCATTTCTATAATGACGGCGACTCTATTTATATTGATTTGGGCATCGAAAAATCACAACCTTCTGATGAAAACCAACGTATATTCATTGAAATTAAATGTTTTTCTGAAAAACGGACTCTATCTGAGCTATACTTAGCATTAGGGCAAGTTGCTTATTATCGGGCGTTTTTAGATGACCTTAATGACCACTCAGCTATCTATTTGGCTGTGTCATACGAAATATATTTAACCCAACTCAATCGGGTCTTTGAAAATGCCCTAAAACAAAGTCATGTTGGGTTGCTGGTGATAGATATTGTGAATGAGGAAATTGTTGAATGGATAAAATAATTGATTTGATAGCTATCGTTCATCAAGAGGTGCTATGGTATCACCAAGCACCATCACAATATGGTCAAACCCTCTATTTTGAGGATATAAAACAACAACGGTTTATTGTGGTTTTTATCCCAGACTATAACGCCTCTCGCCCACAAAAACCGGGTGTCGTGGTCAGCGCCCAAATTCACCATGACACTATCATTATTGATGCCGATACCACAGACCGCCCCTTATACGAAGCCCTGATGGGTGCAGGCATCCCCCGCGAGAAAATTATCCTCGCATATGCAGGTGAAAAATTACCGATACCACAAGGAGAAAAATAATGCCAATCGAATTACTTTGGGATAATGACCATCAAACGATTTTGCGCTACGACATTGCGGGTTCATGGCAATGGGATGATCTTCACAGCGCCCGTGAAACGGTGTTCGTCATGATGGATGAATCGCCCACACATAAAATTGGGACAATCATTCATTTTGTTGAAGGCAAAATTGGCATACCCGGTGATGTCACCAAACATTTGGGCAAATTTGGCGATAAAAGCCACCCCAAAGCCGCGCTCAGTGTCATTGTTGGGGCAGGGATGATGATGAAATTGGCATTTGGCGGATTTCAGAGTGCGTTCCGCATGACCACAGGGAAAAAAGTGGATTTTGATTATGCCGATACGCTCGAACAAGCGCGAAAGAAGGTGTTGGCAGATTTGGGGAAAAAATAAGCTATGCCAGCCATAGATATCTGCCAGCCACAGGTCATCCGTGCTTTAGAAAAAGACGGATGGAATGTTCAACAATCACCCTTCCATCTCGCAGATGAAAGACGGTCTATTTTTGTAGATGCTCTCATGATTAAAGGCATTAATGGCACTCGCCAACAACTACTATTGACAGAGATAAAATGCTTTTCTCAGATAAATAGTATGACCCATGACCTTTATAGTGCCATTGGACAATATCTGATTTATCGTGCGTTGTTGCAAAAGACACAGAATAGTATTCCACTTTACCTTGTTGTGCCACTTTTTGCCTATGAAACTATATTTGATAATGCTGTTATGCGTGTCATTAGCGAAACGGCAATTAATCTGATTGTGGTTAATTTAGATATGGAGGAAATTGTTCAATGGAAACCCCATCTGATTTGAATCAAATCCTTAGACAAGAAATGATGTTGTATGCACAAATAAAAGGGTATAAAGTGAGTAGCCATTTTTTGTCGAATGAGGAGCAATCAGCATATATCGTTGTGGTTATTTCTGATGCAGATTATCCATTAGACCGATTTACTCGCCTGATGATGATGGCACATATAGAGGATGATAAAATTATTATTGATGCAGATACAACAGACAGACCCCTCTATGAAGCCTTGATGCACGCAGGTATCCCCCGCGAAAAAATCATCCTTGCCTATGCAGGTGAGAAATTGCTCACACCTATATCATGAGTAATGGATGAACATTTTTGATTTTTCAATGTGGTATTTTCCACTTGCCAATTCCTCTGCTATAATTAATTAAATGCCTATTTAATTACACAATAGACAACAAATATTCTTTTTGGAAAGGTTAACAAATTATGCCCTATAACATTCGCAAAGCCGCAGTCATTGGGTCTGGAACGATGGGCGGTGGCATTGCCGCGCTCCTCGCAGGAATTGGTGTCGAAACCCTCCTCCTCGACATCCCCGCAAAAGACACAAAAGCTGGTGATTCTCCCGCCAAGCGCAACGCTATCGTCGAAAATAACCTCAAGACGCTCCAAAAAATGCGCCCAGCGCAACTTTTTAGCCAAGCCAATTTAGACCTTATCAAAGTCGGTAATTTAGAAGATGATTTGCATAAAACGGCTGATGCCGATTGGGTCATTGAAGTGGTTGTGGAACGCCTCGATATCAAGCAAAGTTTGATGGCGAAATTGGCAGAAATTGTCAAGCCAGATGCCATCATCAGCAGTAACACATCGGGCTTGCCCATTCATCAGATTGCCGAAGGGCTTGGCAAGGATTTTACCCGCCGTTTTATGGGGACACATTTTTTTAATCCACCCCGTTATTTGCACCTGCTAGAAGTCATCCCCCATCCCGATACCGACCCCGAAGCCGTCCAATTTATGGTGGATTTTGGCTCACGCAAACTCGGTAAGGGTGTCGTGATTTGTAAAGATGAGCCAAATTTTATCGGCAATCGGTTTATGTCCATGTCGGGGATGCAAGCGATGAATTATGCCCTCGACAACGACTATACCGTAGAAGAAGTGGATGCCCTCACGGGTCCGCTCATTGGTCGCCCCAAGACTGCCACCTTCAACCTCAATGATTTGGTGGGGTTTGATATTGCGGTGCATGTGGCGCGGAATTTGTATCCAGCTATCCCCAATGACCCCGCCCGTGAAGTGTTAAATCATCCCAAAGCCACCCAATTATCGGATGAAATGCTCAATCGCAAGTGGCTAGGGCGTAAAACAGGGCAGGGCTTCTATCACATGCGGGCAGGGGCAGATGGCGCAAAAGAATTATGGGCGCTCAACCTCAAGACGATGGAGTATGAACCCCCTACTAAACCCCGTTTTGATAGTGTGAGCAAACATCGTAAAGTAGAACCCACAGGAGAACGGATTCGCCTGCTCATCAACGAAGAGGATCGTGGCGGACAATATTTATTCCATTTGCATGGATTTTATCTGGCTTATGCCTCAAACCGTGTGCCAGAAATCACTGAAACCATTGTGAATGTGGATAATGCCCAAAAATGGGGCTTTGGTCATGAAATGGGTCCCTTTGAAATTTGGGATGCCATTGGCGTGGCAGAATTCGTCACCCGTTTTGAAGATGCAGGTTATCCTGTCGCCCCATGGGTGAAGGATATGGTCGGCAAAGGTATTGCGACGTTCTATCAGAAGAATGAAGCGGGCAAAATCATTGGTTACTATAGCCCACAAGCGGGTCGCTATGTGCCATTCGTCAAAGATGCACTCGAAATCACCTGTGCCGATTTGAAAGCCGATGGCAAGACACTCGCCAGCAACGAAGACGGCAATGTTTACGATTTGGGCGATGGTGTGCTGTTGTGGGAATTCACCAGCAAGCAAAATACCATCACCGCCAAATTTGTCGAGATGGGCTGGAAGGCATTGGAACTCTTAAATAAGCCAGAATATGTGGCATTGGTCGTCAGCAACGATGCGGAACGCTTCTCTATCGGCGCAAATTTGCAAGATGTCATGATGGGGGGCGGTGATATTGCCGAAGCGGTAGATACGATGATTCGCGGCTTACATGGACTCACCCAAGCGATGCGCTATGCTCCAAAACCCGTTATCACCGCGCCATTTAATATGGCATTGGGTGGTGGTTGTGAGATGATGATGGCGGGTACTGCTATTGTCGCTCATTCTGAATTATATGCTGGTTTGGTCGAAGTTGGTGTGGGGCTGATTCCTGCTGGTGGGGGTTGTAAAGACCTCATCCGCCGTGTGGTGAATCCCGTTGCGCTGGCGGGTGCATATACATTACCCGCCGTACAAAAGGTATTTGAGACCATCGCCACCGCCAAAGTCAGCGAAAGCGCCATGCAAGCACAAGAAATGGGCTTCTTGGCATCTACCGACAAAATTGTGATGAATCGGCGCTTCCTCATTGGTGAGGCAAAACAACATGCTCTCGCATTAGCAAGCGGATTTGTGCCAAAATCCCCAGAAAAAGTATGGGCATCGGGCGTGGAATTGTATTCCGCTTTGCTCATCGGCTTAGAAGATTTCCGTGAACGTGGGATTGCTACCGCTTATGATGCGTATATCGGCAAGCAGTTGGCAAAAATCCTCACTGGCGGGGCGTTATCACAACCCCAATGGGTTGACCAACAGGTCATACTCGATTTGGAACGCACCGTATTTAAGGAATTGATGTTCCAAGAAAAGACGATGGAGCGCATTATGTTCATGCTCCAAAATAATAAGCCATTGCGGAATTAAAATATAACCCCCATCAAAATGGGTGCGTAGGGACGGCATATATGCCGTCCCTACACAGAATTGAGATAATTTGTAAGGGTGTGACCCATTGCACCCATCTATAGAATAGGTATCAAAATAATAGTTTTAGTGATGTTGAGAGGAAAAAAACATGCGTGAAGCAGTTATTGTCGCGGGAACTCGTACCGCAGTCGGGAAAGCGGTGCGTGGTAGCACCAAAAATGTGCGCTCAGAAGATATGGCGGCAACCGTCATTCAAGAATTGATGCGCCAAGTTGAGGGAAAATTTGACCCCAAAGAAATTGATGATGTGATTATCGGCTGTGCCATGACCGAAGGCTCACAGGGCATGAATTTTGGGCGGATTATCACCCTCCGCGCTGGTTTGCCTGTAGAAGTGCCATCGCAAACCGTGAATCGTTTTTGCTCTAGCGGATTGCAAACCATTGCCATCGCCGCCGAGCGCATTATTGCCAACGGCGCGGATATTATCATCGCTGGCGGGGCAGAAACCATGTCCCTCGTGCCGATGACAGGGCATCACCTTAGCCCAAATCCATGGCTGGCAGAAAATCTTCCCGCCGCTTATATGGGCATGGGTCACACCGCCGAACACGTTGCCGATGAGTGGAATATCAGCCGTGAAGACATGGATATTTTTGCTTATAACAGCCATCAAAAAGCCGCTAAAGCACAAGATGAAGGCAAATTTGCCCAAGAAATTGTCCCATTTGAATGGGAAGAAACCATTATCGGCGCGGATGGATTGCCTACCACCGTCAAAATGCGTCTGGATAAAGATGAACACCTGCGCCGTGAGACCACTGTGGAGGGATTAGGCGCACTCAAGCCTAGTTTCCGTGGTAATGGGCGCGTGACACCCGGTAATTCTAGCCCATTGAGCGATGGCGCGGCGGGTGTGATTATCATGGAAGCCAAAAAAGCACAAGAACTCGGATTAACCCCCATTGCCCGTTTTGTTGGGTTCTCGGTGGGTGGTGTTCGCCCCGAAATTATGGGTGTGGGTCCTATTGCCGCCATCCCCAAATTGCTCAAACGTACTGGTATCAACCAAAACGATATTGACCTGTTTGAATTGAATGAGGCGTTTTCTGCCCAATCATTGGCAGTCATCCGCGAATTGGGCTTGAATCCTGATAAAATCAATGTGAATGGTGGCGCGATTGCACTTGGTCATCCATTGGGATGCACTGGCGCAAAATTGACCGTTCAATTGATGCACGAAATGAAACGTCGCCAATCGAAATATGGTATGGTGACGATGTGCATCGGTGGTGGCATGGGTGCGGCAGGCATTTTTGAGAATTTGAACTAAGATACGACACGATTTTTCATGAGGGCGCACACACAGATGCGCCCTTTTTGATTATAGTGGTGTTATAAGATTGCAATCACGGCGAAGGGGAGACTAGCAATCGCACAAAAGACCATCCCCTTTAGAAAATCGGTAAACTGCTTGCGATAGTCATAGATTAGATATTCCATGCCTTCTGCGCCAGGGGGAATGGCGAATTTTGGCTTTAAGAATGTGAGGATGAACAGGTCCAGCACAAGAGCATCAAACAGGTTGAACATGAATAGCACGATGAAAATATGCAGATAAGCCGTGCCAAACGAAACATCATTTGCCCGTAATTGTAATGCCTCCAAAATAACCATTCCAAAGAGGATACTCATGAATAGCACACCAACAATTAGCCGTTGTCGCTTCTCAAGTGGGGATAGAGGTGGCACTTTATCACGGATTTGCTTGGGATAATCTTGTAGCCACAGGCGTGAATTAAACATCAGCGACCCCATGATAATAATGCCGACTACAAGGCTAACAATAGCCCCATTGAGCAATGTGTGTTGTAGTGCGAGTGTGTCTAGCATGGATACCTTCCTTAGTTATTTTTGCTCGTATAAATTATATTTTAGTATAGACTAAAATAATTGTCAACAAGCTCATTTGGATAGGTATCTCATCATTAATTGGGGAAAAAGGGTTAGTTAGGGGACGACATACGCGATGCTAGTCGTCCCTTACAAAATCCGCCTATTTTGAAGAATTGTAGGGTGAATTAGAGCCGAAAGGCGCGGATATATGCCCTTTTTATATTTACACCCGTGAATAAATTATCGCGTTTTTGAATTGCCATTGCATCACCTTTTTATCTCAAATTGGGGGGCATGATAGTTCATGCCCCTATGACCATTATAAACGATTATTCGTACACCACTTCCCATTCGTCATCGGATAAGCCAATTAAGGCGGCAGTTTTTTCGCAAAAATCCATAATATCAGTTGCGCTTTTATTGATATATAACCACCACTTATTGCTCAATTGAATGGAACGCTCGCGTTCATCAGGGCTTAGTGTACGTGGAAAACGCTCACGCATTTGCTCAAACGCGCCATACTCAATCCCAATTTCTGCCATTTTTATCAATATGGCACGCCAGCTATTCACCTCAAAATTATCACCCAAAATAGACAGGGCATACGGTTTTTTGCCCGTATAATCGCCTGTATCAATGCGGGCTTCGCCTAATGACCCCCAAATATCCAGTAACACGTTGGTGAGGGCTTCTGTGCGCGTGATGATGCTATTCTTATCCCATTGGGCAGGGGCATCATCGCGCCCAAAATAGGCGCTATTTATCATCAACGCATGAGACGCGAGGCGGACTTTTTTGCTGGCATAGGCGCTATTGGATAGGGATGAATTCCATTCTTGGGTAACAATAGTCAGGTTGCCCAATGTATGCACATAATCACGCAGAATTTCGTCTATTTCCGATTCGCTGGTGGATTGTTGCCATTCTTTAGAGGGGTTTTGGGGGAAAATATGCTCGATGATAGGGTTGCCATCCAAAACAGTATAGCCACCCGTATTTTGTGATAAGTGACGGTTGATGCTATCCAATAAAAAGGCGAGACGTGGTTGTGTTTTTGCCTCATATAAACGGCGTTGGCGCAGTGTTTCGCGGATGAGATTATCGCTCGGATAATTTTTGGTGATGATGGCACGGCGCAGGGTATCGGTGTAATAGCCTGTATCAATTTCACGATACAACGATGGGAACAGTTTGTTGGTATAGTTGGATGGCAAATTTGCCAAATAGCGCCGCATGGTGTAATTTTCGAGGATGTCTATAACCTCACAAAATCCGTGTGTATCAATAACCCCCATGTCCCAATCGGCATAAACTTGCATCAAAAATGGATAGGCGGTGCTGGTCTCTAGGGCATTCAGTCGGCGTAGGCGGGTAGAAACCTCTTTATTTGGCTCATTTTCTGGGCGCAACAAGCGGTCATAATAAATGGCATAGCGATGAAGGGTTTGTACTTCGCGGATAAATGCCTCATGTGCCTTGAACTCTTTTTCCATGCGGTCACGGAAGCGTTGATAAATGCGGTCACGGGCGCAAAGCGAATTTCCGCGCAATGATAAATAATGGCGCAAAAATGCCGATAGCTCGCCAATGCCCAAGCGGGTGCGATTTTCATTGAGCAGTTCTTCAATGGCTAACCATGATTTGTTGAATATCGCCTCTTGGATATTTTCTGGCAGGCTCATGGCGATATAGTTGCGGACTAAATCGGGCGCGGTGAGGGGCTTGCCTTTGGCATTGAGGCTCTCAAAAATTTCATAGGGGCGTTCTCGTTGTTCTAGGGTGATAAAAACAACATGCAGGCAATTGAGGATAACCTGTGATAATTTTTCCGGGTCAGTTTTTGCCAATTTGACGCGCAAATTCCGCAGAAAATACTCAAATGCGCCCCCAATGCGTGATTCACTCTGAGGAGGTACTGTTTCGTTATCCAAAATATGAAAATAGGTGTCTCTATCATCACGTTTGGCTGTGGGGACTAATTTGTAATACAGAAGGTCTTTTTCATCGACATTGAGCAATATTTTGCGGATGCGCTTATGTAGGGCAGGGTGCGATTCTTTGACCAATTGCCCCAATGCTGATAGCAATACCGAGATGGTCGTGAGGCGTTGTTGACCATCCACCAGCTTAAAAACAGGGATTGTGCCGTTGCGTGTGCCATCATTGATGACCACCAGCGCCCCCATAAAATGTTCTGGCTCGTTTTCGGGGTTATAAAGCTCGTACACATCCCATAAATCAGCGAGGAGCGTCTCCCAATTTTCTTTATCCCACGCATATTCACGCTGAAAATGGGGCAATATATATTGAACATCACCGCCCCCACTGAATACTTTAGAAATTGAGATACTATCGGCTTTCATGGCATTTTATCCCCATTCGTTCACTGTCAAATAAAAACAGTGTAGCAGTTTTGATATATTGGGGCAAATTTACCCCCAATGTGATGGGGATAATGCGCCTATTTTTTCTGCTATCATAGTCATAATTGTCAGTCATAAGAAGGATATTCATGATGAGAAAAATTATTTTTGGGGTATTGATGTCGAGTTTATTACTGTTGGTCGCGTGTCAATCACAAACACCCGGTAAGGCGGCATCTTCATTTTTACCCACCCTCACCGAATACACGATGACAAATGCCATTGATGTGGTAAAAGAAGTGAATGTCATTGATAAATTTGCCGAATTTATCACAGGGCAACAAATCCCCAATGTTGTTACCGATATTGCCGATAGAATTTTCTTGCGTCAATTGGGATTGGTGCAAAATTATTTAGAGTGCATTATGGGCAAGGTGGATGCCTTTGCTATCCGCTTTTATTCGCATAACACCGTGTCGAATAGCGTGGGTGCTGTGTTGAGTATCAATTGGGATAGATTCGCCAATTTGAATAACCAACTCGGATGCCTCATCCCATCGCCATTTTTTAGCGATTCAGAGACTGACCCTGGATTGCGACCCTGTGCCGATGCGTGGGATTATACCGAAGACAATGTGCGCTATTACTTCATCTATGTTGGGACGAGTGTCAAAATTTGCGAAGATTTTGCCAATAATATGCCCCGCAATAGCTAATTTTTTTGGCGGATATTTTGATTGTGTTAAACCTATCAATTTGTTTACGGCAGGCGCTAAAGCACCTGCCTAGACTATCTAAAACCTGCTAAAGCAGGTTGGTCTGCCAATTTTTAGGGAAAAATGAGGTTTTTAAGACTATTTTCTCGAATCATTGGGTATATCAGCCCCATTTATGGGGTTTTGGTAATTAGCCAGATGCTTTAGCGTCTGGCTAGGTAACGGCTAATTTTCTTGGCGAATAGACAGGGTGTAATCGCCTAATTTATCTGCGCCACTGGTGGTCGTGGATTCGCGTCCAATGACCACCGTATAACTCCCTGCCGTTGGGATGGCGATGGCGGTGGTGTAATTGGCTTCGGATGTCAGGCGGGTTGGCGAGACCATCAATTGATTTTTGGCATCATAAACCGATACCATGGGGCTAAAGAGGTGTGATTCTTGTGGTGGGGCGCTCACCAAAAGGGTGCTTGCTTCTCTTATATGGCTCGTATAACAGTGACGGTCAAAGTAATCGGTGAGTCGATAAATAGGCATATCATCATCTGCCCCTAGTTCATAATTAACCGATGGCGGTTCTTGAATTTGTAAATAAGCGAGTGCGGTTTGAATTCGTGATTGAGCAATAGCATACGAAGCACGTCTCCCGCGCCCTTGCACATCCATCAAGGTATTCATGCCAATCATCTCGCCCATACGGTTAAATAAGGGGCTACCACTATCGCTGGGGAGCAATTCGGCGGTGTGTTCGATGAGTGCCTGATAGGGCGAAAATGTCACCAGTGTGCGACTAATTTCGCCACGTGCAAATCCGATAGACACATTGCTGGATAGCGTGCTTTGACCATACCCCAAAATAAAAATTTCTGTGCCTAAGCCAATAGAGGGGTCTGGGTTGATGGGGATGGGAATGTAATCTTCACCGACCATATCCAACAATGCCAAATCTTCACATGGGGCAATGCCGATAATTTCGACTTGTCGCTCAATGAGGCGTGAACCGACCACCAAGGCAACCCTGATTTCACCAGAAATATCACCAAATGAGATGACATGGGCGTTGGTCAATACCAAGCCATCTGCCGATAAAATCACACCAGTACCATGTTCAGGTGCAAAACGGGTACGTGGGGTGGATTCTATCCACACCAGTGAGCGTTCTAAGTCGCGGGTGAGTTCTTCATAGGGTATAGGGGTTGCCCCTGCCACAATTTCACGGGTAGGGATGGGTGTGATGGTTGGCTCTATGGTGGCTGTGGGGATGATTGGGGCGGGTTTTGGGCGTGCATTCCACAATGCGATACCGATGAGCGCCATTGCCATCATGACCACAAGGATAAGGGGTATCTGTGGTTGTATTTTTCGCACTGTCTTTTGAATAGATGTGTTGGTTTTTTGAGAATTGGGTAATTTTGGCATGGGTATTATTATAGCTATCCCCATGCCAATTTCAAAATCCAAAATGATTAAGGCTTGGGGTGTTCCTCAAAAAATGCCCAAATTTCATCAGTAGCAGATACCCGTTGGCTGGGTTGGTCACCACGCCGACGCAAAACCTCTCCGCCTGCCCATGAATGACCGCCATCCACAATCGAGATGAGCGTTACCCCTGTGCCAGTGGCATCACAGGCATATATATCTACCTGCACCATATCGCCATCGCGCAATTCGGTACTGGGGGTAGGGTCACATTGGTTAACCGCCACCCAGAATACCATCGCATCCGCTACAGATAGGTCATTTCGTCTGGATATGGCACTTTTATCATTCACCCCGCCGTCATAGCGCACATTTTCATCTGCCATGCCATGAATATGAATGACCGAAACGGGATTTTCTGGCTCTGGGATGATATAAAGCTGGTCGCTCTCTGGGGTGGCATATCCGCCAATTGTCCCCGCCATAATGCCCACACCTGCAAAAATATCTGATAATTCTGCCCCAAGCCGATATGCCATCATGCCACCATTAGAATGACCAGCGACATAAATCCGTGCGGGGTCTATGATATATTCGCCCGTGAGGGTTTCTATCATGGCGCTAAAAAATCCCACATCATCCACATCTTGCTCAAACGCATAGCCACAGCAATAGCCCGCGTTCCATGTCAACATATTGCGAAACCGACCTGTCCCTGCGGGATATACCAAAATAAAGCCCTCATCTTGTGCTTTTTGGGCGAAACCTGTCATTTCTTCATACGCATACGGATTGCCACCCCCGCCATGAAGCATAAAGACTAAGGGCATGGGGGTGATGCCGTCATATTGTGGCGGGACATAGAGCAAAAATAGGCGCTCTCGCCCATCGTGGGTGAGTGTTCGCTCTTCAAATTCAATAACATCTTGCGCCGATACATCGGCAGTATTGACGATTAAAAATCCGCTTAGTAGCGTAACCAATATCCAAAAACGCATCGTTTTCCCCTTTGCGTTGAAATTATTATGCCCATCGTCTGCCAAAAGCATTAGCTAAATGTGGTTAAGATGTAAACTGCGTGTAAAAACAAACAGCCGAGTGATTATCACTCGGCTGTTTGTAGGGAATGGGATTCAAAACCAATTATTCGGCTTTTTTCTCTTCTTCTTCGTCTTTGATTTCAATCTTGACGGCTTTTTTCACATTTTCCACCATCGTTTCGAGGGTGTTGGTGAGGGGTTCAGCCGCTTTTTTGACATTTTCGGTCACATTTTCGACATTGGCGTTGGAACGCACTTTTTCGATGGTGTCCACGACATTATCAATAGCACCATTGAACAATTTACGGTAGCCTTCGAGCATTTCCTTCACTGCATTTTGACCGTGGTCTTTGATGGCAGATGGGATAAGTTCTTCGAGCATTTTGCCAAATTCGGTGGCGGCGGTACGTTGGTGGTCAAAGAATGTTTCAAATACATTCTTATCAGTAACATCTGCCACGACTTCTTCGACTTTTTCTTCCACTTTGGCGGCGACTTTCTTTGCTGTTTTCTTTGCGGTTGCTTCTGTCATGATGTTCTCTCCTTCAATACACGACATACGATATTGTTTTGTATATCTATTTATACGCAGGGGGAGTAGCAGAGTTGCAGGAATTAAATGAGCATTAGATTAGAAGGAGATGAGTGAGAAAAATCATATTTTGAGTGTGGCGAAATAGGCGCGTAGTTTTTCTGCATAGGGAAGGCGTTCTTCTGGTGTGGTTAACCGATAGGTGTGATGGTCTTCATATAATCTATCGCCTGTATAGCGTGGAAATACATGCAGGTGATAATGAAACACTTCTTGATACCCCGCAGGCTCATTATGTTGGCGGGTAGATGTGCCTTCACACGCATAAACATGCTTGAGGGCAAGCGCAACCAAACGCGCCGCTTCGTGGACATGAACGGCAATATCTGGGGTTAAATCATAAATATTTTCGATATGCTTGTTTGGGACGATAATAACGTGTGCCTTGCATTGTTCCCACCACCGCGCCCCAATAAAAGCCGTGATATGGTCTGTTTGATATACAATATCCGCTTGTTTTGTCCAAATCCCTTCAACATCACCCCCATTAGCAAGATGACAAAACGGGCAATCATAATTTTCTGGTGCATGACTGTACATCAACACAGCCTTTCTCATGAAACAGGGCGCAACCGATTGCGCCCCATGTTAGATATAAACTTATCTGCCCACATTTTCGAGGTCAGTGGACATGATGAGCAGGTCACGGTGACGGTCATCACGGGTTTTTACCCAATCGGATAAAATGGCTTCTGGCTTAAAGCCCAAATCTTCCACCATACGGCGGGCGGCTTTGTCGTTGGCTTCCATATAGACCAACACTTTTTCCAGGGATAAATCTTTGGCGAGGACGGTTAATTCACGAGCGATTTTTGTCCCCAATCCGCGATTGCGATGGGATGATGCCACCAGCACGCGCATTTCTGCCAAATGCCGATTCCAAAATACCTGATTGTAGTACAAAATGCCAAAGGCAATCGCCTTACCGTTATCTTCAACAATCAGGGTTTGGGCGCGTTTGTGGTCTATATCTCGAATCCAGTCATCAATGGCATCGTTTTGGGTGATGTCGTGGCGCAAAAACCATAAATCGGAATCGGTGATTTGTTTGACCATCCCCAAAAGCACATCGCGGTCTTTGGTGGTCATGAGTCTAAAGGTATATTCATCGCCAGAAATAGACATTGTTTTTGGATATTCTTGCATATGAGGGTCTCCTAATTAAAAATTCAAAATGGGGATGTATTTATCCGTGCCAGTGGCGGACATACACTTCGCTAGTCCGCCATTACATCCCATCAAACAGACAAATGTGTAATGGCGGACTAGACCCTTTAGGGTCGTATGTCCGCCACACGGATAGTCGTTTTTATTTAATCGTTTCTAATTCATCAATTTTTTGAGCGCATTTAATTAATTCTTGGGCAGATTTTGTATATGGCAATAATCCGGGCAGGCTTCCTTTTTTGAGGCGTAGCTGTCCGCGCATAATCATCCCCAAGGGTTGTGCTTGCCCACTTAGGACTTTCATCCAACTGCCATAATTGCCTTCAATCACATAACTGGCATCGTGCATGGCTTCATCAACGGTCAATGCACGCCCATCTCGACATTCCCCTTTATGCAAATCTAAAATGACGGCGGCATCTCTGGGGAATCCATTGGCAGGGGAGGCTTTCATAACCATCGCCAACGGACCTGCTGTCCAACCTGTAGAGGCATCATGATAGGCTTTGCTATTGTTCAACACTTGCATATAGGCTTTTGCCCACCCATCAGAGAAGAGCGTGATGCGTTTTGGGACACTCGGTTCATCGGCTTCTGGCTCATGTGAACTTGTTCCATTGCCATTTTCTGTGGTTTCGATGACCAATCCAGAGACAATTTGTGGTGTATTAACGATTTGCTCTGGCATATTTTTGGGTGTGCGTTCAATAACGATGGGTTCAATCGGTTGTACTTTGGCGGCGCTCCGCAATTCGAGGAAGGCGCGGTCTAATTGTTTGCGAATATCCCGAATATCGGGGATGATGGCGCTATCTGCGACCAAATTCATGCTGATGCGTTGGTTATAACTCATGATGACACATGCCATCCCAAAAGAGGGATTGAGTGGGAAATATCCATAGCTGTGTTTCATCTCTCTGCCGAGCAAATAAACAGGGATTTGTGGACCTGCTACATTGGTACACCATGTATGTGCCACCACCGAAAATGCCAGTGGCGCGGTTGCCCATACCAACGGTTGGGTGATAGATGGGAGCAACGCGGGCAGGGTGAGGATGAGGTCTAACCCGACAGATAGCGATGATTCTTTCATGAATTTGCTATAAGCCGCCACTGCATCGAGGCGGTCTAGCGGATTTTTGATACCAAACGGCACATCTACCGTGATGACAGAAATGCGATTGCCAAAATCTTCTTTTTCATCTTCCATCCGCATACTGACAGGCACGAGGACGCGCAAGAAATTTTGGGCATCAAAGTCTGTCCCCAATTCTTGTAGATAATACATGATGGCAGTGGAGAGGATGGTGAGCATCACATCATTCACAGAGGCATTGCGCCCCGATTTGATGGCGCGGATTTCTGCGAGTGAAAATTCTGTCCATGCGAGGTGTTGCCTACCGCTATTTCTGCCGTTGATGGGCAATTTGCGGATGGGGCGCAGGTTATCATTGAGCAAATTTGCCACACCGATAAATGTTTTGCGTCGTTTTTCTTTATCTGCTAACAAAGAGCCAATATACGATAATTCTCCGCCCACTTTACGCAGAATTTTGAAGCCCTGCGGAATATCACGGCGGATGGAATCTACAATGAGTTTGCCCGTTTCTGGGATGGGTGGGGCATCATAGAGGGGTTTGGGTTCTGGTTCAGAAATATCTGGGGTGAGGTCAAAGAGCAAGGTGAGGAGTTCCACCGCCGCCAGACCATCTACCATACAATGATGTACCTTAAAGAAAATGGCTGTGCGACTATCTGACAACCCCTCAATAACGTGCATTTCCCACAAGGGCTTATCGCGGTTCAGTGGGCTAGAGACCAAGCGCCCAGACAATTGACGCAATTGCTCATCATTACCCGGTGATTCTAGGCGCAAACGAAAAATATGATTGCCAACATAAAAATCGGGGTCATACATCCATGTGGGTTGACCTAAATTTAACGGCGCTTGTACAATTTTTTGTTGATAAATTGGCGCACGATGAATTCTAGAATCTACAAATTTAACCAATTCATCAAATGGCATTGTGCCATCAAAAATACACACTGCACCGATATTCATCGGCGTTTTTTGGCTCTCAACATAATAAAATGCCCCATCTACGGGACCTAAAATGCGCTCATTTTTTACCGCCATAACATCCTCTCCCTTTTACTAATTCGTCACCCCTATGATTTGCGATTGGATAGACATTTGTTACTTAGTATGACCCAAAACTTTGAGTGCCGCAAGTTCTCCACTGCGGATGAGGCGTTTTTGTGTTTCATAGGAGAAAGAAAATTCTGGTGCAAGAAAAAATTCAATGTCATCGGGTTCTGGTTGAATCCAGATAACCTCTTTATACCGATTTTTTTCTTCAAATCGTTCGCGCCAACGGTTAATCCGTTCATGGACAACCGTAATCACCGATTGGCGTAAAATATTGACTGCGCCCATGTCGGCAACCGTGGCACCATTTTCTAACCAGAGGGGTTGATAGGTATGTGAGATGATGATGCGGTCTGCGAGGCTTACACCAATATCAGCAGAGAGCGTGCGCTTGATTTCGCCATCTACCCAATATTGCCCTTTAATCTTTACAGGGTCAAATAAACCGGGGACGGCGGTTGACGCACGAATAGCGCGGTGAATGGGAACATCGGTCATGAACGCATCTTCATGACATTCAAAATCATAGACACTATTAAACACGGCGCGGGTTTTTGAATCGAGTGCGGTGGCGGTGACATATAGGTCAATTTCGGTATCTCTAAAATCGGGGGAGGGGAGGAGTGTGCGGAATAATTCTTCGAGAGCGCCAGAATTGAATATGGCGCGAATATCTGGCGCACCAGACATGACCCGTTCTAGCGTTTCTGCCACCACATCTTTTCCCCGTAGCCATGGCATAGTCGCCAAAAAAAGCGCCGTCTCTACGGTGCTTCTGACGGCTTGTTTGGCTATATCCACATAATTGGGGCGGAATAACATGCCCGATGTGAGGCTTTTGACCCACGCATCAAATTTTGGGATATAGACCTTTCCTTGATGTAATGCCGATATGAGCGTTTCTGGGGCAATGCCAGAGGCTAAAAATGCGCCCATAACCGCACCCGCGCTTGACCCAACAATAGATGATATGTCGTCTGGGCGGAGGATATTCATGACACCAAGATGAAAATAAAAGGCTTTTGTTGCACCACCACTTAAAACAAGTGCCGTCCCCGATTTCTTTTTTAATTCGGGTATTTCTTCAATATGACCCATAAAAAAACCTATTTTTTCAATAACTATCAAAAAGGTGACAATAAATTTAACAATAGTTAGATTATAACCGCATTCCATCGGGTATGACAATGGGAATGCAATAAAACCAATTTTTATTGGTAGTATTCTGGTCAAGATAGGTCAAAAGTGCTATGATGAGGCTATAAAGAATAGGCGAGGAATGATGATGATTGCCGAAAAAGTAGACTTGAGCAAATATATCGAAATGCGAAATGACCGCCCGCATATTCGTGGGCGCAAAATTCCGATTATGTTTATTATCAACACCCAAAAAGCCGATAACGCGAGTGTTGATGAACTATGCTATGCTTACACCCTTTCACAAGCAGAGGTACTGTCGGCATTACTTTACTATCAAGAACACCATAAAGCATTAGATGAGCAACATGAATTAGATACAAAAGAATCACTTGAATATTTTGAGAGATATGCTCGTGACCCTCAAAAGTAATATTGGTTTTTATCTTGATGAACATGTAGACCGTCGCGTTGCAAAAGGGCTTATAGAGCGCGGGTATCATGTTATCCGCGCTGTTGATGTGGGCATGACAGGTAAAGATGATGATACCGAGCATTTGCCATATGCAACTGTTAATCGGCTAATTATGGTGACATTTGACCACCCTTTTGAAGGTAGAACACAACAGCGAACAGATTATTTTTGTCTGGTGTGCTTACCTTATAACATTCAGGTAGATATAGGGCATACCATCACCCTTTTAGCCGATTTTATAGAGCTATTTGATGAAGAACGCGATGCTGGTCAAGTTCACTGGCTGAGATAATGATATAACAGATAAAAAAGTGTAAGTGAGGAATGATGATGATTGCCGAAAAAGTAGACTTGAGCAAATATATCGAAATGCGGAATGACCGCCCGCATATTCGTGGGCGCAGATTGCCAATTATGATTGTTATTGGCACACAAAAAGCAAATAACTATACTGTCGAGCAACTTTGTTACGATTACACGCTGTCAAAAGCGCAAGTGCTGGCAGTATTGCTATATTACCAAGAACATCAAGAAGAGCTAGATAAGCTAGAAGAATTAGATAGACAAGAAGAAAAAGAACTTTTTGATAGGTATGCCCGTGACCATCGAAAGTAAAATAGGCTTTTATTTTGATGAGCATATGCGGCGCGTGATAGCCAATGCCCTTATTGAACAAGGTTATCGGGCAATTATGGCAGTTGATATTGGCATGACGGGCAAAGATGATGATACAGAACACTTGCCTTATGCAACCACAAATCGGTTGTTATTGGTCACGATGGATAAACCGTTTGCCACTAGGACATTATATCGGACTAATTATTTAGGACTTATTTGCTTATCGAAAGATTTACATGACAATATTGGCGGAGCAATTAAGGCTTTAGCCGATTTTATAGAGCTATTTGATGAAGAACGTGATGCTGGTCAAGTTCACTGGCTAAGATAATGATATAACAGATAAAAAAGTGTAAGTGAGGAATGATGATGATTGCCGAAAAAGTAGACCTGAGCAAATACATTGAAATGCGGAATGACCGTCCGCATATTCGTGGGCGCAAAATTCCGATTATGTTTCTTGTATCATTTCAGAAAGCGAACAATTCGAGTGTTGAGGATTTATGTGATGGTTATAGCCTCTCACGAGCCGAAGTATTATCTGCGCTACTCTATTATCAGGAACATCAAGCTGAATTGGATATACAAGATGCACTAGACGAAAAAGAATCATTGGAATATTTTGAGAGATATGCCCGTGACCGTCAAAAGTGATATTGGCTTCTATCTTGATGAACATATCCATCGGCATGTCGCAAAAGGTCTTATAGAACGTGGGTATCGCGCTATAAGAGCCGTTGATGTGGGCATGACAGGTAAAGACGATGATACCGAACATTTGCCATATGCGACTGCCAATCGCCTCATTATGGTAACAATTGACCATCCATTTGCAGGAAGGACACAACAAAGAACAGATTATTTGTGCTTGGCATGTTTAGCTTATGAATCTCGAAACGATATTGGATATATGATTACCCTTTTAGCCGATTTTATAGAGATATTTGATGAAGAACGTGATGCTGGTCAAGTTCACTGGCT
>JANRKU010000015.1:0-6624 GCA_033763335.1 bacterium
TATTCTGTGGCTGACATACGCACTTGCGTGCTAGTCAGCCATTACAATCCTGCCTATTTTGAAGGATGTAATGGCTGTACTAGAGGCTTTAGCCTCGTATGTCAGCCACAAAAAATAATCCGTATTAAAAAACTAACTTGCATTAGCAGGTTTTAGATAGTCTAGGCGGGTGCTTTAGCGCCTGCCGTAAAGTAATTATACGAACTGGCAATCAAAATATTGATAATGAGATTGTATCACAGCAGAGGTGGTCAGATTTATACTATTGGCGTGCTACTTGTGGGCGGTTCTCTATCTCATTGGCAAATAACAAGTCCAATGCTTCTTCGCGTTTTTCGCCATACAGATAAAAAGTATTATCGCCCGTATTGAGCAATTGAATGAACGATTGCAAAATGCGGTGCATCACACCCTGATTTTCTGCGCCCATAAACACATAGCGCATGGGTTTTGGGCGGTTTGGATATTTTTTGACCAACGGTTGTGCCTTGCGGAAGGCATGGGTGAGGGGGGGCTGAATGGTTTGGGTGGTATCTACCAGCACCTTCACCGATGTGCCTTCTGGCAATTGATAGAGTTGCTCAATATACATAAACCATTCATCCAATGCCGCCCGATTCGCCTCTTTATAGATAAATTCGTAAAAATGATTGGGGTGTTGATGAATGATGAGATATTTGGGCGGGGTGGTAATGGTTAACATCAAAAAACTTCCTTTGTATGGTCAATATAATGAGATGATTATAACAAAATGTAAGGGGTAATAATCTGAAAAATTGATGAATTTTTCTTGAGAGAATGGGATTGCTAAGTTGTTTTGAACCGATATCGGGACAAATGATAGACCAATACGGCAATTTAATTACTTCATCAGTTTTTCTGGGTGATTTTCGGCTTCATTCGCAAACAGAAAATCCAATAGGGCATCGCGTTTATCATCACCATAGAAATAGCGAATATCATCCCCTGTCCGCAACAATTGGACGAATGATTGAAATAATTTTTCTACGACAGCATGTGAATGGGGCGATAAAAACACCAAGCGCATTTTGGGGCGGTTGGGATATTGCCGAAGAAGTGTCTGTGTTTTGCGGAAGGCATACGCCAATGGGATGGTCTCGGTGAGGCGCGTATCGGTCAATAATTTGACAGAAGTGTCTTTGGGGAGTTGATAAATTTTCTCTAAATAAAATAACCACTCATCAAAAGCGGGGCGTGTTGGATACCCAGCCTTGAAGATAAGCTCATAAAAATGGTGGGGATGTTGTATAACATCTAGGTATTGTGGCGGGTTTTCGATAGCCAGCATGATAGTCCTCTATTTAATATTTTCTGGATGATGGTCGGGTTCATGAATGAATAAAAAGTCGAGTGCTTCCTTGCGTGCATCACCATAAACGACCATATAATGGTCGCCTGTCCGCAACAATTGCAGGAACGACTTGAGCATTTTCTCTAAAATCGCATTCGATTCTATGCCCCAAAACACCGAGCGAATCGGCTTTGGGCGACTGGGATATTTGGCGACAAGCGGTTGTCCCTTGCGAAAGGCATACGCCAATGGCACAGACCCAATGGCGCGGGTATCGGTCAATATTTTGACAGGGGTGGTTTTGGGGAACTGATAAATCTGCTCAATATAAATTAGCCATTCATCAAATGCCAGATGACCGGGGCTTTTTGCCTTAAAGATAAATTCATAAAAGTCATGCGGGTGTTGAATGATTTCCATGTGTTGGGGCGGTGTATTGATGATGAGCATCTTACAATAAAAACCTCAAGTAGCTAATTTAGACATATAATCATTCTTATTATATATCAAAAAACCTACCTATAGGTCTGAATTTCGTATGAATTTTATTTTTTATTACTTAGGCTACTTGGGCGCTGATGTGGTTCATTGGCAAATAACCAGTCGAGGGCTTGCTTGTGGTTATCCCCATACAAAATACGGATGTCATCGCCTGTCCGCAAGATTTGGGCAAAGGATAGCACCGCCTTACCCATAAGCCCTTGCGATTCTGGCAACAAAACAACAATTCGCATTTTGGGGTGATTGGGATATTTTTTGAGGAGCATTTGCGATTTCTGAAAGAAATAGGTTAATGGGATGTTATCTAGCATGAGCGCATCAGTCAATAATTTAATGGGAGTTTCACTGGGTAACTGATAGATTTTTTCCATGCCCATCACCCAATTATCAAAACCAAACCGTGACTCACTTTTTGTTTTCATGATGAATTCATAAAAGTGATGTGGGTGTTCGATGATATCCATATATTGAAGCGATGTTTTCATAGGCAACATGCAATGAAACCCTTTCCATGAGATTATTTAGTCACATAACTATCATTATAGCGAAATGTATCTCATAAAGGGCTGAATTTATTATGAATTTTTAGGCGTTATCCGCCAGATGTTGTGGGCGGTTATGTCGCTCATTGGCGAATAACCAATCAATGGCTTGCTCCCGTTTATCCCCATACATGGTGCGGATTTCATCATCTGTGCGTACCAATTGAGGAAATGATAACAAAATTCTGCTAAAAATCCCTTGTGATTCTGGCATCAACACAACGAGGCGCATTTTGGGATGATTTGGATATTTTTTGAGCAGGAGTTGTGATTTTTGTAGGGGATAGGTCAACGATACGGTTTCAATTTTAGCAGCATTGGTCAATACTTTTAGCGGGGTTTCTGATGGTAATTGATACAATTTTTCCATACCTGCTATCCAACTATCAAATGCGCGGCGCGAGGAGCTATCCTCTTGGATGACGAATTCATAAAAATGATGCGGATACTCAATGATTTTCATGTTGGGCAATGGCGTTTCGGCAGGTAACATGGTTTATTAAAATCCTTCATAAACGATTTTGACATAATATGTACCTATCAGTATAAACCAAAGCCATCGCCCTAAAGTGTGAGTGTTATATGAATCTTAAGCGTTATGATTGACCCGTTGGGGATGATTTTCTGGCTCATTGGCAAAGAGAAAATCCAATGCGTCTGCCCGTTTATCCCCGTATAGGGTGCGGATTTCATTTCCTGTTCGCAATAATTGTGCAAACGATTGAAACATCCTATCCACAATCCGTTGCGATTCGGGCATCAAAAATACCGAGCGCATCCGTGGGCGAATGGGATGATTTTTGAGCAAGATGCGCGATTTTTGGAAGGCATAGGTCATCGGAATCGCCTCAATGTGATGACCATTGGTCAATAATTTGATGGGGGTCTCAATGGGCAATTGATACAGTTGCCCAACAGCAGTCACCCAATCATCATAGGCATAACGCGGGGGGCTACCTGCCCGAAAAATAAATTCATAAAAGTGATGTGGGTGTTCGATGATGTCCATGTATTGCAGGGGGTTCTCAAATGCTAACATGCTATAATAAACACCTCTATCGTCCCAATTTGGTCGTATAGTATCATTATAACGGTCATTTTCATGAAAAAAGTATTGAGGTTCATCATGGGTCTTTTGTGGGATTATCCATGAAGCAAAAGAGGAATCCTTTGGCAAACGATAAAATCTGTTTTTATCTTGATGAAAATAAAATCGAATATCTATAAATAAGCCACTAGACCAATTTGCTCATGTTGTCTATCAGCAAAAAGACCGCCAATATAATCACAAATCCCGCAAACCCCTTGCGGAGGAGCGTGGGGGAGACCATGCGCCCAATACGCACACCCACAAATGTCCCACCCATCCCCGCCAGCACAAAGGTGACTATCAGCGTGGTATCAATTGCCTGACCACTCAAATGACCCAAAAAGCCCGATGTGCTATTCATAGCGATGATGACCAGCGATGTGCCAATGGCTTGTTTCATCGGCAACCCCACCAATATCACCAATGCAGGCACGATGAGAAATCCGCCACCCACGCCCAAAAATCCCGTTAATAATCCGACCAACGCGCCACTGATGACCACCTTTATCAACGAAATCGGCTGGTCAGTCATCCCTTCTTTGGGGCGATAAAACACCATCAACGCGCCGATGAGCAACATCAGTACCGCAAACGCCATCATCAATAAAATGGGCGAAAATTGCTTCGATACCCCCGCCGATAGATACGACATCACCATGCCCGACCCGCCAAAAACCAACGCCACCCGCCAATTGAGCGCCCCATGGGCATTATGCAAAAATGCTCCCATCGCGCTATTTGCGCCCACAATGGCGAGTGATGTGGTGACTGCGACCTGTGGCGATTGCCCCACCAAATACACCAGCGCGGGGACGGTGATAATCGCCCCACCACCGCCCAATAATCCGAGCAATGTCCCAACGCCAAACCCGATGCCAAAGATGAGGATGAGCATGTTATTTCTCCCTAATTTCCCTTTTGAATGGGATATTTTTCCATCTGCCAGCCCATCATGCCCCCGCGCAAATTGACAACATCATAACCAGCCTTTGCCAATTTTTGGGTTGCCATGCTACTGCGCCCGCCAGACGCACACACACAGATAATCTGACGGTCTTTTGGCAACTCATTCATCCGCGCTTCAAGCTGACCGAGTGGCACTAATGTTGCCCCAGCGATATGACCCGATGTGTATTCGCTTGGTTCACGAACATCTAACACAAAGGGTGGGGTGCCACTATCGAGCAAACTTTTTGCCTCTGATGCCGATACCACCCCTGCGCCACTACCACCAAATAACGATTTGAGTATATTCATTGTTGTTTTATCCTTTGTGATGATATAAAAAAACCTCGCTACCATCATGATAAGACTATAACATCAAATCATGGTAGTAGAGAGGCGCAACGCCTTATGACGGTCATAAGTGTGGGCTAATATCTAAAAAAGGGGTTGGGGTATGATGTAAGGGCGCAACATGTTGCGCCCACAGCGACTAATATCTAAAATCCATCATCACCAGATGAACGGGCATCATTTTCAAATATAATTTTCACACCTTTAATTTTAACTTTTTGCCCTTTATGAAAAATGCGTACCAGTTGCCTATCGAGTGGGTTAAACCCAACCCGAAACAGCAATTTGGTGAGATATTGCTCCACCTCTCCCAATTGGTCATGCAGGGTGATGGTCTCACGCAACGGAGGCGGCGCATTTTTTTGGCGTGGATTATCATCTTGGATGACGACAGGTTTCCAGAATACGACCACAGGGGCGTTGAGGATGTCTGCGAGGGTGGGGCGATTGGTATACGATTCATTACCCCATGCCCGTTCATGTTCTTGTGCAAAATCAATTAGGCTTTCGGGTGGTTTTGGATTGCGCGAGCGAATTTGACTAGACATGATAAAACAGCACTCCTAACTGTGACCGTATATGGAACATTATTATAATGGGATGCGTGGGGCATTACAAGACCATGCGCGATTGCCCAATTCATTGCACCATATCCCTCGCGCATGTTATATTATCGGCATATTATCAATCCATCCATTCAGGGGTAATAATACCACATGACCAACCAGACCATTTTTATCAGCCACAGCACCAAAGACGATGACCACATCAACCGCATTGCCGATACCCTGCAACAAGCGGGTCATACCGTGTGGGTAGACCATCGTAACGGCATCATGCCCGGTACCCCGTCGTGGGATAAAGAAATTCGCATGGCAATCAAAAATGCCGATGTGGGTGTGTTCATCATGAGCGAAAATTCGCTCGATTCGGGCATTTGTGGGGCAGAATGTTTGCTCGTGCAAGAACTCAAAAAGCCGTTATATGTTTTGCGATTACAAGACTGTAAACCCGAAAATATTTGGCTGTATATCAAACAAATTCAATATGCCGACCTCGTGAAAAATTTTGATACGGGCATGAACGCCTTTTTGGGCGCACTCGGCGGGGCGACAGGCGCAGAATTGCCCACACCCTACTTGACCACCGTCACAGGCAGAGACACCTTGCGGATTTATCTGCCCTTCCTCAAAAATCCCTTGCGCGGACGCAATGCCGATGTTCAGGCGATACAAGCCCTCATCGGACCGCACATCACGCAGATTATCGGCGTGGGCGGATGGGGAAAATCGCGCCTATCAGCAGAAATCGCGCTGGCATATCCCACAGGGGCGGTATGGCATCGCTGTTCAGAGGTCAGCAGTCACACCGATTTATTGCGCCTATTCCGCACCCATCTGGATTTGCCCGATGAGACCAAGCCCGATGATGTTTTGGCGCGGTTGGGGCAATTTAAGCCATTGGTGGTGGTGGATAATGCCGAAGATGTCATGAAAGCCGATGTGCGCGAGGGGTATGTGATGCTCTTGCGCCAAGTGGTGGCGAATGATGTGCCTGTCCTCATCACCACGCGCCGTCTGTGGGATGAATTCAAACCGCGCAAGCAATATCCACCGCCCCAATTGCCCAGCGCAATCGCGTCACAAATCACCGCCGATTTTGCTCATAGTCAAGATATTCCCCTGACGCTAGACCAAGCAGACGCATTGGCAACCGCCGCCCGCCGTCATCCGCGCCTCATCGAATTTGCCGTTTTGCTCATCCCAGAAATTGGCTATGATGTGACATTGCGTCGCTTAAAAAGCCTCAAAGATGATAATATTCAAGAGGCGCTCGATGACATGATTCGCAAAACACTCGACCAAATGCGCGATGAAGCCAAA